>JAKSBX010000167.1 GCA_022360905.1 Chromatiales bacterium
GCTACCGCATCGCTATCGAAATCATAGCGAGGCAGTCCCAATTGCTGATAAAACTGAATGGATTGTGTGAGGTCATTCACACCGAGGGTGATTAGACTGATTCTTGGTTCCATGGCACGACTCCCTTGACTGAAATGGTAGAGGCAGTCTATCCACAACCTGCTGACAACGGGGTGTCAGTATTGAAAATGGGATCTCAGGCAATTAATTGTTACCCGATTAACCGCCAATGCACGCCAATCACCGCAAATCTACGCGAAAAGTAGCCACAATGTGAAAATTATTCGCGGCATTTTGCGGTGATTGGCGTCCATTTGCGACATACATCGCTTGAGCCAAAAGTCATTTGACCCCGAGCTGGGATCAATCCACCTCGCCATCCACACTGATCAGGTAGTCCTGCAGAGTGCGGCCGCTGACCCGCTCATATCGCCCGCCGGCCATCTCCAGGGACTCGATGCGATCGACCCGAAACTGGCGAAAGGCTTCACGCAATTCGCACCAGGCCGCCAGGGTCCAGACAGAGCCCCAGTAGAAGAGACCGAGCGGCCAGATCACCCGATCCGAGTGAACCCCATCCCGACGACAGTAGGCGATCTCCATTTTGCGCTGTTGGGCGATCGCCTGGCGCAACCCGGCCACATGGGCCCTGACCTCAGCAGGTATATGGAAATCGGGTACCAGCAGGGCCTCACGGGAGAGCACCGGGCGCAGCTTCTCGGGCACTACCGCCGCCACCTTGCCCAGCGCGCTGGAGGCCGCCTCCGCCAAAGCCGTATCACACCAGCCCTGAACCATGCGCATACCCAACATCAGTGCGGTCAACTCCTCATCATTGAACATCAGCGGCGGCACGCGAAAGCCTTTGCTCAACCGGTAGCCGCGGCCGGCAACCGCCTCGATGGGAATACCGGATGCGGAGAGTGCCTCGATGTCGCGGTAGATGGTCCTGACCGAGACCTCCAACCGAGCCGCCAGGCTCTCAGCGGTGATATAGCGCTCGGCACTGAGCGCCTGAGTAATACGAAACAGACGGTCCGCACGGCGCATGGTGCACTCCAGTCAGGTCAGAAAAAGAGCTCCCGCAATCTGGCACCGGGATCCTCCGCCCGCATGAAGGCCTCACCGACCAGAAAGGCATTCACCTGGTGACTGCGCATCCGTTCGACATCCTGCGGATCGAGGATGCCGCTCTCGGTCACCACAATCCGATCACCGGGAATCTGGTCCAGCAGCCCGAGAGTGGTATCCAGGGTGACCTCAAAGCTGCGTAGATTGCGATTGTTGATACCGATCAGGCGATTCTCCACCACCAAGGCCCGCTGCAGCTCCGCTTCGTCATGCACCTCGATCAGCACATCCATACCCAGTTCATGGGCCAGATCGTTCAGGCTATGGAGTTGCGCATCATCCAGACAGGCCGCGATCAGCAGAATACAGTCCGCCTCGATCGCCCGCGCCTCGTAGACCTGGTAGGGATCGACGATGAAATCCTTACGAATCACTGGCAGGGTGCAGGCCCCACGGGCCTGCTGCAGGTAGTCATCACTGCCTTGGAAGAAGTCGATATCGGTCAGCACCGAGAGGCAGGCCGCGCCACCCTGTTGATAACTAACCGCAATCTCCGCCGGCTGAAAATCCTCGCGCAACACGCCTTTACTGGGGGAGGCCTTTTTGATCTCCGCGATCACTCCGGCCTCTCCCGCCGCTATCCTTTCGGCAATGGCATCGGCAAAACCTCGGGGCACGGAACTCTCAGGTAACAGCGCTTGCAGATCCTGCAGACTACGCCTCTCCAACCGGGCCGCAATCTCCTGCTGTTTACGCGCAACGATCTTTTTCAGAATATCGGGTGTCTCGTTCATGGTCAGTCGAAACTCTGGGTCAGTACCACCAGCCGATCGAGTCGGTTACGTGCCTCACCGCTGGCGATGGCCTCGTTCGCCCGTTCGACACCCTCCTGCAGAGTGGCGGCATTACCGGAGGTATAGATCGCCGCGCCGGCATTGATCATGACGATGTCTCTGGCCGGACCCGAATTATCCTCCAGAACCCCGCGAATGGTGCTAAGACTCTCGGCCGCATCATTGACCTGAATCGCCTCCAGCGGGTTGCGGGTAACACCGAAATCCTCCGGCTGGATGGAGAAACGCCGGATCTGACCATCTTTCAGCTCTGCCACATCGGTGGCATCACCGATGCTGATCTCATCCAGTCCGTCACGGGAGTGAACCACCATCACGTGTCGACTGCCGAGACGCTGCAAAACCTCCGCCAGAGGCTCCAGCAGTTCACTGCTGAAGACACCCAGCAGCAGATTGGGCACCCCGGCGGGATTGGTCAGCGGGCCCAGCACGTTGAAAATGGTTCGAACCCCCATCTCCTTGCGCGGCCCGATGGCATGCTTCATGGCACTGTGGTGGCCTGGCGCGAACATGAAGCCAACCCCCACCTCGCGGACACACTGCTCCACCTGTTCAGGGGTAAGATCCAGACGCACCCCAGCCGCTTCCAAGGCATCGGCACTGCCCGACTTGGAAGAGACGGAGCGATTGCCGTGCTTAGCCACATGACAGCCTGCCGCGGCCGCAACGAACATACAGGCGGTGGAGACATTGAAGGTGCCGGAGGCGTCACCACCGGTCCCGACGATATCCACCGGGTGACTCAACCCCCCGATCGACACCCCGGAGGCCAGCTCACGCATTACCGAGGCTGCCGCCGCGATCTCCGGCACAGTCTCCCCTTTCATCCGCAGACCGATCAGAAAACCGCCGATCTGTGCTGCCGTGGCGCCACCGGTCATGATGGTTCGCATCACACCGGTCATCTCTTCACCCGTCAGGTCCTGACGGGCCAGTACCTTATTGATGGCTTGCTGCATTTCCACGCGCTCTCCCCCCTTGGACTTATTGTTTTCAGACTAGACAGTTTACATCAGATGCCGCTTGCCGGGCCGGCGTGCTCATCGGCGGCCTGCACAACATCAGTAGAGCTTCACCCTACACCCCTTCAATGAAGTTTTTCAGCAAATCATGCCCATGCCGGGTGAGGATCGATTCAGGATGAAACTGGACTCCCTGTATCGGCAGTGTCTTGTGCCTCACCCCCATGATCTCATCCATACCGCCATCCGCTTTTTCCGTCCAGGCGGTGACTTCCAGCTCCGCCGGTAGACTCTCGGTTTCAATCACCAGGGAGTGGTAACGGGTCGCCTGAAACGGGTTTTCCAGGCCATGGAAGACGCCCTGATCCAGATGATGTATCGGCGAGGTCTTGCCATGCATCACTTCGCGGGCATGGATGATCTTGCCGCCAAACGCCTGACCGATAGATTGATGGCCGAGGCAGACCCCGAGGATCGGTATCTTTCCCGCATAGGCCTGGATCACTTCGACGGAGATACCGGCTTCATTCGGCGTACAGGGTCCAGGGGAGATGACGATATGGTCAGGTTGCAGTGCACCCACATCGGCCACACCGATCTCATCATTGCGCACCACTTTGACCTCGACACCGAGCTCTCCCAGATATTGCACCAGGTTGTAGGTGAAGGAGTCATAGTTATCGATCATTAATAGCATGATTTAGGCCCCCTCGTCGCAAGCATGGCGATCCAGCCCGGCCTCAGCCAGCGCCACAGCCCGAAATACCGCTCGGCCTTTGTTCATGGTCTCTTTCCACTCCAGCTCAGGCACCGAATCGGCAACCACCCCGGCACCGGCCTGGATATGCAGGGTCTTCTCCTTGATCACCGCGGTTCGGATAGCGATCGCCGTGTCCATATTGCCGTTCCAGGAGATGTAGCCCACCGCCCCTGAGTAGACGCCACGCTTCACCGGCTCCAGCTCATCGATGATCTCCATAGCGCGAATCTTCGGTGCGCCACTCACTGTGCCAGCCGGGAAGGTGGCGCGCAGCAGATCGATGGCGCTCATGTCATCCCGCAGTTTGCCGGTGACATTGGAGACGATGTGCATGACATGGGAGTAGCGCTCCACAATCATCTTGTCGGTCAGGGTGACACTGCCTATCTTGGCTACCCGGCCGGTGTCGTTGCGCCCCAGATCGATCAGCATCAGATGTTCGGCCAGCTCTTTGGGGTCGGCCAGCAGCTCCTCTTCCAGAGCCTTGTCCTCCTCTTCGCTGTAACCTCGACGACGGGTGCCGGCAATCGGTCGCACGGTAACTTCCCCATCCTCGAGACGGGTCAGAATCTCCGGCGAAGAGCCAACGATATGGAACTCCCCGAGATCGAGAAAATACATATATGGGGAGGGATTAAGACCTCTGAGGGCACGATAGAGATCCAGTGGCGGTGCCTGAAAGGGTATCGACAGACGCTGCGATACCACCACCTGCATACAATCCCCATCGAGGATGTATTGCTTGATCCGCTCAACGGCCTGCTTGTAACCCTGCTCGGTGAATCCGGAGACAAAATCCGTTTCATCCACCTGCCGCGGATCACCAGCGGCCAATTTGGGTACCGGCAGACGCATCGCCTGAATCAGCTCCCGGATACGTGCCTGGGCCGTATCCAGCGAACCACCGTTATCGGGATCGACATGAACGATGACATAGAGGCGTCCGGAGAGGTTGTCGAACACCACCACCTCGTCGGAGACCATCAACAGAATATCCGGCGTCTGTAGATGATCCGGATTGGCACTATCGGCCAGTTTTGGCTCGATATAGCGGATGATGTCGTAACCGAAATAGCCTACCAACCCACCATTGAATCTGGGCAACCCCTCCAGCTCGGCCGCTCGGTAGCGCTGCTGAAACACCTCTACCCAGGCCAGTGGATCCTCGACCTGATGCTGCTCTACCACAGCCCCGTCAGTGAGCACCTCGACACGCTTGTCGTAGACCCTCACATGGGTTCTGCAGGGCAGGCCGATGATCGAATAACGGCCCCATTTCTCCCCACCCTGTACCGACTCGAACAGATAGGAGTAAGGCCCATTGGCCAGCTTCATGTAAACGCTTAGGGGGGTATCGAGGTCAGCCAGGACCTCACAGACGACAGGTATGCGATTGTAGCCCTGTTCTACCAGAGCGTTGAATTCTTGGGGGGTCATTTTCCTCTCCACACAATAGACGACAAAACGGTTGCTTCTGAGTTGGCCATCACCAACGCCATCGTGCACCGTTCATCAAAGTCTCATTGCGTGGAAGCAGGATCATCGCTGTCTACAAAAGGGTTAAGCCTTAATTGGGCCTAACCATACTCGAAAACGCCACCTCAGCTCAAGCGGCGTTTTCCAGAATCCCCTGGATCTCGGTGAGTGAGTCGATCACTGCATCCGGGTTATAGTTGCGAATATCTTCCCCATGGTTGTAGCCATAGCTCATACAGACGATTTGAAAACTGGCCGCCCGGGCCGCTTTGACGTCGCTCTGGGAGTCACCCACCATCAGGGCCGCCGAAGGATCGACGCCGAGGTTCTCCGCAGCATGCAGTAGCGGCGCTGGATCCGGCTTCTTCTTCGGCAGGGTATCCCCGGCAACGATGATCTCGAAGTCATCGTGGACGCCCAGGTCCTTGAGCAGAGGTAGGGTGAACTGGGCGGCCTTATTGGTCACGCAACCCAGACGGTAACCCTGGCCTTTCAGGTAGTCCAGGCCTTCGCGTATGCCGGGATAGAGCACCGAGCGCAGACTGGTGTTTTCCGCATAGAGTTCAAGAAAGATCGGATAGGCCTTTTCAAAGTCCGCTTCATCGGGCTCGCCGTTAAGTTGACCGATCAACGCCCGGCGAACCAGCCGTTCCACCCCGTTACCGACCCAGTCGCGCACCTTCGCCTCGCCATGCACGGGACGGCCGAGCCGTTTCATCATCTCATCCACGCAATAGGCCAGGTCCGGAACACTGTCCACCAGGGTGCCATCCACATCGATGAGGATCATTTCAGGTTTTTTGATCATGCCAAACTCTCTCATGCAAAAGCCAATCAGGGTGTCCGCGGACGAGTCCCCCGGGGGATTCAGCTGCGGCAGGGCCGCACCCTACACAATCAACCGGTAAAAAATTCAATCGTTAAAATCAGGGAATCTCTGCAACTGTCGTCATACCAACCTGTGTCGGCATGACAAAAAGGGCGCTACACCGAAAGCACTCAGTTTGATCAAAGGTATTGTGGTGGGGCAGGGCCCCACCCTACCGTTGAACGGGTGTAGGGTGGGGCCCTGCCCCACCAAATGCCGCTTAAGTAAGCGCCATGCGGCTTTCAAACCCCGTTTGGATCAAACCTTCGCCAGTTCATCCTTCATTTTGCCGACAATGGTGTCGTAGCGATTGGCATCACCCGCTTCCGGGAAGCCGAAGATACCGGAACCGGCAACAAAGGTATCCGCACCGGCCGCTTTGATCTCAGCGATATTGTCGACCTTCACGCCACCGTCGATCTCCAGACGGATATCCAGACCGGAATCGTCGATCAGCTTGCGGCAGGCACGCAGCTTGTCCATGGTGGCGGGAATGAAGCTCTGTCCGCCGAATCCCGGATTCACCGACATCAGTAGGATCATGTCCACTTTGTCCAGCACGTAATCCAGGTGGCTCAGCGGGGTGGCCGGATTGAAGACCAGGCCGGACTTACAGCCTTCATTGCGGATCAGTTGCAGGCTGCGGTCGATATGCTCGGAGGCTTCCGGATGGAAGGTAATGTAGGTAGCGCCCGCCTTGGCGAAATCGGGGATGATCCGATCTACCGGCTTGACCATCATATGGACATCGATATCGGCAGTAACGCCATGTTTGCGCAAGGCTTCGCAGACCAGCGGACCAATCGTCAGATTGGGCACATAGTGGTTATCCATGACGTCGAAATGTACGATCTCTGCGCCAGAAGCGAGGACGTTATCCACCTCCTCCCCAAGCTTGGCAAAATCCGCAGAGAGGATGGAAGGTGCGATCTTATCGGACTGACGGGCCATATTATTATCTCCTACTGTTCGATCCCCACGCCGGGCCAGGCTGAGGGTGGCGCAAACCCATTTCCGCGCCGGAATTCAAAAAAGGAGGGCCACTTTACCCCAAAGCGTTGTGCTTTTCAGCTATCCCATCCGGGAGGGGTGGCGGCGCGAGTGAAGCGAGGCTCTGCAATCCAACAGGCAGGCGGGTTAATATGGATCGACTGACCAGGAGACGAGCCATGCCCAAACACCAACCCACCCCGCCGGGAATTGCAGGCCTGCTACTGCTTGTACTCACTCTTACACTGCCAATCCAGGCAGCCAATCTCAGCCTGGAACGACGTATTTCAGCGGCGCTGGACAGCCCCAATCTATCTGGTAAGGCGGTCTGGCTTGAAAATGGCAACAACCGCTTTCTTGCCATCTATCGCCCCAGCGAAACGAAGTTGAGCCTCGGCGGTGCGCTGATACTGCATGACCAGGGGACCCATGCAGACTGGGCGGAGGTGATTCAACCACTCAGAAAACATCTGGCCAAACAGGGCTGGAACACCCTGGCACTGCAGCTTCCGGTCACCGATACGAGGCTTGATGCCGCAGCCCGTCAGAGCCTGATAGAAATGGCCTCAGCCAGGATCCAGAGCGCCATCGACTACTTTGACCCTCAGCAGCAACCCAATCTGGTCCTGGTAGGCCATGGTCTCGGAGCCGCCATGGCACTGCACCATCTTGCCAAACAGCCCAACCAGCGGATCAACGCGGTTGCAGCAATCGGCCTGAGTATCGACCCATCCAACGAGTCCGACCCGATATCCCAGGCCATTGCGCAAATCGAGACGCCCATTTTGGATCTGTATGGCAGTCGCGATCTGCCGGCCGTTACAGAGAGCGCTGCCAAGCGTCGACAGATCGCCTCGTCAAATGGCAGAGAGGGGTATCGTCAGGAGGTGGTCAATGGGGCAGATCACTTCTTTACCGGCATGCAATCCAGCCTGCAGCAGCGACTCCACGCCTGGTTGAAAAGGACCAGCGCAGTCGCTGAAGAGAAATGAGTGGTTTTACTGGGTTACCATCAAGGCTTTGATCCGGCGTACATAGTGCCTGGTCTCACCAGGCGCGTAACCTTCCACCTGAGACCAACTCTTGACCTCTCCATGTGCCTTTATCGCCTTGCGGTAGGCCCGTAACACATTGCCATATCCCGCATTGTAGCTGCCCAGAGCAAAGGCCAGCCGCTCCTCGGTCGGCAGCCCTTTTTTCCACTTCCGATAGAGCATACGATCGTAATAGATGCCTGCGGCGATATTCCAGCGCGGCTCTTCGATGTGGGTGAAATGGGGGTTGTCCTCTTTGATCTCCTGGTAGGTGGCGGGCAGAATCTGCATGATCCCTTTTGCACCGGCCGAACTCAAAGCTTTGGGTTTCAATCCGGACTCTGCGATGCCCTGAGCCTTGAACCAGTGCCAATCGATATGGGGACCGAAGTAGTGCTTGGTGTATTTGCGGAAGTAGTTGTCGTAGCGATCACTCCAGTGATCGTGCTTTACGTGCTTGAAAGGACCGGCGAGCAGCACTCCGGGCAGCAGCAACAGCAGTAGACAATAGCGCAACATAGATCAGGGGCCGATTGGATTCGTGTTAACAGGCCCTAGTTGAGCCCCAAACCGATCACCAGCCCCAGGGCTGTGCCGATTCCGATAAAGATCCCCATGATCATGATGCCGACGGCGATGTTGCCCTTCTTCAATTCATCGGGAATACTGAAATTAACAATATGGCTGAACACCTTACAGCCGAACCACATAAAAAAAATGGTCAACGCACCGCCAAAAATCACATAGATGAAATTGAGCAGGATGGGATCTAGGCTATCGGTCATTTTTCCCCTCCCAGGGAGAGATTGAGAAGCGGTATCGGGTCCAGGCTCCCGCGGAATCAGCCCATGGCGCGCGCTTCTTTGATTCGCTCATAGGCTTTCTTAATCTCATCGGTTTTCTGTGCCGCCATTTTCATCATCTCCTCCGGCAGCCCTTTTGATACCAGCTTATCCGGATGATGCTGACTGATCAGGCGACGATAGGCCCGTTTCACATCCTTATCGGATGCCTCAGGGGAAACATTAAGAATTGCGTAGGCGTCATCCAGCGAGACACCCTGGGTTCTGGGCGGAGGCTGACTGCCCGGCCCGGCATAGTGGGACTGGGCACGCACCATACGCTCAAGGCGGCGAAAGGTGAACTCCGGAATATTCAGCAGCTCGCAGATATGCAGCAGCAACAGCTCTTCCTGACGGTCCATCTCACCATCGGCATAAGCCGCCTGGATCTGAATCTCCAGAAACATCTGAATCAAAGTCTGACGACGGTGACACTCCTGGCGAAACTGGATCACCACCTCATCGAGCGGAAACTGCTCCGATTTACCCTCTTTGAACAGACTGATTGCAGTCTGTCGCATCGAGCTGGAGAGGGACATCTGGGCCATCAGGTTTTCGGCAAGCCGGATCTCATCCTGGGAGACCCGTCCATCCGCCTTGGCCAGGTGACCTAAAACAGAGAAGGTGGCGGTAAAAAAAGCGGTCTGGACCCGCTCCTGATCCCCTGGCCCCCAGCTGACATCGTCATCCGGCAGCCCTTTCAGCCCTTTGTCGAACTTGTGGCCCAAGGCGGCGCCCAATACAGCGCCCAGGGGTCCCCCGAGCATGAATCCAAACGCGCCACCGACCAGTTTTCCCCACCAACTCAAGGCGGTACCTCACTTAACAATCATTCAAACCATAGGCCACACAGCGATATTCAAGCCCATTCGGGACCGATGATCGCGATGATAATTGGCAGACTATACCTCAGCCAGACCGGATTAGGGCCTGTTAACACTAATCCAATACGCCCTGCTGGGTCTGTTTTTGCGTCCAGCAAGGCAGAATGAGCGTGGTGTAGTTATTCTACATGAGCGAATGATAACGCCGCTGGGCGCAAAAAACAGACCCAGCCCCCTCTTTTGTATCAATATGGGGGGTTGCGCCTGAAAAAGCGCCACGAACCGTTGCTCGTCGCTCATTTGGAACAACCAAACTACACTCCTCGCGCCTTGATTGGCGTTTTTCAGGCACAACAGGGCGTATTGGATTAGTGTTAACAGCCTAAGCTATTTACCGTGAAGATATTGTTCATCGCTGAAGGAGTAGACCCAAGCCGGGAAAAACACCACCAGCATGGTGATCACCCATCCGTTGATCAGGGCTTCAGGAAAGAACATCAGGGGAAAGAAGGGGATAATGGTCACCTGCAGTTCCGCCATCGTGTAGGCCCCACTCAGCACAAGCAGCTGCATGGCCAGATAGCCGCTGATGTACCCCACCAGCCAGGCGGTAAAAAAGCCGTTCCCCAGCACGTAGACGAAAAACTGTTTGGGTAACCAGGAACGCACCAGCACCAAGGCGATCTGCGACAGGGTAATCGGCACTAACACCACGGTCAGGAAGCTAACCACATACCCTTCCCAGCCATAACCCGCATTCATACTGACCGCGAACAATGCGATGCTGGCAGCGATAATCGCCAACGACCAGCCGAACATCAGGGTGATCACCGTCACGCCAAGCAGATGAAAGGAGAGGCCAGGCTGGATCTGACCGCGCATATGCCAAAGTGCGATCAGGCAGACGATGGCACCCAGGAAGACATGGATCAGATTCTGTTGCGTCAGGCGCTGCCAGACGGCCAGTTTTAAGGCGGTGATGAGCACGACACCGCATAGACCAGCCAGCCAAAACAGCATGGGCGTTGAAAACAGACCGCCATCCAATTCCATCGATTTCCTTCCTTTCCTCCCAGCCGATTTCAGCTATGCTGACGGCTGTTGACACTGCAGATTAATGATAGGGAGAACCCAATGATTTACCGATCCCTCGGTGACAGCCAGATCAAAGTCAGCGCCCTCTCACTCGGCACCATGACCTTTGGTGAACAAAACAGTGAAACCGAAGCTCATGCTCAACTCGACCGCGCAATTGACGCTGGTATTAATATTATCGACACAGCAGAGATGTATCCGGTTCCGCCAAAGGCGAAAACCCAGGGCGAAACAGAGCGCCATATCGGCAGCTGGCTGGCACGCCACGGACAACGGGACAAACTGGTACTCGCCACTAAAGTTGCCGGCCCGGCAGACTGGCTCAGCTACCTAAGAGACGGCAATCTGCATCTCGACAGAACCAACATCGAGGCCGCGCTGGACCAGAGTCTGCAACGTCTGCAGACAGATTACATTGACATCTATCAGCTGCACTGGCCGGACCGCAAGACCAACTACTTTGGCCCATTGGGCTATCAGCACCCGAAACATGAGTCAACGACACCGATCGAAGAGACCCTGGAAGTGTTGGGGGATCTTAAAAAAGCCGGCAAAATACGCCAGATCGGAGTCTCCAACGAGACACCCTGGGGCGTCATGCGCTATCTGCAGATCGCCGAGCAGAAGGGGCTGCCCAGAGTGGTCTCCATTCAAAATCCATACAACCTGCTGAATCGCAGTTTCGAAATCGGCCTGGCTGAAATTGCCCATCGGGAAAGCTGTGGCCTGCTGGCCTACTCGCCGATGGCCTTCGGCGTTCTGTCAGGCAAATACCTGGATGGAAACAAACCAAGCAAAGCCCGTCTGACCCTATTCGACCGCTTTACCCGTTACACCAACCCCCAGGCGGGCAAGGCCACCGAAAAATATGTGCAGCTGGCCAGAGAGCATGGCCTGGACCCAGGGCAGATGGCGCTGGCCTTTGTCACCAGCCGCCCCTTTGTAACCAGTACGATTATCGGTGCAACCACGCTACAGCAACTGGAAATGAATCTGGCCAGCATCGATCTCAGCCTGGACCGGGAAGTGCTGGACGGCATTGAAAAGATCCATACCGAACAGCCCAACCCAAGTCCATGAATCTTCACAATGAGACGCCTGTTTCCATGATAAAGCGCATAGGATCAACTGAAAAAATGGACTACAGTCATGATCAAGAGACCAATAAATAAGATCAACACCAAGTAGGTGGTCGATTGTGAAAACACAGCGCCGTCACACTGTCTGATTGAGTTGAACAGCGGAGAAGAATGAAAATGAATGCACCAAGAATCCGTATCGGCAGTTGGTTCAGGACCGTCAACGGAGACCAGTTCGAAGTTGTCGCTTACGAACAGGAAGAGGGGGTCGTGGAGGTGCAATTTTACGATGGCACCGTGGAAGAGTACGACCTGGAAGACCTCAAGGAGCTTGAGATTGTACCGACAGCCCCACCGGAGGACTGGGCAGGCTCTTATGATCTCTCCAAGGATGATTACGGCGTAGACCTGGACCACCCGGCCGGGGACACCCACTACAACCCCCTGGATCACCTGGAAGATACCGATTAATCATCCCGGCTGACCATCCCGCCGCTCCGGCCGCCGCCAGGCCGGCAAGAGATTCAGCATACCAGCTTTGGCGCGCTGAATGGTCGAAATTAACCATGAATTCAATAACGTTGAATAGCGCTCGCCGGTTAGGCAAAGTGAAACCAAGCAAATCACCCGGACGTATGAGTTAGTAAATGCAGTGCGAAAGTGGAACCGGGTCTCTAAAGTTTGCTTTTTCAGGGCCGTTATTAAAAGTAACAGGACCTTGTTTCAACAACGATCCAGGAGGTGTGAAATGAAGACAGTATATGACATGAGTTCGGGCCAGATTCTGGAAACCGGTCTTACCACGCTGTCTGCGCCTGAAGACGCCCCACGGATCGATGAGCCCGCACTGGAGCTCGGCCTGCAACCAGTCACATCCGAGAGTCCCACGAAGTGCGCTTTCCCGCCTGAGCTGGTCCTGGCGGACCTAAACGCCTTTATCGATAAAATGAGCTGACAGGATAAGGCGCTCACTTCGTGACTCGAAAGCCGGGCCCCATGGCCCGGCTTTTTTATGTCTCTCCGAAAGCGTCCGGAATCGCGACAACCTCGTCGTCCTGCACTTCCACCCTGATCGGCGATAAGGCATCTCCCGAACAGGGACCACGCAGGCAGAGGCCGTCTTCAATCCGGAACAGAGCCCCATGGGTGACACACTGAATGTAGCTCTGGCTCAAATCGAGAAACTGATCAGGTTGCCATTCGAGATTGATTCCGGTGTGTGGACAACGGTTTCGATAGCCATAGACCCGCTCCCCTTTGCGCACCACCAGGATTTCATGAGTCTCTCCATCCAGTTCCATGCTGAAGCCCCGGCTGCCCGGATCCTCAAGCTCGTCAATTCTGCATAATCTGCGTACGGATGGCATAAGTCCTCAGCTCCCCGTTATAGCCCGTGCCGACCACACTTCTCACCGGCAATGCGGTTGCCGTAGCGCAGCGCCTCCAAGGGATTCCCCCACTCAAGCAGGCCATGGATCACACCGGCATTGAAAACATCCCCAGCCCCCAGGGTATCCACCACTTTTGCCGGTTTGACGGCCTGTTCAAAGTGCACCCCACCATCCCGATCCAGCAGCCAGCTGCCGTGGTCACCCCAGGCAAGATAACAGAGCACCTGCCGGGTCATCGGACTGATATGGTCGAACAGCTGCCGGGCATCCGCAATACCATTGGCCAGGCTGTAGGCGCGGGATAACATCACCACATCCACATAGGGCAGCGCCTGCTCCAGACCCGGCCTGGGCTTTTCCAGCTCAATCGAAACCTGCAGAGCGACCGGCTGCTGCCGTAGCTGTTTCAGCATCGCCAGGGTCGCTGGCGGATTCCGACCTTCGAAATGGACCCAGTCGTAGCCGTGCAGATCAATCCCGGCAAAGGCGTCCTGACTGAACTCAGAAAGCTGTCGATAGTGAACAATCGTGCGGGATCCGCTTGCCTCACTGGAGGTGATATAGGAGGTCGGAGTCGTGCCACCTGACTCAACCCGGGCCCAGCGGGTATCGATCTGCGCGGTATGCAGCTGATCGAGGATGAACCGACTCGCCTCATCATCCGCCATCATGCCGGCCCAGCTGCAGCTATGCCCCAGGCGACTCAACACCGTCAAGCTGTTACAGGCATTGCCTCCCCTTCTACGGCTTTGCGAAACGGCCCGGATCTCCTGATCCTCTTGCGGATAGGCCTCGACCCGGTTGACTATATCGAGGGTTGCCACCCCCACCGCCAGAATTCGCATCGGAGATCGTTTAACTCCCATTATCAAACTGAAAAAGATTATCTGATGCAATCAGATCGAGGGCGACGGACGCACAACCGGAACAGCCGGACCGAGGGATCGGAATCAGCTGACAACCGTGCGGACCGATTGGGTTACTTACGGCGGAACAGACGCCCCAGAGAGTTACGCTTGGAATCCCCATCCTCGCCCGGCTCCCGGCCCAGTTCGGATAGGCGAGAAGCAGCCTCGGGGGTTTCCCGCGCCGGCGAGGTCGCGGCATCCAGTCCACCGGTCTTTCTCAGCAACAACTCCAACTTGCGTTTCAATTGATCCACTTCCTTGTCCCTGTCTTCAACCGAATCCTCCAGAGAGCGGCACTGGCTTTGGGAGAGTCTCAGCAGATGATCCTTTTCATTCAGTGACTGTTGCAGGGAGAGCATCTCCTGACGACTGGCCTGCAGGGCTGCCACTTCATCCACATCCCGTTTGCCTGAGTGAGACTGCTTGGATTTGGCGCGCTCCAGCTCATGCCGCATATGTTCAAGATCTTCGGCCGCCTGACGGCGCACCATATCCAGTTCGGTACGCAAAGCATTTACCTGCTCATCGACACCAAAGGATTGCACATCCTGTATCTGCTCCACATAGGTTTCGATCACACTGCGCAATTCACCGACTTCACGGCGCATGCGGGTCGCTTCATCATTCGCCTCGTCCCGCTCGGTCTCAAGGTTCTCGGCCTTGATGCGTAACTCTTCCATCTGCACCAGCAGATCGTCCGCCAGACTGGAATCGGACACCTGATCCCGCATGCCGCTCATCTCAGAATTGAGATGATCGTTCTCATTCACCAGATCGGTAAACTGATCGCGCATCTCAGTCAGCTGTTTGGCCAGGTTGTCCCGCTCCTGCTGCAGTCGATCTTTCTCTTCGGTCAGATTCTCAAGATCTTCACCGAGCATTTCGATGGCGGTCTCTTGTACATCACGCTCCCGCCTCAGTACATCCGCCTGTCTAGCCAGCTTGTCATTCTTTTCACGCTTCTTCTGCTCGGCTTCGAGGGCGATGCGTAGCGCATTCACCTCGCTCTCCACATCATCGGTAAGCTGGCTCTCCATCTCCAACTGTACTTCTCTCAGACCTTCGACTTCCCGTTTCAGCCGGATAATCGTCTCTTCCGATTCACTCAGGGCGTGCTGTGCCTTTTTCAGATCATCGTCCGATGCGGCCCCGGCCAGAGACTCATTGGCTCGATCCAACTCATTTGAAAGCGCCGCCTGCTGATCTTTGCTCTCGTCCAACTGCTGCTGCAACTGCTGCTTCTCTTGCTGCAACGCATCAAGTTGCTGGCCAAGAGAATCCCGACTGGATTCCGTCTCCTGCAGGGTTTCAGCGATGGTTTGCGCACGCTCTTTTTCTGCCGCCAGATCTGCCTGTGCAGTTGCCAGCATCGACTCATGATCGGCTAGCTGACTCTGCTGCCCCGCTTTGAGCTGTTCCAATTCAGAGCTGAGTTCGGCGGCCTGTTGCTGCAGACCTTCCCTTTCGGAGTTCAAGGCATCCCGAGCCGATTCGGTCTGCGCAAGCTGATCGGAAATCGACTCGATTTTCTGTTTCTCATCGGCCAGCTCAGCCTGCAACGCTTCAACCGCCGAGTTCTGTTCGGTCAACGCACTCTGCTGGCTCTGGCGGGTCTCTTCGAGTTCGGCCCTGACCCCGTTCAGCTGCTCTTCCAGTGCCGCTTTGTCACCCTGCAGCGACTCACGATCACTTTCCACCTGCTGCTGTGTCCGAGCAAGCTCTTCCAATGATTGGTTTGCCTCAGCCAGCTCTGCGGCAAGACGTTCCGCATCCTGCTGCTTTTCAGAGTTTTGATTCTGCAGGTCATCAATTTGACCCTGCCGCTCCGCCAACTGCTGCTCCAGCGCCTCTTTTTCTGCCAGCACTGACTGCCGCTCGTCGGCCACCTGTTGATGACTCTGATTGAGCTCATCCAGCGAGCCTTTCGCAGCCGCCAGATTCTCCGAAATGGACTCAACGGACTGCTGTTTCTGATTCAGCTCATCTTGCAGGCTGTCAATTCGGCTCTGCCATTCAGCTTGCTGCTCAGTCAATTGCTGTTGACTCAGCTCCAGCTCGGCCTGTTGGGCCGCCAGCTGCTCTTGCAGAGAGAGCTTGGACTGCTCCACTTCCGACAGCTGCTCGGTACTGACCTCCACGGCCTGCTCTGCCGTCTCCAGAGAGCGCTTCAGAAATACGGCGGTCTGATGCTCCTGCTCAAGACGGGCCTCGAACTCAACCCGTTTCTCTTTCTGCTTGCGGGTCGCCTCCTGCGCCTCCTGCAGTTGCTCACGCAACGCCACCAAGGCCTCGTCACTGCCCAGGCGGGACTCTTCAAGGGCTTGTTCAAGCTGCTGTTCGCGCTCAGCCGACTGCTCCTTGTCCAGCTCGGCAGCCGCAGCCTGCTGCTGCAGCTGATTGATCTCTTCTGCGGCCTTGTCCTGCTGCTCCTGCATCTCGGAAAGGGTCTGACTGAGACTCGTTTCTGCCTGTTCAAGCGCAGTCTGACGCTCTGCCAGGGTGGCATCCTGCTGCTGCTTCTCCTGCTGCAAGCCCTCCAGTTCACCTCTGACCTGTTCAAGTTCGGACTTCAGGCTGTTGATGGCATCCGCATGTCCTGCCTCGAGCTCTTCGCCGGAGGTGCGCAGTGCATCCAGTTCGCTGGCCAGCTCCTGCTTCTCGCCTTCAAGCGATTCGATCTGCTGCTGCAGCTGCTCAGTGCGTGTCTGCGCCTGTTCATACTGCTGTTGCAGACCCTGCTTCAGCTCCTGGAGACCGGCGATCTCATCGCTGGCCTGCTCAGCCGTCTGCTTGGCTGACTCGGTCAGACTCTCAAGCTGACTGTTCAGATCCTCGACAGATTGCTGGTTGAGTGCCTGCTGCTGATGCAGCTCATCCTGTGACTGGGCCAGGGATTGCTGCAGCTCTTCAAGCTGCTGCTGATAGCCGGCTTCGGATTCGGAACCCTGTTGCTGCTGCTTTTGTAACTCATCCTGAGCCTGAGAGAGACTCTGTTCCAGCGCTTCGATCCGCTGTTGATGCTGATTGGCGGCATCCTCCGCACGCACCTTTTCCTGATGCAGCTCTTCCTGGGCCTGATTGAGGAACTGCTGAACCTCATCAATCTGCCCCTGGTACCCGCTTTCCGATTCTGCCGCCTGCTGTTGCTGTTGCTGCAGCTCTTGCTGTGCCTGGTCCAGAGACTGCTGCAATGACTCAAGCTGCTGCTGATGCTGGGACTCGGCCTCGCTGGCCTTCTCACGCTGCTGTTGCAGCGCCTGTTCGGTCTGTTCGACGGTTTGCTGCAGCGCTTCGAGTTGTTGTTGATAGCGGGACTCGCTATCGGAGGCCTGGGCCTGATGCTCCTCAAACTGGCCGGTCAAGCCATCATGTTCCTGTCGAACCTGATTTAGCTCACCGTTCGCCTGTTCCAGAGAGTGCTTCAGGGATGTCTGCTCTTCGGTCAGGCTATCGACCGATTCGGTCAGAGACTGGTTCTGCTGCTCAGCCTCTTTTAACGATTCTGTGAGTTGATCCCGCTCACCTTTGAGACGCTCCAGATCATCGGCAAGCTGTTGCTGGCGGGCCTCGGTCTCCTGTTGGAGCTTTGCCAGCTCATCCCTTTCCTGGGTAATCGTCGCCATGCCCGCTTCGGCCTGCTGATGGAAATCATCCGCCTCACCTTTGAAGCTATCCATCTCTGCCAGCAGCCGCTGGTTTTCCTGCTGCTGCTCGTCACTCGACTCGCGGATACTCTCAAGCTCGAATTGCAGCTCGGTGATCTGCTCCTTCAGACGCCCCTCACTCTCCTCATGGCGCCCATGAATCTGTTCCAGCTGTTTATGCAGATCGTCACTGTGAGTTTTGACGTCAGTGGCATGCTGTCTGGCAATATCCAGTTCCTGCTGACTGGTCTCAAGACGGGCCTCGAGCCCCTCGATGCGTTCCTGCAGCTGCTGACGGTCAGCCTCCAGCTGCTCACTTTCGGACAGCTTGGATTGAGCCTCCTGCAGGGCCTCGCGCAGTTCGGAGGCTTCCTGTTGTAGCCCCTCAGCTTCCGATGCCTCCTGTTCACCGCTCTGAATTTTGTTCTTTGCGGCGGCCAGGGCCTGGCGAAGCAGCTTGATTTCTGACTGTCGCTGTTCCAGTTCCTGTTTGAAGTGGTTGCGGGCCTCATCAAGCTCCCGCTTCAGTCGGTTGAAGGCGGCAATCTGCTCCTCAGAGGTCTCGGCAGAGGCCGCTTCATCCCCATCGCGATTGAAATCGATGACGTTGTTGACCGGTTGATCACCGTCACGGCTCTTCAGACCAACCAGCTCGGCCAGCTCGGCCCAATTGATATCGACAACGAATACCTCAGCGCCCCTTTCCGTCAACAGATAGGCGGCGGTGGCGGACTGCCCCACCTCTTCTCCGTAGACCACATAAGGCCTGTCCAGAGTCAGGCTCGACGCCTGAAAGCGCAGTGAGAAAAAAGGCAGATTGATCGCCCCGGGCAAGTGGCCCTCTTCATACTCCTCCGGGGTACGGACATCCAGCCAGAGCGCTCCCTTCTCGATATATCCGGTCGCTTCCGAGTAGCTCAGCGTTCTCGACAGGGGCTGCTTGACCAGCTCGATGAAGTCGTTTTTGCTAAGTCGTACCAATACCCCGTCCGTGGCCATCTCAACCGAGCTGCCACGGGGCTTATCGGAGATCAGCGCCTCTTCGCCAAAACCTTTGCCCGCCTTTAGCCGGGCCAGTTCCACCGGTGCATGGCCCTTTTCGGGTTGCCGGGAGACCACACATTCACCGCGACTGATCAGATAGAAATAGTCTCCCTCATCACCCTGCTTGATAACCAGGTCACCGGCCCGGACCTGGACCTCCTCCATGCGCATCATCACCCGTTGCAGATTGGCTGGTGGAATCTGTTGAAATACCGGGGATTGCAGCAACAGGCTCATCCAATCACCGCTGCTGGGCTGTTCGATGTCTTTCACTTCATAACTGGCACTGTGGCTGCGGGCCAGCATATCGCTGAGCATGCGGCTATCGATGCGCACGTAGTTGACCGCCGTTCTGGCCTGTGCGGAGTGTTTTCGAGGTAGCTGATGGGCCAGGGCAAAGCGGGCGGTCGGGGTACCGCTGCTGATCAGATCCATCTCTTTCTGCCCGGACAATAGGGCAACGGTACCTGACAACAGGTAGACGTTCTGGTGATCGGTGTCCCCTTCACGGAAAAGGTATTCGCCCTTCTTCGCCTTTTCAACCACGATCTGGCTGAGCAGATGACCAAGCTGCTCCTCCGAGAGCGTGTTCAAAGGCACCAGGTTTTTTAGTAGGACATCGTCGCTTTTACTGTTTGGCACGGCCATTCTTTCTGCGCTCAGGAATATCGATCCTATGATTTGAGGGTAACGTCGCTCCTCTATTTAACGGCACCCTGAATCAAAAGCTGAATGGGAATCTCCCTCCTGCCAACAGAAATGTTGAACAGGTTTGCATTTTCAACAGAGCCGAGAAACCATATCGATCATAATGTTTTATTTCAACGACATAAATCAAAATCTTTTGATTTTACCGGTATCTACTACAGAGACTGCATGCGGGGGTCCATCTCCTATACGTGCTACAGTGGCCTTTGAGGCACAATGCTTTACTGGCACGCTCGAGCAGATTAAACATACTACTGCTAATCAAGGCCTGATAACACTAGTGTAGTGTCCTATATTGTTTGACGATTATAGCGTGACGCTAAGCGGTTAGCCGCTAGGCGCGCTCCGCAGGGAATGGCTCGCCCTTTTCAAGGAGCGCAACAACGCGGATGATCGCTTAGCGTCTCGCCCGAAGGGAAGCCCGCTCAGGCCAGGATACTGCGTTGCAATGCTTGACAAGGGCGCGCCATTCCCTGCGCATTGCGCCTTGTCTCCTGGCCTGAGCGGGCTTCTATAATCATCAAACAATATAGGACACTACACTAGGCTATAAACCTTATGAAAAGATTAAATGGTGTTGTAGCAGCTGGCCATTCTGAAACTGCCGATGCAGCTATCGAAATATTAAAGGCTGGTGGTAATGCCTTCGATGCTGTGGTCGCCGCTATGCTCACCGCCTGTGTCGCCGAACCGGTACTGGCCTCACCCGGGGGAGGGGGGTTTCTGACCGCTCGAGCTGAAGGCCGATCACCACAAGTATATGACTTCTTCGCCCATACACCAAAACGAAAACGGCCCTTGGAAGATCTCGATTTCTACCCGATCGAGGCCAATTTCGGCACGGCCCGCCAAACCTTTCATATCGGCTTGGGTTCAATCGCCACGCCAGGATTCATCCGGGGCCTGTTTCTGATCCACCAGCACCACTGCAGACTTCCCCTGAGCGAACTGTTCCAGCCGGCCATCACACTCGCCAAAGAGGGCGTTGTGATGAACCATTTCCAGAGCCTGATCACCCGGATCATCGGCCCAATCCTGCGCGCAACCCCGGCCGTCATGTCGCTAAATGAATCCCCAACGAGCCCCGGGCAGCTGATCGCCGAAGGCGAACTTCATTGCCAACCGGATCTTGCCGATTTCTTTGACGCACTGCAGCACGAAGGTGAGAGACTCTTTTATAATGGAGAGGCCGGCCAGCAGCTGGTCAGAGACTGTGAGAGCCAGGGCGGTCTGTTGCAGATGGAGGATCTTGACGATTACCAGGTCATCCTGCGAGAGCCGTTGCAACTCAGTTACCGGGGAGTGGAACTGTTCACCAACCCACTCCCTTCACTTGGCGGAACACTGATCGCCTTCTCTCTCGGGCTGATGGCAGAAAATTCAGTACAGACATCCAATAGCGACTCTGAATCCTCATTGAGACAACTGGCCCGCTGCATGAAACTCACCCAGCAAGTCAGGCAGGATAGACTCTCTTCCATGGCACAGATTCTCGACCCTGATATTGCCAAGGCCTATCACCAGCAAATGGACAGCGGTGGAATATCCTCACGTGGGACCACCCAGATCAGTATCGCGGACACCCAAGGCAACCTAGCCAGCATGACCCTCTCCAACGGCGAAGGCTGCGGTTATGTAATCCCGGAGTGCGGCATCATGATGAACAACATGTTGGGGGAAGAGGATCTGAATCCCGGAGGATTTCATCACTGGCAGGAGAACTGCCGGCTGGCATCGATGATGTCACCAACATTGATCATTGAACGGAACGGCGATGCTCTGGTCACCGGTTCAGGTGGCTCCAACCGAATCCGAAGTGCAGTCTTACAGATCATACTCAACCACATCGACCACCGTATGCCACTTGATGAGGCCGTCTCCAATCCACGTATACATTACGAAAACGGCCTGCTGAGTATCGAGCCTGGTTATGACGAAGCCGCTTGCCGTGCACTACTGGATGAATTTCAAGAGCAACAGCATTGGAAAAGAAAGAATCTCTTTTTCGGTGGTGCTCATAGCGTGATACTGAAATCCAACGGCATGCTGGACGGTTCCGGTGATGAAAGGCGGGGGGGTGTCTGGCGCCAATGCGTCACTTAATGGTAAAGCGACGCAACTGAATATCTGCCCAACCACCCCATCTATTTACCACATCGCTCCCGGATCACAGTCCCAATAGACCCTTCTTGAGTGATTTGGTGACAGGTTTGTCTCCCAACCAAACGCTCAACAACGCTTGAAAAAAATCGGCACCCGGAATCACCCCCTTCTCGACACCCTTGATCTTCACCCTTGTCCCTTTATCGGGAAAGTAGTCCAGCTCAATCACCTCCCCTTCATGCAGCGTTTCAAACCAACCATTGAACTGATTCAATCGATCCTCAAGTTGCTTGAACCGCTGCTCATCAAGGTTTGCGCGGAAGCCCTCATTCCAACCCTCAACGAATTTTTCCTGTTCCACTTTTGAATAGAGCATCCTCATCTCCACCCGTGCAGCCGCCTCGTTCTGCAGAATCACGGATTGCTGATTACTCTTCTGTTGCAGGTAGAGCGCTGCAACATAGATATCGAAAAAGAACTTCTCCCGGACACCGGCTCCGTTCAACTCAAGTGTCACACCATCCTCGCCACGCTGAATCGTTTCATCCAGCCTGACACCCGCAACATCTTTTGCGACCGCATAGGAAAAGAGAGACAAGAGCCAACACAGCAACAATAACCGCTTCATATTTTTTTCTCCTTAAACACTCAACTGTTTTCAATCTTGGCCGATAGATGCCTAAATTCACACTCAACGCACGATGCATAGTGCCAATTTGGGATAACACATGATGTAAAGCCGCCAGATTAAGATGAATATAGGCGGCTTGATCGATACAACCAAGAGTAAATAAGACTTTTGATCGATAGATGACTCACGTCATATACCGATGATCCAAAACAATGTAGTAATTCCTCACTGAATAAACATCCCGGATTTAACTGATAAAGATCTTTTTTCAAGTTCAGATGAAAGAAAAAAATAGACTTTTTGTAAAAAAGCCAGTAAAAAACGGTCGTTTTATGTTTACCTATTGAAAAACTGTGTTATTTTTAACACACAACCTACCCACTATTGTAAGAAGGAGCAAACCCTATGGTTGCAAAGAAAGCCGCAAAAAAGACCGCTAAAAAAACTGCTAAAAAGAAAGTTACTGCTAAAAAAGTAGCTGCAGCACCACGCCTGAAAGCCATCACAGCCAAGCAGACCAAGACACAAATCTTAAGCACCATTGCAGAAGAGACAGGTCTATCACGCAAAGATGTGGCCGC
Source organism: Chromatiales bacterium (assembly GCA_022360905.1). Lineage (GTDB taxonomy): Bacteria > Pseudomonadota > Gammaproteobacteria > Chromatiales > Chromatiaceae > Thiodiazotropha. The sequence continues at coordinate 22,866 of JAKSBX010000167.1, forward strand.
TGTTTTCTCCTCTCTGAACACACTGGTTACCCGCCATCTACAGAAAAGAGGTTCAGGTGAGTTCACGATTCCAGATAGCGGCATCAAGGTTCGTCGCGTTGTAAAACCAAGAACCAAAGCCCGCATGGGACGCAATCCTGCTACCGGTGAAGCGATTAAAATTGCGGCCAAGCCTGCAAAGACCGTTGTAAAACTGACCGCTCTGAAAGCACTGAAAGACAAAATCTGATCATTCAGTCCGCTGCCGTTACCCTGTGTAGCGGCAGCAACAGACCACCTTAAGCACCCTCAATCAAGCGGTCTTTCGACCACTCTGCACACAGCTCCCCAGCTAATCCGGTAATGCAATCTCCAGCTCATCTCCCTGCTGCTGCAACTTGAGATGTTTTAGAAAGCTCATACCCAACAGCACTTCATGGGCCGGCATATTAGGCAGTATCGACGCCTTTACGTTTTGCATTGTAATCGGCCCCAACTGTAATTGATCGATCTCAGTCAGCCAGCTCCTCACCACCCCATTGGCAGTACGACTCTGACTTACCGCACCGGGCCGAAGCCCCGCCTTCTCCGCCAGAGTGGACGATACGGCGACCAGGGTTGCGCCGGTATCCAGCAGGAAGACGACATCGACACCATTGATTTTACCCGGTGCCACATAGTGACCGGCACGATTACGTTTCAGCACCACAGAAGATGCCCCTTGAAGGTCTGTGGTCACGCTCAGCTGCCGATTGGGATTGTTTTGTCTGTCCAGCCATTGGGAGAATAGCAGGGTAAGCATCGCCAGCATCAGCACCCATGCTGCGATGATCATCCATCGGCCGTAATTCTGTTGATCACTCATAACTCGGATAGACCGTTGTTCCACTACTTTGTTTGGGCCGGCAGACCTATTTTCGGTTTGGCCCAGCTTTATTCACCTCAAGACTATGGTTGTCGTGTCAGGGGCTGTTAACACTAATAACATGGGGTGGCTTTTTACAATTTCAACCTGTGGATTGGCCATCACCCATTCTGCATACAGGCCATGGCACTTATCAGAATCTTATGGAATAGAGAGTCTCCAGCCGCCAAACACAGCCGTGATTGAAACAGTCTCCTA
>JAKSBX010000166.1 GCA_022360905.1 Chromatiales bacterium
AGTCGCAAGATTGAGTGGCGACGAATTTGCCGTAATCGTTTCTTGTATTACCAGTGATACGCATGCAGAAACTGTTGCACAAAAAATTCAACATTGTTTTAAATCTCCGTTTTCCGTTGACCATAGAGAATTACAAATCTCCGTAAGCATTGGAATTTGCCTATTCCCAGAACATGCTAAGGATAGCGAAACCATGCTAAGACTTGCTGACAGCGCAATGTACTGCGCTAAAGAGCTAGGAAAAAACTGCTACACATTCTATTCACAAGAAATAGGCAAACAAAAACAAAAGAAACTTTTGATAGAAAATGATCTTAGGCGCGACATATCCCAGGGTAAACTTGAGCTTACCTATCAACCTCAGTTTTGTTTAAACTCTGGGAAAATCGTTACACTCGAAACGCTGTTGCGCTGGAAACACCCAAAGTACGGCGAGATTGAACCTTCAATATTCATACCTATTGCTGAAGAGACAGGTTTAATTTTACAACTTGCTGATTGGGCAATTAAGTCCGCCTGTAGTGAGATTGACAATTGGCGAAAAAAATATGGTATTAACGTAAATCTTGCGATCAACGTTTTCAGTATACAAATTGAGTCCGGGTATTTAACAAAAATACTTAAAGAAGTACTTAATGAGACAGACTTGCCACCCGCTTCACTTGAGCTAGAGATCACTGAAAATATTATTATGGAAATGACACCTGATGTCATTGAAACATTCGATGATCTGAATAGTCTTGGTATCAATATAGTGATTGATAATTTTGGGACTGGATACTCGTCCCTTAATAGCATCAAACGCATTGGCGTCAGCAAATTGAAGATTGACAGTTCGTTTACATCACGAATCAAAAACGGTGATAACAACGATCAGATGATAAAAACAGTAATTAATATGGCCCACAATTTAGCCATGTCGACTACAGCCGAAGGCATTGAAAGTGAGACACAACTAAAATACTTAACTGACCTTAACTGTGACTTTGCACAAGGTTATTTCACTGGCGCACCCTGCAGAGTTAACAATTTAATTTCTAGATTTTCTGGGAAGATCAATCACTATACAGGCGCATTAGTTGACTTTAACCGGGTTGATCGTTTTCCAAACAATCATGAATACTAATCTTGTATTTGTATGATACTTTTTCCGATACCCTCAATTGATTGTTAATTGAATCATGAATATCAGAATTGAAATAAGCATATCCTACATTCGATCCACTAACGGTAGTAGGCGGCTAATATTTTTCAGATTTTTTTTCAGTTAATCTGATTTGTAATTAATAATCTTGGTAATACCGGATCATTTAAATTAACAAACCATCTCTGCATAGAAACTAACTTCGATGAACAACTCTCAGAATACTCATTCATTAAACTACTCTGTAATGAAAGCATTTTTTAATTGCGTTTTAAATTTGGAGCAGTTGACATGAGTAACAAAAAGCTACTTATAGTCGATGACAGTAACAGTAATTTAAAGAAGTTAAGCGATATACTTGTCAGTGCGAATTATAATGTGGAAATCGCAATATCCAAAGAACAAGCATTGCAAACAACAATGAGTTTTCAACCGGATTTAGTGTTGCTTGATAACGCCTATTACAACAGTGACGGATCTGAATTAACTCAAAGACTCTTTGAGATGGGAATTTTATTTATATTTATTTGCCAACATGAGATTGAGAAAGTATCGATTGGTTCTAATAATCCAGGCAATGTAATTAAATTATTACCTGACATCGATGCAGCCTTAAAATGGGTAACAGATATAAGACGCTTAAAAGAGACGGAACAGCGCTACAGTAAAGCCATTCAAACAGGAAGAGTTGTAGATGTTGTGATTGGAATATTGATGGAGCGACATAGTCTTAAAAGAGAATCCGCATTTGAATTATTGCGCCAAAAAGCCAGGTCTGAACGCATTCAATTGCGGGTCCTTGCACAGGAAATTCTCGATGCTCAAGAAAAGATCAATATGATTTCACCAAAATAGCTGTAAACATATTGCCACCTTGCTTTGACAAGATAGTAGATGTTGAGTTGTTATAATTCATGTCACGATCACTTTTTCCACAAACCCAAGCCTATAGTTACTAAACCTAGCGCTATGCCTGTAGAAAGAATTATTCTAGCAAACCATTCAGGCCATGCAGGATTTGGTGCAATCAATGCAAATGATCCAATCACAATCAACCAAAATGCAAGCTTACTTAATAGTGCAGCCTTAAACACACTCTACCCCGATTAGTACAACATACTCTATTGTACGTTTATCTGAAAGTAGATACATCTAGAAGTTTTAATTTTTTATTTATCACTCTCTAATCTACCTACATTCATTTGTGCAAATACATGATCTAATATTTCGCGATAGTACTGGATCAATAACTTCAGATTATCGTTCAGTTCAGTGCGTACATACCACATTTCTTGTCGATCAACGACAAAAAAACCCTGGTAGTGGATCAATATCGGTTTACCTGTTTGATCAGCACAGCGTTTCATTGTTGTGATTACAGCCAATTTGGGGATTTTTGTCAGCTGCACATGATAGTTTTCATAGACTTTAGCGACTCTTTGTACATCTTTATCCATCATCTTATAGAATAGTTGGATTGCATTTTCCTCTTTATTGGCATCTACTGAAAATAGATTTACGGTTAAATACTCTCCACCTGTCAATCCATATAGTTTATGGATATGTATGCCATCACTTTCAAGAGACAACCAATTGTTCTGTGCAGCATGCAGTACGAATGAGTAAAGTGATATCAGACCTATAATCATGATTTTCATCCCTGATTTCATACACCTTCCTTATATGTATTACGACGACATTCAACCAAAAGAAATACATAACTGTTTACTGGCCTATGTCACAGTTCGTTACTCATTCACATCAATCTTGCATTTATATAGTTATTATTACAATCAAAGTCGCCAATTCAAAAATACAATTTCTGTCGCTGGACTATAATTGTTTCACGACTGAGGCTATATTTACTAAAGCCAAGCCCGTATTACAACCCCGATAACCAGCCATTATAATCATGAATTCACACTTATATTATATCCATGATCCCATGTGTAGTTGGTGTTGGGCATTCAGACCAACATTGACTCGATTCTTAAAGCAACTCCCTTCCGATATACTTCGAACTAAGCTCCTCGGTGGACTGGCACCCGATACCGATCAGGCAATGGATGTTAGTATGCGCAATAGGCTGCAGGAGACATGGGGAAATATACAAAAAAAACTACCTGAGACGCAATTCAATTATGACTTCTGGGTAAAAAATGTTCCACGTCGTTCTACTTATCCTGCCTGTCGTGCGGTCATCGCAGCAAGAGAGATCGACCAAACTCACGAAGATAAGATGATCTTTGCTATTCAGCAAGGTTATTATTTAAGAGCGCTAAATCCCTCTGACGATGACACTCTAATCAAACTTGCTGCTGAAATTGGAATTAATCAATCACAATTTTCTACACTATTTTACAGTGATACCGTTGCAAACCAGCTTTTTGATGAAATTGCCCTAAGCAGATCTATGGGTGCACGTAGCTTTCCATCCCTAATTTTGCAGGTCAATAGTGGATATTGGCCGGTTGCTATAGATTATTATGATGAAAACGTTATGTTAGAAGCAGTCTTTCACTTGGTACCTGAATCGTATTAAAAATGTTATGATTGAGACGGAACACAATCCTTCGCATAATTTCAAGTAAGCTTTAAGATATAAATCATGCAAGATCAGACTAAACTGGATAAATTGAGAAAAGATATCGTCTTTACTGCTGACCTGGCCGGTGAAAAGCTAACTTTTCACTCAACGTGGGGAATATTTTCACCGAAGGAAATTGATGACGGTACTCAACTTCTAATTAACCAACTCAAAATTAACTCTGATGATAACTGCCTTGATTTAGGATGTGGTTATGGACCGATAGGCCTCTATATGGCACGCCGTGCTCCCAATGGTAAAACGCTATTAGTTGATAAGGATTTTATGGCAGTAGACTATTGTAATGCTAATATTCAGCGAAACAACATTCACAATGCAAAGGCCATATTAAGCAATGCCTTCGATCATATCGATTCCACCTTAAAATTTGATCTTATTGCGTCAAATATTCCCGCCAAAGTTGGTAAAGAGATGCTAAGCCTTATACTACATGACGCCTATCAACGGCTTACTCCAGGAGGAAAATTATACGTCGTTACTATAAACGGATTACGTCAATACATGAAACGTAATTTAACCGAAATTTTTAATGATTACAAAAAACTAAAACAGGGTAAAACCTATACTGTTGCGATAGCAAAAAAACCAGTCTAACCACTTACTGTTTTTTTCCCTTTTTTATTAGCGTATTCAATACATAAGATACAGCTACCAATCCAAAACTTGCAGTTACCGTCATAACAGAACCATATCCACCACAGTTTAAGTTACTCTGGATCTTTTCAGCACGATTTGTGCAAACGGTGTTTGCCGGTGAAATTTGCTGCTCTTTTGAAAAAACACAAGGAATACCAAAGCGTCTTTTCATATTCACTGGAAAGTTGTACTCTTTTCTCAACAGTTTTCTGGTTTTGGATAGTAGCGGATCTTGTTCACTACGACTTAGGTCTGCTTGACCTATTTTTGTAGGATCTATTTGCCCTCCTGCACCACCAACGGTAATTACAGGCACTTTATTCAACTTACAATACGCTATCAAGGCCGCTTTGGCTCTATAGTTATCAATGCAATCGATCACATAATCAAATTCACTACTGATTAAATCCGACTGATTATTTTCATCGATGAATACATCGATAGGCTTAACACAGCATTCCGGATTAATTTGCTCCACTCTATGTGCGAGCACTATAACTTTGGCTTTTCCAAATTCTGATTCGAGTGCTGGAAGCTGGCGATTAATATTTGATTCAGCAACATGGTCCATGTCAAAAAGGCTTAATTTTCCAACACCACTTCTCGCAAGCCCTTCCACAGCCCAGGATCCTACACCCCCGACACCAATTACCGCAATATTAGAATTACGTAATATATCAAGTCCTTCTTCACCATATAACCGAGCTATTCCACCAAATCGTCTCGCGTAATCCATCTTAGTTCTTGACCATCTTATAACTTTGACACATGTTCCAAGATTTTTATCGAATTCTTGATAATAGACCTACAATAACTAAATTAAGTTTTTATGTTAACTTTTTTCTAAGCTAACAAAAAAGTAGGAATATATTTTATAAATAGTTATGTAGTTGTTGAGACAAGTTTTTCTAACTGTTGAACAAATTGCTCATGCATTCTATTTAATTCGCCCAATCTGTTTAACGCACTATTATGTTGGCCACTATTTGCTAGATTGTGTAACTCTTCACCTAAGAGATGAATTCGATCATGACACTCCCTTAAAGCTCCATACTGCTCTAAATGCCCATATTTTAGGTAGCCTGCACCATAAAACCAACGCCCGCAGGAACAACTTTGGCTATCAAACAATTTTTGGTTAGTATGCATTTGAGTATCACTTATCGCCTCAGTTGCATTTAATATCCACTGCTGATGCCCAATAATCGCTGCTTCAATATCATCATTACTGTTAGGTTCAAGTTTGCTTTTAAGAGTTTGCCATGCAGTATCGCTATACCACTTCTCCAACCATTGTAGAACTGCTTCAGCGGGCATCGGCCTTGCAATACCGTAACCTTGACCTAATTTACAACCAAGGCGCAATAGTGCAGCACCATGCTCTATACTCTCTACCCCCTCGGCTATCACAGGACGATGAAAAGCCAGCGCCAATCGAACGACACTTTCTACGATTGCCAAATCTTGAGGGTCTTCCAGCATATCACAAACAAAACTTCGATCAATTTTCAACGTATTGACTGGCAAGCGATGAAAATATGTAAGCGAAGAATAACCCGTACCAAAATCATCTAAAGTTATTTGCACTCCCATTTCTTGGCAATATAGCAGTGGTTGAATAATACGACTTAAATCTTCTATAGAGGTTGTTTCGAGTATTTCTAACTCTAATTTTTTAGCGTCCACTGAACTGTATTCAGAAAGAGCCTGCTTAATGTGGAGTACAAAATCTGCATGTTGAAGATGATGTGGTCCGATATTTACACTTACAGATAGATCCAACCCGTAGGATTGCCATTGTTGTAATTGTTCTAAAGCCCTACCTATCACCCATTTACCCAGTTCTATTTCCAATTCTGTTTCTGTTGCTATATGTAAAAAAGAGCCTGGTGCAAGTATTCCATGCTCGGGATGCACCCATCTCAACAGGGCTTCCATACCGATCACTTGACCGTCGTACATGTTGACTTTAGGCTGAAAATAGAGGGTAAATTCTTGATCTTCAATCGCTTTCTGCAGTCGATCGTAGTTTTCGCGATAAGCTTTTACTTGCCTATCTTGCTCGGGATCGAATAAATGTATACAACTCTTGCCCCGTTCCTTTGCCACATACATGGCCTGATCAGCATGTCGTAACAATAAATCCGCATCGGAGTCATCCGAAGGATAAAGTGTATAGCCGATACTGGCAGACACAACCAATTCAATGTCCTTCATGGTTATTGGCTCTTCAATCACCTGCATAACGCGTTCCAGTATGACCTCGCAACCATATTGACTATCAAGTTCCGTCAGTATCAAGACAAACTCATCTCCACCTATTCTCGAAACAGTGTCTCCCCCTCTCACAGTTCGCTCTAATCGCCTAGCTACTTCAACAAGAACCAGATCACCAATATCATGGCCATATTTATCATTTATTGGTTTAAAACCGTCCAGATCCAGGTAGCAAACAGCAACTAGGTATTTTTTGCGATTTGCCCTTAGTATTGCTTGATTCAACCGGTCTGACTTTAACAGTCGATTTGGTAATCCAGTCAGAGAATCATAATGAGCAATTCTATCTAATTCTGCTTCAGCTTTTTTTCTATCAGTAATATCATGAATAATTGAGTAGAGTACTTGTTTTCCTCCCCAATCAATTGGGCCAGAATGAACTTCAACGTCCCTTATTTCCCCATTTGCCAAAGCATGTTGAAAATAGAAATGATTTCTTTCTTCGCGTTCTGCCAACTCCATTTCATGCGAAATTTCTGAATCACTGAGTACGTTTATTTCACCAATATTCATATTTAGCAATTGTTCTAGGCGGTAACCATAATAGATTTCTGCCGCGTGATTCGCAGCTAGAACAGCTCCACTAGTTGGATCTATCGTAAGCATTACCGCTTTGCTTTTTTCGAACAACATCCTGAAACGCTCTTCACTATTTCTCAGCGCATCGGATAAACCTTTTTCTCTTTCAAGTGCGTCACTCAACCCTTGATTGCTTTGCTTTAGTACTTGATTGATTTCTGCTAATTCTTGTGTTCTTATCTCGATGCGTTGCTCTAACTCACGCCCAGACTTTTTCAGTTCTATTATCTGCTCTTGGAGAATAGAACCCATCTCATGCAATGAACGTGAGAGCCGTCCAATCTCATCTTCACTGCGAATTTTTGCTGTCAAATCAAATTTGCCATTTGCTATGGATTCAGCATAACCAGACAGTTGCTTAACGGGATCAATAATTGAACGCCGTAAGAAGAGATTAAGAAGTATTGCTATAACAAGAAAGGTGACCAGAACATTGAGAAGGATTTGTGCAACCGCCTCTTCTACCTTCTGATCGACAATAGATGTCAGAAAACCGAGCCGAACAACCCCGACATAACTTTTATCATGATCAAAAAGCGGTATGGATACATCGTAATACTTTTCACCGTCAAAGCGATCGTAAATTTGCCAGAGAGGTTTTTTCTCTGTAAGTATTTTTTCTGCTACAGGATCCTTAAAATGACGGCCAATTAAACTTCTATTACTATGAAAAAGTACAATTCCAAATTGATCGGTAACTCCAGCATAGGCGATGTGTCTATTTTTAACGACCACTTCGTCCAGTTTATTATCCATACCCGATAGGGAGTCTAGTGGTAATCCTAAAGCAAGCAATTCTGTTAATAAGCTCTCAATACTGTAACCGATTCCAAAACTACCGGTAAGCAAGGCATCGGTATACTTTTCGCGAAAACTTAGTATATTGAGCATAGAACTGACAAGTAATGATAAGGCCAGTATGCCAATTGTAATTAACAGGATTTTTTTGCTTATGCCCATGACGAATGTCTTTAATAGTCTTTAGTGAGTGCCATAGAAAAATCAGAGCTAAAAATCAATTCGTCTATATCTGGCTAGATTCGTCATGAAGAAACTAAACCTTTCGAGTTGATTAGACATCAGCCATACTGGCAGTTATCTAATAATATTTTCTCCAGCCAGTTGCAAAATACCTACCGGCACGTTTATTCCGAACTGTTTTGTTTTATTTAAATCAATAGCATAACCAAAGCGTGCAGGCCATTTAGGTTCGATAAATTCAATTGGTACCTCATCAAAAAGTTGATGAATCATTTCACCCAGTTGCCGCCCCATACTTTCTAGGCAAGGAAATACAACTGCTGTAGCGCCCCATTCGGAAATAACATCCTTCTTAACCAAGCCAATCAGTGGTTTTTCACCGTAAGTGCTTACAATCTTCGCAAACTGCTGTCTCGCACCCAGCTGATCATTTGGTTTTAAAAAGGCATCAACTTGATCATTCAAATCTCTGATAATGGGAATTGCCTGCTCTGACATCTGCTCGTCTCCATCCTGCCCTGTAATCAATGGTATAGGGCGGAAAAATACTTCAATATCATTAAACACCGGATCATTTTCAAGAAGACTCTTTATCCACTTATTGTAGCTTTTTGATTGAGGCATATCGGCATAGATCAAGCCGAATTTTCTTGCATCAGGCATCAATTGACGAAGGAACAAAAACCTTGATTTGACTGGCACAGGATAACTGACGCCTGTAAAATTCACTTTAGGTGGCTGATCAAAGCTATCTATAACACCAATACCTATCGGATCAGTTGGCGCACCAAATACGACAGGAACATCACTATTAAAAAGCATCTTTTTTGCTGAAATTGTGGCAACGGTTCCTCCAACATATACCACATCATAATTTTTGGATTTTTCACGTTGTAGAATATCGATACCCAAAGAGACACTGTTGTCAATATAATGATGAGTGATCAACAGGTTATTTCCAACCCGATAGCCTCTTTCCTGCAAACTGTCAATTAATGAATTTCGAACATCTTCATACGGACTTCCAGCTTGAGAGTCCAGAATAAGCAGGCGATAAACCTTATCTATCTCAAACGCGGATAAGACGGTAACTGGGGCAAAAAAACCGACAATTGTTACACATATAATGAGGGTTAATTTTTTAGTGGTCATCTACCTACTACCAAGGTAGATATCTATACTGGGCTGACACAGGTAATAACTGACAAACTCATAGGGGATCATTGTATCTCCGCTCCAAGTATCTCTACCAATAGCGAGCGGGTTTACTGATCGACATGTGAAATACTTTTCAGTCCAATCAGCGGGCTAGGCCCACCAGCCAGGATAGATACAACGGCTTTCCTGATCCAATGGATTGCCAATAAAAATCAAGAGTAGTGATAGGTAACTAATTACATACTGCTAGCTCCGAATTATACCTCACCCCAGCGACATTTCACCATCTATACTCAACCCAGCGGTATATTAAGAACCCTATTTCACCTTATTAGCCAGCCGAAACTTCGAATGGAGCCCTGCTGGACAACTATTGTCCTCATAAATATTCTCTATAGATACAAGAATTTAATTCTTATGCAGCACTTTCTTCCTCGTTACAACTTGTTACATCGGGTTACAACTCAGATAGGAACTTTAACACTCCATAACTCAGAATACGTACTGTACTCTTAACATCAATATGGAGACTATCATGAGTAAGACAGCAATAATCATCATCAGCCTGATAGTACTTTTGCTGATCAGTGGTGTCGCAATAGCTCGTTATAAGGGGTTTTGTAGTAGTTCAGAAGCTCGAGTTGGTTGGATGGCAGATCGACTGGATAGACACCTGGAACTCTCAGAAAACCAGAGAACTCACCTGGACAAGTTCCGAACAGAGGTATTATCGATGGCTGAAACCCTAAGAAGCGACCGGGAATTATATGCTACAGAAGCAGCTGACCTACTGAGTCAATCAAGCCTCGATCGGGAGCGAGCTCATACGCTGCTGATGCAAAAACAGGCACAGCTTGCCAGTATCAGCAGTGATTTTATCGATGCATTTGCTGACTTCAGCGACAATCTCGAACAACACCAACGTGATAAGCTTCAATCCATGATACTGCGCCATAAAGCCCATCGGCATTGTGGATTTGGCTGTAACACCGCTCCAAAGTCAACCCAGAAGTAGAATGAGTAGTCCGGTTGACGTCACAGGTTTTATCGCCCTGGGTAGAGACAGGGCGATCTAACTCACTTACAATTCTGGGTCTATCTCAGAAATAGAATGCAGGTGGTTGTCAGGCCATGGAACCAGGCCTGGAGTTTGAACAGGTCGTGTTTGGCTGGTGTAACCCCGGCGACAATATAAGTTATGTTGAGCCCCAAAGTGACCAGGATCGTTTGATGCC
>JAKSBX010000179.1 GCA_022360905.1 Chromatiales bacterium
CACCCCGGCCGACTGGCAACTGCCCTGGGGAGACGTCAAGGGCGTGGTGGGGGAAAAGGCCTACCGGGAACGCTTAAGGGCCGTGGAGGCCTCCCTGAAAGATCCCGAAGAACTCCTCTTCACCTGGGGCTACCACAGCGCCTTCCACGGAAAGATGAGCCGGGCCGTTCTGGATGAGATTTCCACCCGGCGCCCCATCATTCTCTGGCAACGCTCGGTCCATGAACTCTTCTTCAACACCAAGGCGTTGGAAGTCATGGGCATGAAAAAGGAAGACTGGCAGGGCAAGGGTGAAGCCACAGCCATGTCCAACTGGGAAGAAGGCCACGTTTGGGAAAAGGGCCTGTACATGGTCGTCAATAAAGTTTTCCCCCTCATCGCCTCCCCGGAAAAATTCGAGCTGGGCCTGAAGCGGACCATCTCCTACGTCCACGCCGGCGGCCTCACCGCGGCCAGCGATCCCGGCGTCCAATTGGCCGGTCCCATGCTCAAACAATTGTTCTCCACCCTGGAAAACAGCAACATGCCCTTTGATTATTACCTCATTCCCGCGGGCAACGCCCTGTACGACAAAAACGGCAAGGACGCCCAAAAAGCCCTGGAAGCAGCCCGGGAACAGGTGAAAACCTTCAACGGAGAACGGGTGAAATGGTTGCCCAACCAGATCAAACTATTCACCGACGGCGCCATTTATTCCCAGCTCATGCAGATGAAGGACGGCTACCTGGACGGCCACAATGGGGAATGGATCCAGACGCCTGAAGATTTTGCCAAAAGCGCCCTGGCCTTCTGGAAGGCCGGCTACTAATTGGTGGTCCACCAGAACGGAGACTTGGGCATGGAGGTCTGCATCAACACCTTGGAAGGCCTTCTCCACCGCTATCCCCGCTACGACCATCGCTTCGGCATCCACCACTTTGGATTTTCCCAAGTGGATCAGGTAAAACGAGCGGCGGCCATGGGCGCGGTGATAAGCTCCAATCCCTTCTACGTCCACGTCCTGGGAGAGCAATACAGTAAGGTGGGCGTGGGCCCGGAACGTTCCGAAGTCATGGCCCGTGGCAGAACCGTTGTGGACAGCGGCGCCCCCCTCTCCTTCCACTCCGATGCCCCCATGGCACCGGCCCGGCCCATGCTCCTGGCCTGGAGTGCGGTGAATCGCATCGGCCTTTCCGGGAAAACCGTCCTGGGCCCCCAGGAAAAGGTCACGGTC
>JAKSBX010000107.1 GCA_022360905.1 Chromatiales bacterium
AGCCCGTTAATTTCAATGCTTCTGGCTGTACTAATGAAGAGAATAACGTACTGATGTAGTTTGTTTCTTTATGGGCTACGAGCTTCATTCTTGCAGAGTGTTTTGGGTTTAGTTAATTAATCCCGTTCTTTATATGTCTGTATTGCGACTGGAGTATAAGCGCAGCTAGTTCCTGAGCAATCAACTACTCATACGAAATAGGCTGAGTCGACCCCTTATTATCTTTACGTGACTCAGCATTTCGAGAGCCGGTTAACGGGTATTCTCGATGTCTCCATAAACTATCTAAGCTAGAAGTTCACCCCTGAACCAAGCCAAATAGAGAAGCAGACCCCAGCTGAGGGTGTTTGCTGTCTGTAAACAAACGTTTTTTTAAGGTTGACGATATAAGAATGCGCTTTTCGGCAGGCAGGATGAAATAAAAAGAATACCGCTTAGTGAGATACGACACCAAATGAAGTTACTCTTCTTGGCGACCATATTGTGCAGCTATGACTGTTCTTAGATGGGCAAAAAAGATTGATTGTGATCGGGTTAACTCTTTATGTCTAAACCTAATGTGCCTGTCCTTAAAGACAGGTTACAGCTAGATAAGGGTAGCTAACATGTAGCGCAGATCATCGCAGTTGATAAGCAGCAGGGATGATCGAATAAGAGTGTGGCTGTTTAACTTTATTGTTAGTAAGTCACGTATGACCAACCGTTATTATATGGAGATAAATACCATGTTAATCGAAGTTCAAGATATCGTTGTAACTACCTTCAGCTATTCCACCTGTGGTAGCTATAACCTCTAAGGTTGCATGAAGGCCCCATGGGCGCGTATGCGCCCATGGGACTCTGGCGTATTGACGGTGGGAGGGCGTATGGCATCGGTAAACAACCGAAACTGGCGCATTGGCGCTGGGTTCAATCCAGGGTATCTGATGAATGAGGGGGACGGGCTCTGTCTGGCGACTGGAGTCGGTCATCTGGAGCTTGGGCTTGCAGAGTTTCGCAAGTGGAATAAATACAACCGTGATGATGACTGTGATCTGTCTCTGCATCTAGCTCGTACGCCAATCACTGAATCAGAAGATAGCCAGGATCGGTTTATTAAAGCCTTGTTGGATCAGATAAAGCATAAGAACAACTACTTAGAAGCAAAGTTGGTGTCGATTGGAGTCCATTTGACCGGTGATCGCTACGATGGGATTGGCCGGTTTGGGTTCTCGTCTCACTACTATCCATCGAAACGGGCGGAGCAAAATGCAGTGCGTTTTATTCGCGAAATGCAGGACGCTATCGGGCTGCCGGTATGGATAGAGAATGCGAATTTTTACAGTAGTAGCTTTCGTGAGATATGTGCTTCCTGGAAGAGTGCTGAAGAGATCTGTCGTGCGGGCGAAGCCAAAATGATTGTAGACCTTAGTCACCTTTATATCGACGCGACAAATGTAAATGTGACTCCGGATATTTTACTCGGACTGGTGCCTTGGGATGAGGTAATAGAGCTACACCTTTCGGGGATTGTTAGAGGGGCTGATGGCACAGTTCATGATGGTCACTCGATGCCGATAGACGACAAGGTGTGGGCGATATTTCGCCGGTTGCGGAAGGCTCTTGGCCGGCGTGACGGGAGTATGATTGTTACGATTGAGCACTCGGACCCTTCGTGGATCTCAAAGTCTGAATTATTGGAAGCGGATTTTCAGAAACTCAAGAAGGAGTTAGAGAAAATACCAGGTAGTGCCAGAGAGTCGGTTGCTGAAAAATGTGATGTGTATGCGAAGTCTTATCTGATGAAACTTCTTAAGCAATGGATTCCAAATGTGGAGCCCGCTTGCACCCAACGTATGATATCTTTCGAAGGGCTGGTGCTAGAGTGGTTAGACGATGTGGTGGAAAAGAAGGGGTCTAGGATCGTTATGACCGATGAGGAAGCGCAGCTCAACAAGGAGTGGGCAGTAGAGGTTGCTGCACCAAGTTTTGCTGCATTCGCACGTAAGAGGATAGAACAATGCGATGCGGTGTAAATCTTACCTCCCCCCGAGTAGTCCCATATGTTCAAGAGCTGCTGGATGATTCCAGTGCTGATTTCTGTGAAATACTGATCGATAATTTTCTTCACCTTGATCCGTGTCAAGTACGGGATGTAATAGGTGATGTGCCGGTTGGATTTCATATCATGTGGTCGAGATTCATGGAGCGAGAGGAAAGTGAGCTTCAGTTTATTGCGAGACAAGTTCGCGAATGGGTGAAATTTTTAAAACCCGTTTATATTTCTGACCATCTTGCGCAATTCAGTTTTCGTGGGCGCATGCTGCCTCTACTAGCAGAGGTTGACTATCAGCGTGTCTATGGGCGCGCATGTCAAAGAGTCTCATTTTGGCAGCATGAGCTGGGCTGTCGTCTATTAATAGAGAACTTTCCGTCTACTTTGGATAAGGATGGGTGTCAGGTGGATTTTTATCGTCAGTTGCAGGATGAGACCGGGTGTGGGCTTTTATTCGATTGTTCAAATGCGGTTATTGCGCAGTTGAACTGTGGAGTGGATATATCGAAGTGGGAGTCGCTTGCTCTATCTACACCGAACTATCATATCGCAGGTTTTCGAAAGACAAGCGGCGAGCCATCAATAGCTATCGATACCCATGATGTTTTGATAGAAGAGCAATCATATGGTGTTTTGAAATCAATTTTTGAAGAAAATAGATTGTCTGAGGAAGAGATAACAGTAGTTGTTGAAAGGGATGCCAATATTGACGTATTGGCATGGAAAGAAGAGCTCGATAGTGTTAGAAAAATATACGGTAGTATCTCATGAGGCTAGAGAGTTATTTAAACCCAAGCATGGCCCGGTCGTTCGCGAATGGAACTCATGAACGAGAACTGGCTTCCTGTGCCTTACGGAACTTGTGGCACATCGTTTTCGATCCTTGTCCCAGTCTTTTACAGTTAGCTTCGCCAGATGGGAAGACAATAATGGAGCCCTTTCTTGTTTGGGCAGAAGACAAGAATCTGACTATGTCATGGAGTATGCATATTCATCTTTTAAACTGGATGGAGCATACCCAATCGCATGGAATTAAGATTGCAGACGAAACTAAGCGTGAGCTTGTTGTGGCTTCAGCTATTCGCTGGGCCGCTGGTAATATGATCGATGCAAAAAACCTTAGTCATTTGGCAATACTGATTCGATCTAAGAGTTTGAATGGTTACATTGTTGGAGCGAGAAAAGCAGCCACTGCAGATGGCGATCTAGAGGTAAAATTGTTACAGGGAGGAGGTTCTTCTGAGGCATTGGGTAGTGACGAATATGCGCTGGTCTCTGTGCCAACAGGATGGGAGCATGGAGAGTGGAAACCAATTCCAGTATGAAAGTTGACCTGAAGTTATTTGCGAGTTACTTCGGTCCGATACTTCTTTCTTTTATAGGCAGCCGGTTTATAGCGCAAACAGATATCATAATGCTTTCGCCGCTTGGGTCAGATGCTGTAGGTGCCTACAGCGTTCCCTCCCGAGTGATGCTTCTCGATATGATTGTCGCTCTGGCGCTTGGTCCGGTCGTTTCGATAACTATGGCGAAGGCGAGGTGTAGTGAGCAGCGTCAAGAAGTAATCAACGGTGTATTCTCGATCGGGATCTTTTTGGGTCTGATTCTCATGCTGGCCGGACTTTTAATCTATCCTTACATTGTCGACAATCTGGTAAGCGATAAGAACACAGCAAGTTTGGCGCGGGAGGCGGTGTTTTATCTGACATTGGCTATTCCACTGAGGCTATCTCAGTTCCTCGGAATAATGCTGATTCATGGTGATGGTCGAGGCAAGGTAATTGTGCCACTCGTGCTGTTTACTATCATCGCTAATGCAGGATTGAACTGGGTATTTATCTATCTATTGGGGTTCGGTTTTTCGGGATGCTATTTTGCAACTATACTTACTACCGCTGTCGAACTGGCAATTATCATTTTGCTCATATCTGATCAGGGTAAACGTGGTTCTCTGCTCTGTATCCCTAGATGGAACTGGGTTATTGAGCTGGCAAGAAAAGGAGGTCCTGAATGGGGGCGGCTTGTATCGTATCAAGCTGTAAGCCTGGTGACATTAGCTGTATTTGCAATGAACTATAATCGGGAGGGTCAGCTTGAAGTCTTCACTCTGGCATCTGAATTGCAGACATTGCTGTTGATGCCGACGATTGCCGTAATGCGAAGTACAGCCATCATCCTTGCCTCTCGACAACAGGTACAAAGTCTATTTCAGATTATTGTCTCCATGCGTGATATCCTAATTATGGGTCTATTTCTGAGTTTGGCCTTGGCTGTTCTATTACTATTTGCAACTGATGATCAATGGCGACATATCTACGGTATCTCGAACGGGGCATTGGTTTGGTGGCATCCCTTTTTGGCTGTGTTGGCGATCACCGTGCCCATCAGTCTGTTTAATTCAATCCAAAGAGGTGCCTGGCAGGCGGCAGAGCGATATAGCTTTTTGTTTACTGTTGACTTTATTGTGCAATGGCTAGTTCTTTTACCCTGTGTGATTGTCGGTGTTTATTTGGGGAATCCCTGGCTTACATGGGCAGGATGGCCGCTAAGTGAAGTCATTGCAGCTCTTGCCTATGTCTTAAGACGCAGAGATCTGACCACCCATCAGGAATCGTTCAACACAATCGATGCACCGCTAGTGGCTCAAACATCAGGTGTCAGTGGTGATTAACGACCTGGCTGTGCAATCATTTCACCTGATAAGCATACATGGAGGTAAGCGGTTTAATGGAAAATCAAATCGAAGAAAGTAATTTGTTGATTATAAGAGAGCTTCAAATCAGGGACGCGGCAAGATTTATTGAGCTGAATCGTCAGATTGACTCAGAAACTAAAAATATGCTGTTGGAACCGAAAGAGCGAACTACTACTCTTGATCAACAAGAATCGATCATCAATAGTTTTGAAAATAGAGACAATCGGGTTATTTTCATAGCCGAGAAAGATCTTGAGCTTGTAGGGTTTTCAGTCGCCAATGGTGGGGAGTTTGTAAGGAATCGACAAACAGCCTCCGTTGTTATTGGTGTGAGGCGTTCCTGCTGGGGGATGGGTGTTGGTGGGTCACTGCTCAATGCTATCAGGCAGTGGGCCGTGAATAATTCGATTCATCGCTTGGAACTAACCGTGCGTACAGATAATTCGAGGGCGCTCTCTCTATACAAGAGTATCGGTTTTGTGGTTGAGGGGAGAAGAGTTAATTCGCTTTATGTCGACGGGACCTATGTCGATGAGTTCTACATGGCGATGCTTGTGTGATCGTAGCCGAATATACTCTGCATGTGCCTGAATCTTAGTGCATATCGGGCAGACCAGGCGATCAGTACTGCAAGCTCGAGATGGTTAGCAGCAACTCCCTAGAAAAAGGCAGATGATTGCGGAAATATAGTGGGTTACCTGAAACCAATTAAATTAAGATGGTACCAGCATGCTACAAAAGTCAACGCTGACCTAAGATAGTTGTTAAACGTGGATAATCATTGTTTGATTAGTGATACCTAAACATGGTTACGTTGTACTCTTGTAGCAATGGCACTCATAATGTTGAGTTAAATAAACCGAGTTCGATGGCTTTGCTGACTGCTTGTGTCCTGTTACTTGAATCAAGCTTACGAAAGATATTCTTCATATGATATTTGATAGTTCGTTCTGATATTCCTAGGATTTGAGCGCTCTCCCAGGTGGTTTTTCCTTCTTTGATCCAGTATATAACTTCCATTTCACGAGTTGTTAGCTGCTCTATACTTAATAATCTCTTTCTATGAGTAAGCCAATCAGAAAAGCAGCTTGTCAGGTGCGGGAAAACCTGGTCAATGGTTAATTTACGTCGGATCAGGGCGTTATTGTCCGGTGATCCGTTGTCCAAGAATACGATACGAATACAACCAAGATCATGCAGCGGATAGATGAATGTCTCGTTAGAGCCTCCATTACGCAAGTTATTCTTACAGATCTCCTCTAGCGATCTGTTATTGATAAGCTCATGCGGATTTACAAGAATTTTAGGGTACGCCTTATCGATGCTTTCTGGTTGAGAGTACTTCGCCCATCGTTGCAATAGAGGTTCCTGAAAGTTTATTCCGCTATTTCCCTTGTGCCGATTTTTTTCAAACAGTGAGAAATTTACGAGATCGCAATTTATCAAATGTAGTAGGTTGTCGATTGCGTTCCAACACTCGGTTGTGTCAGATGGAGCGTATAAACAAGCAGGCGCTTTATGTTGTATTGTAGAGTCGATTTTGTTCATATCCATGAAGTTAGGCTCCTTGCTGCACTAGTCTTAATTTTTACGTCACTTATCAGTTTTATTTCTTTTGCTTTTGTTTCTATATGTGTTTTTGGTTATATGTTAGAGGGGTAAAGGTCGTTTTGTGACAACTTTTTCGACAACAAAGCTCTGTTTCAGTTCGCGCTGATTGTTATCCAAATTTTCACAAATCTAACGGTGGTGTGTGTCCGCTTTCGCCGGTAGTGGGAACTGAATACTGGTCAGGTGCATGGGGTTGATGTCTAGTGTGAGATCTCTCCCTATGACAATGCTCAAGACATCATCTATCCGTATGTGATCCAGTCTACAGTGCTAGGGCCTGTTGACACTAAATGTGATAAAATCTGTGCTTATGGAAATCACAAAAGCACAGTTTAAAATCATTAAACACTTGCTGCCAGTCCAGCGAGGTAACGTCAAAATAGCTAATATCCAGGTCGTTAACGCGGTTCTCTATATTGCTGAGTACGGGGGCGTTAAAAAACGGTCCACAAGCAATAGGAAAATCAATAGGTGGATGGACGACAAAAATCCACATATTTGCAGCAGATGACCGAACAGCCATGACATTTTCACTTTCTCCGGGAGAGTCGGGAGATGCTCCAGAACGACGGGCACTTTTAAAAATGCTGGAGAACCGTGGCTGGGAAGGTGTGAATGTCATTATGGATAAAGCCTATGAAGGTGATGACACCCCCCCCAGTTGGTTTTTGATTTAGGCATGACGGCGGTTGTACCGCCGAAGAAAAATCGTTTAACACCTTGGGAATACGACAAGGAAATGTACAAAAAGCGGAATGAAGTAGAACGATTGTTCCGGCGCTTGAAAGGTTTTAGGCGAATTTTCAGCCGATTTGATAAACAGGATGAATTTTTTCGAATCTTCAGCAACTTTTCAATCATTGCGGATCGCTTGATTAGTGTCAACAGGCCATAAATCGGTGTGTGTGGTCGGTGAGGCCGTTGTTACGAGTATGTGGTAATCCGGAAGGCGTAGAAGACGGTGGATCTCATGACCGTCAAGATTGCTCGTCTGCCGTTTGATTTGCTGTAAGAGATCTTGAGCAGAATCATCAATGAATTATCGGGTATCTCACGTGTAGCTCATGGTATCTCCAGTGTGCCGACAGCGATCGTGGAGTGGGAGTTATTAGAATTTTTAACATATTGAATAGTACGTACAAATATATTCTGCATCATCACTGGTGTTTTTTTATAGCATTTAGCGTATGACGTAGCGCATAACTTAGTAATACCACGAGAAGCAGATGTGCACAGTCATGATAAATATTTGGTGCCCGGCCAAGTAGGCTATTGATGAGGGCTTCCAGGACCCCCGGAATATGGACATAGGGGCAGACTATAGGTTGCTACTAAGATGCGTTGTTTCATCACCATCGCACAACAACCACCTGCTGTGAACTGATCACCAGCCAAGCTGGCGAGTTTTGGTTCTGATCTTACAGATTTTCTCTTTGATTTAGACCGGTTTTTAGTAGAAAGAGCTATTGGTTATTGCGTAGAAAGCTTGGTGAGAATATCAAGCAAATCATCACTCGCTGTAGCTAAAGTACCAAGGAGTTCCTTTGCCTGTTCCTGTTTCCCGTCATCAACCAGTTTTATCAATGACGCTGCTACTTCATGGACATGAAGATGCTTGGGCAGGAGAAAGGCATATGACGGCCTGCTTCCATATCGAGCCACTCCCATTCCATGGTACCAATGAGAAAACGTACTTTGACCACTATCAAGAGATGGGAGCTCGGCCTTCCCTTTCGTTTCAATGTATTGTTCAACCGATTCAAGCCATCGACGGTGACTGTAAACGGCGATTTTCAGCTTGATATCATCGCTATTGAGTTCTTCCTGATCGTGTAAGCGATGCCATAGTTTCTCTCTCTTCCAATGTATCAACCAGTCATCAATTTCTTCAATCGGCATAGGACGTGCGATTCCGTAACCTTGCGCATATTGGCATCCCAGGTATAGCAGTATCAAACCAAGTTCGATGTTCTCCACTCCTTCTGCTACAACGGGTCGTTGTAAGGCCTTGGACAGATGTATAACCCCTTCAACGATGTCGAGATTATTGACATCATCAATCATGGAACGAACAAAGTTTTGGTCAATTTTTAATACGTTTATTGGCAACCGATGGAAGTGCGTTAGTGATGAATAACCTGTACCAAAGTCATCAAGTGAAAAAGAGACGCCTAACTTTGAACAGGAGTTCATCATATTCGCGACATGTTCAATATTGTGAATCGCTGCTGTCTCCAATACTTCCAGCTCGAGATTCTGTGCAATACCATCAGGATAGTGTGTTAATTGATCGGTAAGATATTCAGAGAAATTACCCTGCTGGATATGATGGGGGCTAATATTGATACTCAACGGTATTGCAGTGTCATGATCTAGCCATTGATTCAGTTGTTCCAGCGCCTGTTTAACAACCCATTCGTCCATTTGTACTTCTTCGGGGGTGCCTTCGATATTGGGTAGAAACTGAGCTGGCATCAGTAAACCCTTGTCCGGATGTTGCCAGCGAATGAGTGCTTCAAGACTGACAACTTTACCGGTAAATAAATCGATACGGGGTTGGTAGTGTAAAACAAGCTCATCTTGCTCTAATGCCTGTTTAAACTGATCAAGCATTTGACGTTTGCTACGTATCTCCTGCTCCTCAATTAAATCATACATATGATAGTCGATATCAGGATCGGCTTTGGCTTTGTACATTGCCTGGTCAGCATGTCTAAGAAGCGTGTCAGCAGTTGAATCATCGTCAGGAAAAATGGTTACCCCAATACTCGCAGATATCGCTAATCGGTATCCTTTGACCACGAATGGCTTCTCTATGCACTCGATGACACGACTAAGGAAAGATAGACTTTCCTTACCTTCCTTTAGATTGTTGAGCAGTATTACAAACTCATCGCCACCAAGGCGCGCAAGTGTGTCTCCTTTGCGCAGAATGTCCATCATTCGTTTTGCCAGGCTGATCAGTAATTCATCGCCTACGTCGTGTCCATGGTCATCGTTAACCGCCTTGAATCCGTCTAAATCCAGATAACAAACAGCCAGTATACGTCCGGTGCGAGAGCATTGACTCATTGCCTGTGACATCCTGTCTGAAAAAAGCGTACGATTTGGAAGTCCGGTTAGGGCATCGTAATAGGCCATGTGCTCGATCTGCATTTCTGATCGCTTACGCTCAATAAAGTCATAAGCAACATCAGCGACTCGTTCGAGCACATTCAGGTCCCAATTGCTGTATTCAATCTGCTTATTGCCAAGCCCGGCCACGGCTACGACCAACCCTTTTCTGAAAATGGGTACGGTGATCTCTCTTACCAGTTCCGGATGGCCTTCCGGCATGCCCTTTTTATGATCTAGCGCCGCGTAATCATTGTGAATTACTGGTTTGCCCTGGTGTATGCAATCGACCCAGACACCTGCCTGATCGATTGGATAGTGCATACCTTCCCCTTCCGAATGACACATGTTTTTTAACGTATTGCTTGACCAGGCTTGAAGTGACAGGTTTTTCTGGTCATTTTCTACGATGTGATAAAAACCAATTTGGCTTTGGGTCATGCTTTCAGCGATATCAAGCGCAACACGCATGATGTCGTCCATTGCTCCCTGGTAAACGATTTTTGATAATCCTTCACGCAAGTTGGCGATTTGTTCGTTAAACTTGCGTTCCCTGATGTCACGTATAAATACGAAAAACCGTCCACCTTCTATATCTGAATAACTGGTTGATATTTCAGCATCCCAGAATGTTCCATTTTTATGGCGATGCTTCGTTTCAAACAGATCATCCTTATTATTGACTATTTCCTGGATATGCGTGAGCACATCTTCTCGTGTTTCAATGGCATCTATTTCAGAAATGTGCATCTGCAACAGCTCTTCACGAGCATATCCTGACAGTCGACAATACGAGTCATTGACTTCAAGAATATTTCCATGGATATCGATTACCCAAAAACCATCGCTGGCTGTTTGAATGACAGACTGATAGCGTTCAACACTCTGAATGATTGCCTGTTCTGCCAGTTTCCGCTCAGTGATATCACGCGCAACAGCGTAAATCGTTCCATCAGTTTCAGGTTGTGTTGTCCATTCCAGATAAAGATATGAGCCGTCTTTGCATCGATATCGGTTAATAAATTTGGTAACCCGTTCGCCTCTTTTTTCACGCTCGAGCTCGACCATGGTCGGCTCTATATCATCGGGATGAACAAAATCGAAAAACGGACGGTTTACCAATTCTGATTGTTCCCAACCAAGAACTTCTGTCCATCTTTCGTTAACCTTCCTGAAGGTTCCATCGGTATTGGCAATTACCAGTAGATCAATTGAGATGTCAAAAAAGCGGTCTCTCTCCTGTTCGATCCGCTTCTGGTCCGTTTTATCGCGCGCAATGGCGTAAATGAATCCATCGACCTCGGCAGAAGCAGTCCATTCAAGCCAGCGATATGAACCATCTTTGCAACGATAGCGGTTAACAAACTGCTGAACTGTTGTGCCGCTCTTTTTTTGGCTTTGTATATGGTTAACTGTGGCGTCAATGTCGTCCGGATGGACAAATTTCAGAAAGGTATCACGAAGAAGGTCCTCAGGTTCCCAACCCAGTATCTCCTTCCAGGCATGATTGACTTCTACAAAATTCCCTTCAGTATCTGCTACAGCCAATAAATCAACAGAAAGATCAAATAGTTTACTTCTTTCGATCTCAGTAGCCATGGCAGCTTGAGATTGGGAGGACTTTTTGTTCACTAACTCTGGCGCTTTAGATAGGGATAAGAACCATCTTAACTATAGAATTATTTAGTGATTCCGCAAGTTTCTCAGATCTTCTGTATTTTAGAAGATACTCCCCCTTGTGTATTGATCCTGATTTGTAACAAGTAGGTATTGTCTAAATCTTAGGTGAATCTAAATAAAATCAGGGCGTAGGTGATATACCTTACAGTTACTATCTTTGTTTTGGCTATTCGGATATCGGATCTATTGCGGCAAGGAAGGTGACCGGTTATTGATGGTGCTCGCGCGCGACCCTTGCAGAGCGCATGGGTGTAAAAGTGATCTGTGTCGATACGCAAGACCTTCTCCTCAAAGCACTGCGCGGTGCCAAAGACCCTGAACAGAAAAGCAAGATTATCGGTAATCTGTTTATCGATATCTTTGAGAAAGAGGCGAGCAAACTGGGGGATGCCTCCTTTCTTGCGCAAAATCATCAATGAAGTAACAGGTATCTCACGAGCGATATATGATATCTCCAGTAAACCGCCGGCGACCGTTTGATGACACAGTTCTCTAATCAAGAAGCTATGGGTTCACCGCTGCATGCCAGGCTGTCAAAGTCGCCTGCCACGGCTTCGACCTGCCGTTTCAGGTGGTGCTTTTGTGCATCGCTGAGCTGTTGGACAATGCTATAGAGCATGTCGATCGTCACGTCACGATTGTGATCGAGGCGCTGTTGGTAAAGGGGGGTGCGTAGTGTGCCCGGGTTGGTCAACAGTTCAGCGAATTCGCGCTGGAAAGCCTCGCGGTCATTGCGGGCGTTGACGATCTCCCCAAGGCGTGACTGCCAGCGCCGCCGCACTTCCAATCCTTGGAGGCCCAGTGGCTGGAACTGCCTGCTCCAGACGACCAGTATCTGTTCCTGCCGCTCGTCCAGCTCGCCGAACCAGCGCTGCAATTCCTTGCTCATGCGTTTCCGGTAGTCATCTCGCAACTCCTCATCGCTGGTGGCTTCGAACTCCTCCAGCCATTCGCTATTGCGTTCCTCAAATCCTTCTAAGAGTTCCCTGATCTGGGTTTCATCTGCGGTGAGCAGGATATCGCCCAGTGCCGGGCTGCCCTGCTGCAGGATCCCCGTCCAGGCCTGTTGGACACGATCATTAAAGGTTTTCAGTTCGGTCCGGTTCAGGTCGTTGCTTCGGAAGCGTCTATCAACTTCGCGCAACAGTTGCGCATAGCTGGCGACCTGGGTGCTGCAATGCCAGTGCAGGAAATTGTCGACGCCCACTTCCAGAAGGCTGTCCTGGTTGTCGGACAATGGCATGTAAGAGCTGAGGTAGTGCGGCAACAGCCAGTCGAGGTTGTTGTAGGCCAGCTGTATGCGACTGCAGGCCGACAGCAGCAGTGCCAGCAGGAGTGTTAGGAAAATCCGCAACAGCTGGCCCGGTCTACTGTTGTTGCCGATACGAAACGGGTTGTACTGCATATCGCCTGCTCCGAGCCGGTCACTGTGAGGTCTTCAGCGACATGCGATAACCGGCCGCCGTGAGTATCCAGCCCGCCACCAGTGCCACCATGATCGCTTTCATCTGCCCGATGGCAAAACCGCGGCTGCCCGTGGCCAGCATTTTTTCAGGATCCAGGGCAAAGGAGGGCATGCCGCCAACGCCGCACAGGTTCCAGGCGACAATGGCGAAGCATAGGTAGCCGGCACCCTGCAGGTCCGCGCCTAGGCGCGCCTCGGGCGGCAGGCTGGCCCGATGCCTGCCCCACCACCAGAGGGTTGCCAGCACCAGAACCAGAATAATGTAACCGCCGGTACCGAAAAAATAGGGGCTGGGTGCCCGCCCGGCGATTCCCGGCACCAGTATGGCCGACAGGGCGACAAGCAGTGCGGTGAGCGCAAACAGCAGGCGTTTTCCGGCTGCGGGTTCGCTCGCCATGAACATGCCGGTGGCACAGACTG
Organism: Chromatiales bacterium; assembly: GCA_022360905.1. Classification (GTDB taxonomy): domain Bacteria; phylum Pseudomonadota; class Gammaproteobacteria; order Chromatiales; family Chromatiaceae; genus Thiodiazotropha. Next base: position 13,021 of record JAKSBX010000107.1, read on the forward strand.
CCATGCCCAGCGGAAAACCGAAGGCGAAAGAGAGAAAGGCCAGCCAGCCGGTTGCGCCGTGCTTGGCCAGAAAGGCCCGGTCTCCCAGGCTAACAAGTTCGTCCTGGATGAGGTTTCCGGCGAGCACGCTGGCCAATACTAAGACCAGCCCGATCGCGAAGATCCATTGTCCCTGACGTTGAATGTGCATGGCTGCGCCCCCAAACTGCAAATTTCCTGCAAGTATAACCGAATCGTGTGAAAAACTGACTTGCCGGTGCCTGGTGCAGTTAGAGGATTGCTTCCTCAAAACGCTGCGCTGTGTCACCGAGTCCTGAACAGAATCGCAAGATCATCGGTAATCTGTTCATCGATATTTTTGAGGCAGAGGTCTCGCGCAGAATCATCGAAAGTCATCGCACACATCGAAGATCCGGTGGTGATCAAGCAAAACCTCGACCAAATGCAGCACAAAGCTGAAACCAGTCGATAGCCGAACGCCAGCAACAACCTGCTGAACTCCCCCCTGCTGTTTGCAGGGGGAGCTTCGTCCTATCTATTTGTATTGACGTGCAGATTTGTTTTTCGACTCGCTAGGAAGTTGGCTGGACGTGCACATGCCGATGTGCTTGTGGGTCTGATCCGTGCCGGTGTGTCTGCGCAGCAATTTTCGCTGGCACCATATAGAGAGTCCCATGTCGCACGCCGGGCTGGGCGATCGTGGCGTTGGCGAATGCCTGGACACGCTCAACAGGCCCCCGTAGGACAACGTTTTCCATGCAATTGTCATGATCCAAATGGACGTGCAGGGTCGCGATGTTGAGGTCGTGGTGTGCATGATGGCTCTCTGTCAGACGACTTGCGAGGTCGCGCTCATGATGGTTAAAGACGTAAGTCAGGTTAGCCAGACAGTCACCACTCGGATTCTCTGTCAGTGTTTGCCCGTCGATCCGCTCACGTATCAGATCCCGGATCGCCTCGGAACGGTTTTGGTAGCCGTTGTCGGAAAGAAATTTCTCGAAGTCGGTTACCAAATCATCGTCCAGCGTGATGGTTATTCTTTGCATCTTTTCTCTCCAGTTGTGGATTAGATACGCACGCCAGAATGCCCCCATGAATTCAGGGCCTGTTGTTTGCTGTCGATGCGTATGATAATTTTATAATTTATCATACCAATTGTCATGAGAACGCATCATGTCGCAAGCAAGAATATCGTTGACCGTGTCGGCAGCGTTGCTCGCCACAGCTTCCCATGCTCACGATTACTGGTTCGAACAAAGCGCTGAAGACTACCTGTTGCATCGAGGCCATCGTTTCTCCCAACACCAGGGTGAAAAGGAGGTGCCGTTTGATCCGAAGATCATAACGGGTGCCTATTGCCTTCGACCGAACGAAGTCACCCCGTCACATGCGGTCGTTGGTGAAGGCTATCCATTGCGTGTGGAGGGGCCTTGTGACGCGGTGATGGTGAGTGCCGATTCGGGCTACTGGTCGCAGACGCTGACAGGTACCAGAAATCGGAGTAAAGATGAGTTGTTCGGCGTGCTGCGCAGCTGGCAGGCGCTCGAGAGTGTCAAGCGCGTCGAGACCTGGACCGAGCGACTGCGGGATCCGTTGTCGACCGATCTCGAACTCCTATTCACCACGAATCCCTTCGCCCTCGCGGTTGGCGACAAGCTGCGCCTTACGGTGGTTTTTCGCGGTGAGCCGGCACAGGGTGTCACGGTTGCCTACGATGGAGACCCTCGCGGTGTCACTGGCGACGATGGCCGTATCAACCTTCGCATCCGGCACAAAGGTCTGCAGCTGATCACGGCCAGTCTGGAAGAACCCCTGCACAGCAATAAAGCGGACAAGCGTGTGCGATCAACCATTCTCATGTTTGAGATCCAATAGGAAAAACAGATGGCGAGTTTTATCACTAAGCATCTTTCGATAAGCAGACGCCTCTTTGTGGCATGCGCGCTTGCCGGGGTGAACGTCCCTTCCTTCTCTCACCATGGCGTGGCTGGGCTTGGCGCGGCCGGTTTGCGTGGGCCTGGTGCGCCGGTCGAGTCGGCGACTTCGGCCACCCTGCCGGCGGGCGAGACCCTGGCATATTTGAAACTCGATCACGCCAAGTACGAGACCTACGATTCTGATCCAGCCAATCCCGAGAGCGATTATGCGAACTACTGGATGGCAGGACTGGGCTACGGGGTGACGCCATGGTTTTCTGCTTATCTGTTTCTCCCTTACCACAGCAAGGTCGATGAGCCCCGAGGCTTGGACTCCCGCGGGTTTGCTGACATCTCAGTGATGGGCCAGATCGGTTTCAAATATGACGAAGGTTGGCGGCTGATCCCGGATAACGAAAGTCTCGACGATCTCGAGGACTGGCATTTCACAGTGTTTGGCGGCTTCACGCTTCCCACTGGGGACGCGGACTTGCGTCTTGACGACGGCTCGATCGATCCGGGGAAATCTACCGGCTTCGGCAAGCCATCGTGGTCCCTCGGTCTGACCGCCACGAAGATGCTGTCCCCGCAGTGGACTTTTAATCAAGAGCTGTCGATGATTGGCTTTCAGGAATATGAGTACGACGACGGTAACCGTACCAAGTTCGGGCAGGAGATCCGGGCCAACAGCGCACTGGTCTATCGCGCCTATACCGATCTCAATCGCAATCTGCGAGTGGACCTATCTATGGAAGCACAATATCTTCATCTGGGGCGGGATCGTACCAACGGCGTTGATGAAACTGCCACTGGCGGTGACATGCTCTATGCATTGCCGGGTGTTCGGGTGTACTGGGATAACACCAGTGCAGCGTTCGGAGTGAAGTCGCCGATTTGGACGGAGCTCAACGAAGAGAGTCAGCAACAAGGTGGCGAGGGTACCGAAGACTACAGACTGATCTTCACCTTCTCCGCGCTGTTTTGACTTTGGCAATCAGTACCTTGATTGAAAAAGCCATGCAGGGCACAAGCACCGGTGATGCCAGCAGTGTTTCACGTCTGGCGATATCGGTTCTGGCGCTGTGCGCATTGCTTCCGGGCTTAGCTTTGGGCCACGTGGAGTCCAGCGTCGTCGGCGATGGCGGCTTCGTCAGTGGCCTGGTCCATCCGGTCACAGGGCTGGACCACGTGGTTGCCATGGTGGCCGTGGGTCTCTGGGGTGCCATCCTGGGGGCGCCCGCGATCTGGGTTCTGCCAATCGCCTTTCCCTTGATTATGACTGTTGGCGCCGTGCTGGGCATACTCGATGTCCCGGTGCCCGCTATTGGCCTCGGAATCGCTGCTTCCGCGATCGTTCTGGGCGGCATGGTGTCCGCCAATGCCCGTCCGCCATTGGCGATAGCCTTTCTCTCGATTGCTTTTTTCGCGATTTACCACGGCCACCCACATGGTGCTGCGCTACCGGACTTTGGAGTTCCTATTCTTTATGCGGCCGGCTTTGTGGTCGCTACCGGTCTTCTTCATGTCGCCGGGATCGCGTTCGGTCTACTCTATCGATGGCCGGCCGGAGAGACCGCGGTGCGTGCTATGGGTGCTGGCATCGCGGCTGTGGGTGGCTATTTTCTGCTAATTGCGATTGGAAGAGGCCTCTGAGTTTGGCAACTCGTGCGGTGTTTCTGCTGGTGGTAGGCGCCGCTACCTTTTCGCCGGCAGCTTCTGCGCATGGCAACGCCGACACGTTGCATCGGATTTTGGACGGAGCGGTACTGTTCTTCACTGCAATCGAGTTCCTGCTGCCCGTGCTGTTGGTGGCTTTGCTGGCACGGTACCATGGACTTCGCTCCGTGATCATTCAGGTAGCAGCGCTCGGCGTTGGTCTTCTGATCGCTCTTATGGGCTTGCCGGTAGCGGGAGATCCATCCGTGGTAGGGTTGTATGCTCGTGGCTACCTGATTGCCCTCGGACTCCTGGTTCTCTTCAACCTGCGGTTGCCTGCGGGACTAGTGCCGGTAATGGTTCTTGCAACCGGTACGCTGATCGGTCTGGAAGCCGGGAGTGCTGTAATCGATGATCCTGCGACCGGATTTGCCCCCGCGGTTGGATTCCTATCTTCGGCGATCTGCCTCTACTTGTCCGCAGCTCTGATCGCAAGCCGTTACACGGAGGGTTGGCAACACATCGCAATGCGCGTTGTAGCCAGCTGGATCGTGGCGATTGCGGCACTCGATATTGCGTTCATGATTGTTGGGTCCGGTTGAGCTACCAACCCGTAATGACTCAAAAAAAGATTTCGAATCAGAGTTTGAGTGCCTGCGGATTCATGAAAAACAATGAAACTTTTTTAAGAAATTTCTGAGCATGGTATTTTTCATGGTATTATCAGCTTGCGGGAAAATAAGTCATTGAAAATAAATGTTAAAAATGTCTTATTTACATTCGATTGGGGTGATCTGACCGCTACTGGCAGGCTCTGATCGAGTAGTGTCAGTATCCATTTTTTCACATCTTCAAAATCTGAACATCCATTTCATCAGGAAACATCCGAATGTCTGAGAACTTTAAAGAGAGTGCACTGAGATACCACGTCAGTCCGGTGCCTGGAAAGCTGGCAATACAAGCGACCAAACCGCTTTCCAACAAGCGTGATCTCTCAAGAGCCTATTCACCGGGCGTGGCCTATGCCTGTGAGGCGATTGTCGAGGATGAAAGCCAGGCTGCGAAGATGACCGCGCGTGGAAACCTGGTGGGGGTTGTATCCAACGGTACTGCGGTGCTGGGCTTGGGCAATATTGGTCCGTTAGCCTCAAAACCGGTGATGGAAGGTAAGGCGGTACTGTTTAAAAAGTTTGCCAATATTGATGTATTCGACATCGAGGTCAATGAGAATGATGTTGACCGACTGGTCGATGTCATTGCGGCTCTTGAGCCAACCTTTGGTGGTATAAATCTCGAGGATATTAAGGCGCCTGAGTGCTTCCTGGTGGAGCAAAAGTTGCGTGAACGAATGAGTATTCCGGTTTTTCATGATGACCAACATGGAACAGCGATTGTTGCTGCTGCTGCGGTATACAACGGTTTAAGGCTGGTAGACAAAAAGATCGAAGAGATAAAACTGGTGGTCTCTGGAAGTGGTGCGGCCAGTATCGCCTGTGTCGATCTATTGGTCAGCATGGGATTGCAGAAAGATCACGTCACCTTGATTGACCGCAGTGGTGTAATTTACCAGGGGCGGGATGTTGGCATGAATCCCTGGAAAGAGAAATATGCCCGTGAGACAGAGATGCGAACGCTGGATGATGCCATTGATGGTGCTGACCTTTTCATGGGTCTTTCAGGGCCGGGTGTGCTGACCCAGGAGATGGTAAAGAAAATGGCCGAGCGGCCATTGATTCTTGCTATGGCCAATCCGGAACCCGAGATCAGACCGGAACTCGCAAAAGAGGTTCGTCCTGATGCAATTCTGGCCACCGGTCGTTCTGACTACCCTAACCAGGTTAACAATGTGCTTTGTTTTCCCTTCATTTTCCGTGGTGCGCTGGATTGTGGTGCGAAAACGATAAACGAGGAAATGAAACAGGCTTGTGTTAAGTCGATAGCCGACCTGGCAATGAAGGAAGCAACTGACGTGGTTGCCGAGGCTTATTTTGGAGAAGAACTCAAGTTTGGTCCGGATTATCTTATTCCCAAACCTTTCGACCCCCGGTTGATTGAAGAAGTACCGGTTGCCGTGGTTCGTGCAGCAATGGAGAGTGGTGTAGCAACTAGGCCCATCGAAGATTTGGATGCCTACCGCAAGTCGCTGCATGAGTTTGTTAATGCCTCCGGCTTATTCATGCAGCCAATGATTGAAGCTGCCAAGAAGGGACCCAAGCGTCGACTGGTCTATGCGGAAGGGGAAAACGATGATGTATTGATGTCGATGCAGGCCATCGTCGATGAGGGTGTTGCAACGCCAATCCTGATTGCTCGCCCCGACATCGTGAAGCAGAAGATGAATCGTCTCGGCTTACGCTTTAGTCTCGGTGAGGATGTGATGGTGTTTAATCCCAATGATTGCGATCAACATGATCGTTATTGGCAGCATTATCATGATCGAGTTGGACGAAATGGCGTGGATGTGGAGGCCGCACGCAACGAGGTCCGTAACAATCCTACTGCATTGGCTTCAGTAATGGTATCGATGGGTGAAGCGGAGGGCATGATCTGCGGCAAAGTCCGCCGCTTTGATAGCCATTTCAAAACGATTTACAAAGTATTAGGTACCGATAGTAAAAACCGGCGTGCTTCCACAGTATGTGCATTGCTGCTGCCCAGCGGCCCCCTGTTCCTGGCCGATGCCTTTCTCAATCTCGATCCCGATGCTGAAGAGCTGGTCTCCGTTACAGAGTCCGGGATTGAATTTGTACGCCATTTCGGCATCGAACCTAAGGTGGCGCTACTATCACATTCCAATTTCGGATCTTCACGTAGTGGTTCAGCACACAAGATGCGCGAGGCGGCCAAAATTCTGAGACAAAAACATCCGGATGTCGAAGTCGATGGTGAAATGCATGCCTTGACCGCGATGAATGAAGAGCTTCGCAAGCGTATCTTGCCGGGTGCCAATCTGACGGGGGCGGCCAACTTGTTGATCATGCCGAACCTCGATGCAGCGAATATCGCACTTGGATTGATCCGCTCGCTGACCGATGCATTGTTGGTTGGGCCCTTCCTGAATGGCATCAGCAAACCAGCCCACATCGTAATCCCGTCGGTTACTGCACGCGGGATCTTCAATATGAGCGCGATTACAGCAGCCGACGTTGAACGTTATTGCGAGAACAATATCTGTTCAACATGATTCTGAATGAGATTCGTGAATTTATCTCGCTTCGGTTTGAGGTGTTGGGCACCGGGTGAATTGGGAGAACCTGGTGCCCTATGATACGGACAATGTGGCGAAGTTTGCAGGCCACAATTGGGAGATATATCCAGCAGATAATTCGGTCCCGACTACGGGCAAAATTCAAGCGTTTGGTATTCGAGTTTACAGATCCATTTCAAACTTTCGTCCCCCAGTAATAGCAAAACCTTCCCGTTCATAAAAAGCCAGCGTTTTATCAAATTGTGGAACTGGGGGTGTTGTGACCTCGAGGCGCTGCCAGCTTCTCGATTTGCCGAAATGCTTCGCTTGGGATAGTAATCGGAGTCCCTCATGGGGACCCTCCACACTCCAATAAATCCAACAACTATAATTGAGACAAAGGGCACGACCCCGGATACGGACAGATTATGAACCCACAGCACCCATGGAGAATTCAACGGACAAGGTGAAAGCGGTAGCAGTTCCCCGCTCCAAACAGGGGCTCAACTACCCCGCCTATCTGCAGCTTGACCGCTTGCTCGGTGCACAGCGCCCGCTGAGTAGCCCGCCGCACCATGACGAATTGCTGTTCATCATTCAGCATCAGGTTGCCGAACTGTGGATGAAGCTGATCCTCCACGAACTGAGGGCGGCAATCTGTTATATACACACGGATGAGCTGAATCGCTGTTTTAAGATACTGGCCCGGGTCAGGCTGATTCAGCGGCAGTTGTTTGAACAGTGGGGTGTGCTGGAGACCCTGACGCCCAGTGAATATGTGCAGTTTCGTTCTGTGCTTGGCGGGGCCTCCGGCCTGCAGTCGCCCCAATACCGGATGATCGAATACCTGCTGGGCAACAAGGATGCCGGCAGGTTGGAAGTATTTGAATATGATGAGGCTGTCTACCGGCAGGTCAGGGAAGTCCTGATTTCACCAAGTATCTATGATGAGTTTCTGTGTCACCTATCCCGGCAGGGCTACGCGGTGCCGGCGGTCTGTGTCGAGCGGGACTGGAGCCAGCCCCACGAGCGTAACGAGGATCTGGTAACCCTGTTCAAGGCAATTTACGACAATCCGGAACACCACTGGGATGCCTACGCCCTGTGTGAAAAGCTGGTAGACGTTGAAGAGCAGTTCCAGCTCTGGCGATTTCGTCATATGAAGACGGTGGAGCGGATCATCGGCTACAAGCAGGGTACCGGTGGCTCTTCCGGTGTGCCTTTTCTGAAACAGGTAATCGGCAAGAGCTTCTTCCCGGAACTGTTCGATGTACGCACGAGAATCGGCACTGACGACGACAGCTGAGATCCGCGAGGCAGTACTGCGGCTGGGAGAGGGTGCGTTGACCGAGCAAGCCCTCGACTCCTCTATCCGGCCTCTGTTTTCCAGGGTTCTCGCCGGTGAAGCCGGTGTTATCTATCTTGCAAACCACTCCATGGGCAGGCCGCTGGACCGTACGGCCCTGGATCTACAGGCGGCGATCGATGCCTGGTACGCGGGCCCCGATGAGGCGTGGGAGAGGTGGCTGCAACAGATGGGCTACTTTCGCCAACAGATCGCCGAGCTGATTCACGCGCCGGAGGCGGATTGTGTCGTGCCTCGGGCCAGTGCCGGACAAGGGTTGCGCGCCGTACTCAATGGCTTTGACGACAGGATCGATGTGCTTACCTCCGCGGGGGAATTCAGTTCCATCGATCTTGTGTTGAAGATCTATGCGCAACGGGGACGTATCAACCTAACCAGAGTCGGAGCGGATGCAGAGGGGCACTACAGCATGGAGTCACTTGTCGCCGCAATCTCCGCTAAAACCGATCTGCTGGTGATCTCCCTGGTGATGTTCGTGACGGGGCAGTGGCTGTCAGATCTCCCACAGCTGATCGAAATCGCCCATGAACAGGGTGCTCAGGTAGTTGTCGATCTCTATCACGCGGTCGGTGCGCTGCCTGTCGATGTACAAGCGCTGGGTGCGGATTTCGCGGTTGGTGGTTGTTACAAGTATTTGCGGGGCGGGCCCGGAGCGGCCTGGTTGTATATCGATCCCCGTCATCTGGACGGGCATTTTCATAGCCTGGACTGCGGCTGGTTCGCACAGACGGATCCCTTCGCCTTCGAACGGCCCGTGGTGCCCGATATCGCCCCGGGGGGCAACGCCCTGCTGGAGTCGACACCGGCGGTTCTTCCCTGGTATCAGGCGAGAGCCGGTCTTGAACTCACCCGTGCCATCGGTGTGGAGCGCCTGCGTGACTATTCCCTTATGCAACAGGGGTTGCTGGGCCGGCTGTTGGCTGAGAAGGGTATTCCGGTCTTTGGCAGGCCGGATGCGAGCGGAGCGTTCGTGGCGATAGCGGATGCAGATGCCGCACACCACGCGCGACAATTGCTGCAGGCAGGGGTGCGAGCCGATGCGAGGGAAGGGTTTTTGCGTCTCTGCCCGGATATCCTGAACAGACGGGCGGAACTGGAGACGGCAGTAGAGCGATTGATCGATATCTGGCCCTAGACCTATTCGGACGATTCCAGGTCATCCATTACGGCAGCTAGAAACCGGCTCGCCTCGCCGCCGGTCACGGCCCGGTGATCGAAGGTCAGAGAGAGGGGTAGGATGCGCTGCACGGCGGGATCGCCGTTTAACGGGACAACCTCCGGCCTGACCTTGCCGGCACCGAGAATCGCAACCGTGGGCGGTACCACAATCGGGTCGGCATAGCGGCCGGCAAAGGTGCCGAAATTGGACAGGGTTATGGTTTGACCACGCAGCTCTTCCGGCGGAATTTTGCGTGAACGAACCTTTCCCTTCAGCGCTTCCAGTTCGGCTCTGAGGGTATTGGCATCCTTGTTGCCCGCATCCCGTAGCACAGGCACAAACAGACCATCGTCTGTATCCACGGCAATGCCGAGGTGGACCTGTTTGATCAGGCGCCGGCCTACCGAGTGGCTGTCGTACCAGGCATTCAGCGAGGGCTCTGTTTTGCAAGCGACGCAGATGGCGCGTATCAGACGCACGGTAAGGTCTCCGTTCTTCGCCCAGGGCTCGATGACGGCATCGTCGCAGACCGTGACGGCGGCAATTTCACTGTGCGCTTTCGCCATGTTGCGCGCCATGGTGCGGCGTGCCCCGCGCAGGGATTCCAGTGGCCCCACTTCGGCAAAGATCTTCGCCACCCGTTGTACATCCGACGCTGTGATGGTGCCGTCCCGGCCGCTGGGGGTAACCACGGAGAGATTCACATCCAGGCGGCGCGCCAGGGCGCGAACCGCCGGTGTGGCGCGTATCCCGGCTGCACTACCGGCGTCTACCCCGGTAGGCGCTTCCCGCAGCAACGTCTTACCCACCTCGACTTTGCCGACCACAGTGCCTCTATCGGCGGTCTCTTGCTCATCGGTTTCGAACTCCAGCAAGGGATCACCCACCTGCACTATATCCCCAGGTTCTCCATAGCACTGTTTGATACGCCCGGCCTGTGGGCTCGGTATATCGACAATCGCCTTCGCGGTTTCGACCGAGACAAACTTCTGATCTTCTTCGACCCTATCCCCCTGCTTGACGAACCACTCGATGATCTCCACATCGACCAGACCTTCCCCCAGGTCCGGCAGTTTGAATATTTTCATACAAACTCCAATGTTTTTTTTGTCGCTTCTATGATCTGTTGTTTATCCGGCATGTAGCACTGTTCGAGGCGGTACAGGGGCATCACCGTATCGTATCCGGTTACCCGTTCCACCGGGGCCAATAGATGGAGCAAGCCTTTTTCCCCTATCCCGGCGGCGATTTCAGCCCCCACACCGCCGCTTCTCGCGGCTTCGTGAACAATGACGCAGCGTCCGGTTTTGGCGACGGATTCGAGTATGGTCGTCATGTCGAGGGGTTTCAGGGTGGCGACATCGATAACCTCAGCGTGTATCCCTTCTTCAGTCAGTGCATCAGCCGCCTGCAGAGTATCGTGAGTCATCGCGCCCCAGGTGATCAGGGTGATATCCGAACCTTCGCGCAATACAAAACAGGTATCGAGGGGCAGTGCCTCGCCGCTGGCTTCAATTTCCTGTTTGGCGATACGGTAGATGCGTTTGGGTTCAAGGAAAACAACCGGGTCCGGATCGCGTATGGCGGCGAGCAGCAGACCGTAGGCGCGGGCGGGGGAGGAGGGAATGACAACCCTTATCCCGGGAATGTGGGCAAACATCGCCTCGGTGCTTTCCGAGTGGTGCTCCGGAGCATGTATGCCGCCACCGAAGGGCGCGCGCAACACCATCGGACAGCTCAACCGACCGCGTGTCCTGTTTCGCAGGCGGGAGGCATGATTGAGTATCTGATCAATAGTGGGGTAGATAAAACCCATGAACTGGATTTCGGCGACCGGTTTCATACCCTGGGCAGCCATCCCGATCGCCATCCCGCCAATCACGGCTTCGGAGAGCGGTGTGTCCACGACACGTGTGGTGCCGAACTGTTTTTGCAGATTGATGGTCGCACGAAATACGCCGCCGTTAATCCCCACATCTTCACCCATGACCAATACGTCATCGTCCGCTGCCATCTCCTGGGCCAGGGCTAGGTTGACCGCTTCGACCAAGTTGACTTCAGTCATCCCGTTTCCTCCCTGCCGCATGGGCTCTCTGTACTTTCAAGGCGTCGGGCAGATCCTCATACAGATAATCGAACATGCTTTGCGGAGACTGGGGCGGCGTTTCGAGATAGGCTTTAACCGCTGCTTCGATCTCATCGATACACGCCTTGTTCAGTTGTTGCTCTTTGTGCTCATCCCAGTATCCGTTGTTGAGCATATAGCGTTTCAGTCGATGCATCGGGTCATAGACCCGTTGCGCTTCTACCTCTTCATCCGGGCGGTAGCGGCTGGCGTCATCGGCGGTGGTGTGGTCACACATACGATAGGTGAGCGCTTCGATCAACATCGGTTCATGGGTGTCGCGAATCCTCGCCAGCGCCAGTCGCATACGGTCATATAAGGCAATGACATCGTTACCGTCGACCTGTTCGCCACGGATGCCGGCAGCAATCGCTTTTTGCGCCAGGGTGGTTGCGGCAGTCTGTTGTTCCCGTGCGACGGAAATAGCCCAACGGTTGTTGTTGACCACGAAAAGCACCGGCAGTTTCCACACCCCGGCGATGTTGAGCGACTCATAAAAGTCACCCTTGGATGTGCCCCCGTCACCCAGTATGCAGACAGCGACACGAGGTTGTTTGCGGTATTTGAAGGCGTAGGCCACACCGACCGCATGGGCCGTCTGGCTGGCCACCGGTACACTGATCGGAAAATCCTCGCGACTCTGCTGATAGTTCATACCCCGTTCATCACCGCCCCAGTAGAGCAGGATCTCCGTCATGCTGACGCCGCGTAGAAACTGCGCTGCATATTCTCGATAGGTGGGTAGCAGCACATCATCGGGCCGCATGGCCGTACCGATGGCCGTGCCGATCGCCTCCTGGCCCATCGATGAGGCGTAGGTACCCAACTGACCGGTGCGTTGCAGGGCAACTGCCTTGGTGTCGAACAGACGGGTCAGCATCATGGCCCGGTAGAGACGGGCCAGTCGCTCGGGATCGGATGCAACCTCCGACAGAGAGTAGACGGGTAGGCCCTCTGCGTTCAGACATCGGTGATAGTGAATTTCGAACCGGGCGACGGATTCAGACGTGTCGCTACGTATCCTGTGCGCTTTGGTTAATTTGATTGTGGTTTTATGTACGGCCATACCTGTTTCCCATCATGAATACAAATGTCGTTTGTTGACGGTGATCGGATTAGTGTTAACAGGCCCTAGGGAACCCGCCAATCTCTGCCTTAATCCTGAATCAGCTGTAGAGAATCTCTTCCGCCATAATGGACGCCTCCTTGAACGGGGGTATTCCGGATCGGGATGACTGTTCAAGCAGTTCGGTAAGTGTGTCGATCATATGCAACAGGCGCTCTTCACGTTGCGACTGATCCTTAAGCAGTACGTGGATCAGTCCGCCGGCATTGATCACATAATCCGGTACATAGAGGATCCCGCGCTCGTGTAGCAGGTTGCCGTGTCTTTCATGGGCCAACTGATTATTCGCCGCACCGGCGATGATGCGGGTATTGAAGTGCTTGATCGTTTCATCGTTTATCACGGCACCCAATGCGCAAGGGGCATATACGTCGCATTCGACGCTGTAGATGGTTTCATGGGCAACAGGGTTTGCGTTGAATTCATCCACGCAACGTTCTACATGGTCCGAATGTGTGTCCGCGACGGTCAGGCGGGCGCCCTGTGCATGGAGCTCTCGCGCCAACGGGTATCCCACATGTCCCAGACCCTGGATCGCAACATGAATATCCTCGAGGCTGTCCCGTTTCATTAGATGTTTGACGGCGGCCTCAATCCCCATCCGTACACCTCTTGCGGTGGTCGGTGAGGGGTCTCCGCTGCCACCGCTGCTTCTCGATGCACCCAGCACGTGGCGTGTGCGACGGGCGATGATATCCATGTCAAGCGGGCTGGTGCCGCTGTCGACCGCGGTCAGATAACGGCCACCGAGGCTTTCTACAAACGCCCCGAATGATTCGAAGAAGGCCTCCCGGTCGTGGAGTTCATCCGGGAGAATCAACACCGCCTTGCCGCCGCCGCTCGGCAATCCGGCAAGCGCGGCTTTGTAACTCATACCCCGCGCCAGGCGCAGCGCATCCTCGATGGCGTCATCCGTTGTCGCGTAGTGGCGGCAACGACAGCCGCCGGCGGCAGGCCCGAGTCTTGTGCTGTGTATGGCGATGATGGCTTGCAACTGATTTGCAGGATCGGATTTAAAGTGAATGTCACCGAAACCCTGTGCTTGTGCTTCTGAAAAGAGATCCAGGCAGGTTGTTTTTCTTCGCGCAATAAAATCGGAAACCTGCTGTGTATTGGTTTGAATCACAGCTGACTCCTTCATCCCACATGAGATTCTCATGGGAAGGTTTAAGGTAGATTGTATTGTTAGACTGGTATCCGATGCAGAGGTTTCTGCTATAGCAGCTGGTTTATCCGGATCTGTTTCTGAAACCATTCGCGTTGAATCGGTCTAACTATACAATGCAA
>JAKSBX010000182.1 GCA_022360905.1 Chromatiales bacterium
CACGCCCCACCAAAACTGTTGAATTCATGGTGTAGGGTGAGGCCATGCCCCACCAAAACCCTTTGATAAAACGAGATGCGATGTGTTTTGGTGCTTAAGTAAGTGCCATTCACCCCAACCCCCGCTTTCTGTTTCAATCTGGGGCGGTGTCCTTGAAAAAGTGCCACACCCCATTACTCGGCCCGGATGAAACTCCGTGTCGATTTGAGTCGTGTTTGTTGGATTTGTGCCCGGTATGCCGAACGGCATACCGGGTGGCTGAGCTCAGCCGTATTGGGCACAGGCCTTGGCGATGACCGTAACGGTTCGCTCATGGTCCCGCACACAGGGATTGTCGTGATCCCAGACATAACCGGCGAGTACCGAACAGATCTGATCCTGCAGCTCGTCCGGCTTAACGGCGCTGTAGAAGATGGTCGGCAGTCGATTGTCATACCAGGCGGTAACAAAGGTCCTGAAGGTATCCACACCCATCATCAGGTGATCCGCATAGTCTGTCTGCCAATCCACACTCTCACCCTGGAGCTGACGGATCAGGGTTTTCGCCGCACGGTTGGATGATTCCAGAGCCAGGGTGACACCGGATGAAAAGACCGGATCGAGGAATTCCGTGGCGTTCCCCATCAACGCAAAGCCTTTGCCGAACAGCTTTTTGGCGGATATGGAATAGCCGTTGATTCGCCGCACCGGGAAGGTGAACTCGGCGTTTTTCAGACGCTCTCTGGTGTTCTTGTTATCGTTGATGATCGCCCGCAGCTTCTCATCCGGATCCTCGGGATAGCGGGCCAGGAAGTCTGGCTTGGCGACCACGCCAACCGAGGTCTTGCCGTTTGAAAACGGGATGATCCACATCCAGGCATTGTCCGGGTCATCCAGGGAGCAGATCCAGATCCGGCCTTCCCCTTCCCCTTCAGGGCGAATGTCACCGCTGACGTGGGTGAAGTAGGATTCACGCAGGGGCAGCATGGAGTTCTCGTCAAGATCCAGCAGACGGGGCAGAACCCGGCCATAACCGCTGCCATCCAGAATGAAGCGGGCCGTGACGCTGGCCTGTTCGCCCTGCTCGTCTTCCAGCATCGCTGTGGAGCTGCCATCATCGGCAAAGTTCACGTCGGTGACACCATGGCCCCAGAGAACCGGAACACCACGGGCTTCGACACTTTCGGCCAAAACCTTATCGAAATCCTCACGGGGTACTTGATAGGTATATTTCCAGCCTTGGGTAAACTGTTGTGAGAACTGGAAGGTACAGGTTTCGTCACCGCGCTTGAAAACCGCGCCATCCTTAACCATGAATTTCTGATCCTGAACAACACTAAGCAGATCAGCCTCTTCAAGCAGATCCATGCATCGAGGCAGTAGGCTCTCGCCGATCACAAAACGTGGAAACCGCTGCTTTTCAACCATCATGCAGTTGAATCCGGCTTTGTGAATCAGCGCGGCCGCCGTGGCGCCAGCAGGTCCGGCGCCAATAATCAGTACATCTGTATCGTATGTCTTCATGATGTTCCTTCAGAAGTGTTGACTCGATAGATTTAGATAGTGGCTGATGATCTCGATCAAATCAGCCCCCTATCTCAAGCAGTATCGACCACATCCCAATGGTCCCGCAATGTCATCCTTGATGGCTTGTTTTTAAATTCTTTACGCTCGCTGCAGCGGCATTGAGCGATGTTACTTTACTTTGTTTATGAACAGCTTACCAGCATCTCGGGAGCGCATTGCAGACTCTATTGATTTAGCTCATTTTGGACCAAGCACTTGCCTCGAAAAATGTGCCTGTTGAGTCTGTCAGAGGGCTCACAACCGATAGATTTTTGAAAGCATATCAGTAGCCT
This sequence comes from Chromatiales bacterium, assembly GCA_022360905.1. Taxonomy (GTDB): domain Bacteria; phylum Pseudomonadota; class Gammaproteobacteria; order Chromatiales; family Chromatiaceae; genus Thiodiazotropha. The sequence continues at coordinate 1,839 of JAKSBX010000182.1, forward strand.
GCAGAGCCAAAGTGATCAAGACTGGCACTTGGCTGGTCACTGCAAACCACTCAACTGCCGATCAACCCACCCAGCGGCGGGCATTTCTGAACAGACGCAGCCAGGGAGCATCCTCTCCCCATCCATCCGGATGCCAGGAGTGCTGAACGGTTCGGGTTACCCGTTCCGGGTGGGGCATCATGATGGTGACCCGACCATCCCGATTACAAAATCCGGTCACGCCTTCAGGGGAGCCATTCGGATTGGCCGGGTATCGGCTGGCCACCTCGCCACTGTTCTCCAGATAGCGCAGGGTCATCAGCTCACGGGCCTGAGATAACTGCTCCTGACTACGGAACTCGGCCCTTCCCTCGCCATGAGCCACCACGATCGGCAGACGGGAGCCCTGCATGCCGGCCAACAGTATGGAGGGTGACTCTGTCACCTCAACGGTGACGAAGCGAGCTTCAAACTGTTCGGAACGGTTGCGCACGAAGTGGGGCCAGTGCTCGGTACCCGGAATCAGCTCATGAAGATTGGAGAGCATCTGGCAGCCGTTACAGACCCCCAGAGCAAAACTGTCGGATCGGTTGAAGAAACTTTGAAAGGTCTCCCTGGCCCGCTCGTTGAACAGCACCGATTTGGCCCATCCCTCCCCGGCACCGAGGACGTCACCGTAGGAGAAACCGCCACAGGCCACCAGACCTTTGAACTGATCGAGCTGGGTTCGGCCCTCGATGATATCGGACATATGCACATCCACACATTCGAAGCCTGCACGGTGAAAGGCGGCCGCCATCTCCAACTGACCATTGACCCCCTGCTCTCGCAGAATCGCCATGGCCGGTCTGACTCCGCTGGCGATCATCGGTGCGGCCACATCCTCTTCCGGATCAAAGCTGAGGCTGACCTGGATACCGGGATCCGCCTCCTCGAGTCGTTGATACTCCTCATCCGCACACTCGGGATTATCCCGCAAGGCCTGCATCCGACGGCTGGTCTCCGACCAGGCCTGTTGAAAAACCTGGCGCTGATCCGCCAGTACCGGACTGCCCGATCGACTGAATTCAATCCGGTCATCGCTGTTGAGAGTGCCGATGACATGGCTGCAACGCCCCAGACCGGCATCGTTGAGCAGTTTCAGGACATCGTCGGTATCGTTGTGGCGTACCTGTATGACTGCGCCAAGCTCCTCGTTGAACAGCGCTGCGCAATCATCCTCACCCAGGTCATCGATATCGATGCTCACCCCGCAATGACCGGCAAACGCCATCTCACAGACCAGGGCAAACAGCCCCCCATCGGAGCGATCATGGTAGGCCAGTAGCAAATCATTCTGGTTCAGCTCTTGAATCAGATTGAAAAAACGCTGCATGGCGGCCGGATCGTCCAGGTCCGCACCATGATGACCAATCTGCCGATAGACCTGAGCCAGAGCCGAGGCGCCCAAGCGATTCATCCCTTTACCCAGATCGATCAGTATCAGATCGGTATCGCCAAGGTCGCTGCGTAACTGGGGCGTCAGAGTACGACGCACATCGGTAACCGGGGCAAAGGCTGAAATGATCAACGAGATCGGTGCCGTCACCGCACGCTCCTCACCCTGCTCCTGCCAGACGGTTTTCATCGACATGGAGTCTTTGCCCACCGGTATCGCAATGCCCAATGCGGGACAGAGCTCCATACCGACAGCCTTCACCGTGTCGTACAGCTTCGCATCCTCACCGGGATGACCGGCGGGCGCCATCCAGTTGGCTGAGAGCTTGATGTCGGACAGCTGAGCGATGGCGGACGCGGCAATGTTGGTAATCGCCTCGCCGATGGCCATTCGTCCGGACGCCGGTGCATCCAGCAGCGCCAGCGGGGTCCGCTCACCCATCGCCATCGCCTCACCGGTATAGCCCATCAGACCGGATGCAGTAACGGCCACATCGGCCACCGGCACCTGCCAGGGTCCGACCATCTGATCGCGGGTTACCATGCCGGTAATCGAACGATCACCGATGCTGATCAGAAAGGTCTTGTTGGCCACGGTCGGCAGTTGCAAGACCCTGAGCGCCGCCTCTTTCAGATCGATATCGGCAAAATCGAGCTCAGGTTTTTTAAAGGTTTTGCGACGAACATCTTTGAGCATGCGCGGCGGTTTACCGAACAGCAGATTCATCGGAATATCGATTGGATTGTTGTCGAAATGGGCATCGCCGAGGATCAGCTGCTGCTCATCGACCGCCTCTCCCACCACGGCATAGGGGCAACGCTCCCGCTCACAGATGGCCTTGAACGTCTCCAGCTTGTTCACATCGACCGCCATTACATAGCGCTCCTGGGATTCATTGCACCAGATCTCCATCGGCGACATGCCCAGGTCGTCGTTGGGTACGGCCCGCAACTCGAACTGTCCGCCCAGTCCTGCGTCATGCACCAACTCAGGTAAGGCGTTGGAGAGACCGCCGGCACCCACATCGTGGATAAACAGGATGGGATTCTCCTCACCCCGAGCCCAACAGGCGTCGATCACCTCCTGACAGCGACGCTCCATCTCGGGATTCGAACGTTGTACCGACGCAAAATCGAGATCTTCAGCCGAGGTACCGCTGGCCATACTCGAGGCTGCACCGCCACCCAGTCCGATCAGCATCGCCGGCCCACCCAGCACAATCAGCGGAGAGCCGCTGGGAAATGAGTGCTTCTCAATATGCTCCTTACGGATGTTACCCAAACCGCCTGCCAGCATGATCGGTTTGTGATAACCGCGAACTTCGGCCCCATCCGGGCCTGATACTTCAGCCTCGTAGGTTCGAAAATAGCCACACAGGTTGGGACGACCGAACTCGTTATTGAACGACGCCGCACCAATCGGCCCTTCGAGCATGATATCCAGTGCCGAAACGATACGTCCCGGCTTGCCGTAGTCCACCTCCCAGGGCATCTCTGCCCCGGGAAATTTCAGATTGGAGACGGAGAACCCGCACAATCCGGCTTTCGGTTTGGAACCCTTACCCGTCGCACCTTCATCACGGATCTCGCCCCCAGAACCGGTTGCGGCGCCAGGATCCGGCGAGATGGCGGTGGGGTGATTATGGGTCTCAACTTTCATCAGAATGTTGATCTCCTCCTGCCCATAGCCGTAGTTGAGGGTTTCCGGATCGAGCACGAAACGCTCCGCATCCGGTCCCTGAATCACCGCCGCATTATCCTTGTAGGCCGAAAGTACATCCTTGGGGGAGCGCTGCGTGGTATTGCGAATCATCTTGAACAGGGAGTGGGGTTGGGACTCGCCGTCGATCACCCAGTCCGCATTGAAGATTTTGTGTCGGCAGTGCTCTGAATTTGCCTGGGCAAACATCATCAACTCGACATCCGTGGGATTGCGCTGCAGCGATTGAAAGCTCTCCACCAGATACTCGATCTCATCCTCCGAGAGAGCCAGCCCAAGGCTCTGATTGGCGCGCGTCAGGGCCTCCAATCCACCTTTGATCACATCCACCTGTTTATACTCGGCAGGCTCAGCCTGCTGAAACAGACAGCTGGCATCCTCCGCATCCGACAGCACAGTTTCTGTCATCCGGTCGTGCAGCAGTGCAGCCGCCTGCATAAACTGTTCACTGCTCAGCGGCTGCCCTTCGACACTCAGATAGTGAGCGATACCGCGCTCGAGCCTTTGCACCTTCTTCAGACCACAATGGTGAGCAATATCGGTCGCCTTGGATGACCAGGGAGAGAGCGTGCCTGGCCGGGGTACAACCAGTAACAGGGTGCCAGTCGGCGTTCTGGCTGGCAGTGATGGACCATAGCGCAGAATTGTCTGCAAAACCGTCTTCTCATCAGCCTCCAGGGACTGCTCCACATTGGCAAAATGGAGATACTCGGATACCAGATCCACCGCAACACCAAGTTGCTCCGAAAGTCGTTTGGTGAGTTTTTGCAGGCGAAAATCGGAAAGTGCGGGGGCGCCACGGAGAATCAACATCGTCAAGCCTATGTCTTAGATTGGGAAAGGGGTAATGATACTCGAAAAAGCCCCTAACCCACAGACTTCATACCTTTATTGGATGTTGCGCTATTCACGGGAAACGACCTTTGTGGATAGGCCAGGCAAAAAAAAGGTAGTCCATCACCTCTCAAGCGAAATAATGGACTACCATGATTCGGCACAAGCCGAAAGTTCTCCTCCATAGAGATCTGTTAACAGGGTCTATCTCAATCGTATTTGTTGCCTGGAGACACGATCGATAAACGCATTGAGATTACCGCTGCGCTAGTCCTTTATATAGCACCACTCTTCGAAAGGCTCGAACAAGTGGACGCCAAGAGATTCGGCTCGCGAGTCTGTCATGTTAATCAACCCGAACCGTTGACTGACAAACGCTCTTGAGTCGCTTATTGAAATGGTATGAAAGGGTGTGCGACGGACAGCTGTGGAGAGCCGCCCAATAAGTGATCGCAGATAGAATTCCCTCTCCAACTAAATCCGTTTTATCCATGTCAACATCACTGTGACTGCCAATAGGCTACCCCAGATTTACTGATGATCAAAGGTGCTAACTGACTCATCAACAGGGAAAAATGGAGACCCAGGTAAATAATGAGAACTGGTTCACGCTGAAAGCGATTTTTCATCTAGATTGACTTTTCTCAATGCACGTCAACTGTAGCAATGATGAAATATGCTCAAGTCAGCCAGAACAAGTTTTCTGGTGGCTTATCTCCTCCATCCTCCTTTGGTATAGCCGCTTCGACGAAATGACGAAGCGGTTTTTTTTTGCCTTCACTGATCAGCGTTCAACATGGCCTGGCATTTAGCGGCCGTACATCTTTACCCGATGCATTAAACGGAGTTCTGTTTCCGGCTTAACCATCTCCCAATCGAAACGCCAACTCCAATTACCCTCGGTTGTACCCGGGGTATTCATACGATGGCTACCATCCAGGCCCAGAATATCCTGCAGTGGGAGAATTGCCAGATTGGCCCGAGACGCCAGGGCTGAACGGATCATTGGCCAGGGCATAATCTCTCTTGGTTTACCAAGATAGTCGTCGACAAACTCACGGGATTGATCATCCAGCCCGGTATACCATCCCAAGGTCGTATCGTTATCGTGAGTTCCGGTATAGACCACCGCATCCTTGGTATGGTGGAAAGGCAGATAGGGGTTGTCCGCACCACCGGAGAAGGCGAACTGCAATATCTTCATGCCGGGTAGATCATAGGCCTTGCGCAAAGCTTCAACTTCAGGGGTGATGACACCCAGGTCTTCGGCAACCAGCTCCAGATCAGGCAACTCCCGGTAGAGTACCCCGAACAGCTCCTCTCCCGGCGCCTCTACCCAATGACCGTTCACCGCGGTCTGTTCCTCGGCGGGAATCTCCCAATAGGCTTCAAACCCCCGGAAATGGTCGATGCGCAGCAGATCAAACAGCGTGGATTGCGCCTTCAGTCTATTCACCCAGAAACTGAAATTGTCTTCAGACAACTTATCCCAACAATAGAGGGGGTTGCCCCAGCGCTGCCCGGTCTCAGAAAAATAGTCCGGGGGTACACCGGCGACGACACGCGGATGTCCATCCTCCAACAGATCAAAAATCTCCCGATGGGCCCATACCTCCGCACTGTCATGAGCGACGAAGATCGGCACATCACCAAACAGCAGAACCCCCCGCTCATTGGCATACTGTTTGAGACACATCCATTGGGTGTAGAACAGATACTGTTCGAAGCTGACCGTTTCGATCACCGCCTTGAGCCTGGCTCTGGCCATAGCAAGTGCCTGTGGCTTCCGATCCCGCAGGGTGACATGCCAATCCCACCAACAGGCACTCTCTTCCTGCTTCAAAGCCTGGAACAGCGCGTAATCTTCAAGCCAGTGTTTCTGTTCAGCGATAAAACGCTGATAATCATGGCGCTCCTCATCACTGGCGGACTCATGAAATCGCTTGCAGGCGTTTTGTATCGCGTTGGATTTTTCCTCGTCGGAGATCGGCGCTTCCGGCAGTTCATCCAACCAGCCCCGTTCTAGCAACATCTCCAAGCTGATCAAGCGAGGATTCCCCGCATAGACTGAACTGCTCTGATAGGGAGAGTTGTCGTGCATGGTTGGACCAATCGGCAATATCTGCCAAACGGTCATCCCCGACGCCACCAGAAAATCCACAAAGCGATAGGCATTGCTACCCAGATCTCCGACAGATGCGGGCCCCGGCAGCGAGGTGATATGGAGCAAAACACCGGCCCGGCGACGTTTCAATAGGCTGTGAACAGGCTGAAGCTGCGGGTCGGCCGCTTCATTCATAGGTCATTCCCGGCATTGGACGGCAGCGGTTGCGCAGACTCGTATTGGTGTTAATCATTCTTCTTCATCACTCCGCCTTGCACCGGTGCTCCGCTGCCTACGGCAAAAACCTCGGAAAGATAGTCCGGTACAGGCTCACCCAGCAACTCGAACAGATGGGAAAGCTGACTGCGAAACAACTGTTCGAAATCGCTTACGGTGGACTCGGGATTGTAATCACCAAACCACCAAAACCAATCGGAACCTTCACAAATTGCCAACTGCTTTTCAATTTCCCTCAGCTGATCATCGGAAAAGTTCTTGTTTGCCAGCGCGTTGTCATAAACTTTTTTGGCCTCACCCAACATATCCCAGGCACGATTCTTATCACGATCGCCGATCCAGGTGGTGAAGGTGCCATACACCCAACTGCCGGCCACCAGCTTGGAGAGTCTTGGCGAGAGTTTCTTCTGCCGATTCAGTACTTCAGAAAAGGTGGTCAAACGCAGGCGGGGATGCTCCGACAATCTTTCATACATGGCACTGAGGAAGTAGCTGCCGTTGTAGGGGTAGTATTCCCAGGCATTTTCACCATCCATGATGATCGACACCACCGCATCCGGATCCCCTTCACAGGCATCGGCGATATTGACCAGGTGGTTGATCAGATCCCCGACCGCGTCATCTGCATGCCACTCGCCATAGGTGAACCCAATCAGATCCGATAGACCGTCATCGCGGAAGAACATATTGAGATGCCCCTCCTGGACGTGGTAAGCGGAGTGCACCCAGTTTTCGGGCAATTGGGAATCCCCGCCGCCGGCCATCAGGCTATTGCTCAGCACTTGTTGGCCTGTAGCCGCCCAGTTAAACCCCTCTTCTTCCAACATTTTAAGCGTGGCTTCGCTGACACCGCCTTCTGACGGCCAACACCCTTTGGGTCGAAAGCCAAAATGTTTCTCGAAAACCTCCAATCCCTTGCGAATATGCCACCTGGCGCGAGACTCGCCGCCCGGGTACTGCTCCAGCTCAGGCATATGAATCGAAGGCAAGGCATCCTTGGCCGAATCCATATCGATCATCAACGGTACGATGGGATGGGCATAGGGGGTCACCGAGAGTTCCACCTGACCCGATTTTGCCAACTCGGCATAGCGGTCGGGCAAGCCCTGCAGCACTTCCCCGATCAGCTCCATCAATCGCCGGCGATCTTCAGAATTGAAATCACGCCCCTTGGACTGCAGGGATCTGACCCGCAAATCATTGACTCGCTGACACTCTCCCACCCAGGCCAGATGATACCAGACCAGCAGATCGACCAGGCACTGATCGTTGAGATAGGCGACCATCCGATCATTTTCCAACGTGTGCTTGACCAGGTCGGCCAACTCATTGAAATGTTTGAAACGACTGATCAGGCGATGCTCATTGGCCCGCAGACAGGCACTGATCAATGCTTTGCGGGACCCCTCATCCACCGGCAGACCGGGGCCCGCCAAGGCGGCCAATAACGGATCCTTGATCAACTGTCCCCTTTTTAGCCAGGCCTCGATCTGCTCGCTGTAGTCATCGATCTGTTCAAGCAGCACGGGCGCGAAGTTCACCACGGCCTTGGCATCCGGCACGTGCTCAAGATGGGCCGCCATATCGGCGTAGTCCTTCAGCCCGTGTAGATAGACCCAGGGCAATAGATAGTCGCTGCCTTCCGGCCCTTTGTAGTAGGGCTGGTGCATGTGCCAGCAAAAAACAACCTGCAGGCGGTTGTCGTGATGTTTGCTATCTGACATGGTGTAGAACCTGACCCAACATTTCCGGTGTCACCAGGACAACACCTTTTTCACTGACGTAGAATCGCTCCGCATCAGCCTCCGCATCTTCTCCGATAATCGTACCTTCCGGAATATCGCAGCCACGATCGATTACCGCCTTGTTGATTCTGCAGTTGCGCCCGATATTGACATCGGGCAGAACCACCGTCTGATTCACACTGCTGTATGAGTTAACCCGAACGTTGGAAAACAGCAGGGAATTGGTCACCTTGGCGCCGGATATCACACACCCCCCTGAGACCATGGAGTCCACCGCCATACCACGCCGCTCTTCGTCGTCAAAAACAAACTTAGCGGGTGGCAGTTGCTCCTGATAGGTCCAGATGGGCCAGCTGCGATCGTAGAGATTCAGGGGTGGCGTGACGCCGATCAGCTCCAGGTTCGCGGTCCAGAAGGCGTCGATGGTTCCGACATCGCGCCAATAGGCCTGTTTGCCGCTGCTGGAGTCGGTGAATGGATAGGCCAGCACCCGGTATTTTTCGATGACTCGGGGAATGATGTCCTTACCGAAATCGTGTGAGGATTGAGGTGTATCGGCATCCCGGATCAGCTGTTCAAAGAGAAATTTACGGTTGAATACATAGATGCCCATCGAGGCCAGAGCCAGATTCTCGTGCCCGGGAATCGGTTTGGGGTCGGCCGGTTTTTCGCTGAATTCACTAACCCAGTTTTCAGAATCCACGGTCATCACGCCAAACTCCTTGGCACTTTCCAGATCCAC
>JAKSBX010000186.1 GCA_022360905.1 Chromatiales bacterium
CGCAGACCCTGTGAAGACAATACCTGGAAGGGCTAGGAAAGGTTGCGTCATAAAGTCGCCTGCTAACAGCAGGATAATCGCGGATGTATGAACGATGTAATGCCGCCTGGCTGAGCGCTCAGGTATAAAATGCTTCATGGAAGGAAGTTGAGTGTTAAGACGGCGTTTTTTAAGCACAACCGCCTGCAGATGGTACCAGCATAGAAAAGGCAAAACCCGGTAGATAATGCCAATTGGGATGGTCAAGCCAACGCCGACGAGAAGCAGAATACCTATAACAACATCCCGCTCCGATACTATCCATATCGCCGCCGCCAGCAAAAGGCATCCGATACCGGTCCCTATGAACAAAATGGTTGAATCGATAATAGACCGTTTTCTTTGAAACATAATCACAAGAACTCCTACTGCAATGAGGCATAAGAGGAACATAACCCCTGTGATACTTGATTTAAAAACCGGGTCTTTAATAAAGATAGATAGCGTAAAGAACGTCAATAGAATGACTATAGATGGCGCATAAACCTGTTGAAGCAGCAGTGGAATTTCGCGAGTGACATAGAAGATTGGCACGAGCTTGAACAGTACGGAAAAAAGCACGATCCCCAACCACCCCATCAACCCCCAGGAGAGGTGGACGGTAATCACATGTTGCATGTCATTTAATGCCACCTTACCCGCTAAGGAGAGCACTAGGAGTATGCCAAGCAATACCGTCGGGATCACTGAAAACCAACCCAGCCCCAGTTGTAAAGTGATCTTGATGGGTACGGACTCGCCTTTTATCGCGAGACTTGCAGCCACAAGAAAAACAGAGAATCCAACGCTAATCAAAGCTGCCCCAAGCATTAACAGTTCGTGATTTAAAAAGAGAAATCCGCTACTCAGTGAAATTGCACCCAGCGCTAAACTAAGGTTTACGATGCGGCTCACTAGCATCACAGAAGGCAGTGGCGTACCGACCACTACAGGCAGTAGCTGAAACATTGCCCCGGTCATGACCTGTGCGAGAAAACCTACAGTAACGAGATGTGTCAATGTCAGCGCCAACGGACTCCAGCGCGAACTGTAGAGATCCTGACCATAGAAGATCATAAGCAGACCTATCGCCACAGAAAAAAGCGCTGCACTAAAGAAGAACTTGAAGGGAACAAACAATGGCGGCGCTTGTTCCAGGGAAAGTCCCGATGTATTGATCACCTGACTAGGACCTGTTAACACTAATCCGAATCGGTAACCGGAGGGTGCCCTGTGTGCCAGATGCGAATAAAACACTCGCCATTCGACCACCGGCTATCCCAAGAAAAATCCATCTGTCTCAGAAGAGAATAGAGTGGGAAGGGCTCTCGATTGTGGCGCACACAGAGCCAATCCTCCTTGGACAAGGTGTCAAGCATATCAAGGATACGTTCGAGAGGAACCGGCGGCTCCAGCTCACGTACATCCAGCTTGCGTTCCATCATGATGCCTTTAAGATCCGCCTCGACACCTCCTCCTCTAGCGTCTGTACGGTTCTGTCTGCCATCGGATAGAGCACACTCTCTTCTTTCGAATTATGCTGCTGTATCATCATAAGGAGTGTCTCAGATGCGCTAAGTCCATTATCCCGTGACTGCTCGGTTATAGCAGTTCGCAGAACTTTAACGAGGTATCGTATCTGATCATGCTCCATGGTCATGACTCTGACTGGACCGCTGGCAGATGCAGTCGCTTGCTCAATTGCAGGAAAAAGGAGATCTTCTTCGATAGAAAAATGACGCTCCATCATCTCATCAAATGAATCAGCGATTGACCGGGCATCTTCCCACTTAGATTTGGTAATCGCCCTTTCTATCTCGACAAAAACCTGGTCAATACAGCGATGATCTTCGGTCATGGATTGAGATATCTTAATCATAGAAATGCTCCCGCTGTCTTTACATTGATTCTCGGTGCATTTCGATCTCAGGCCTTGACATGTGTCAATCGTAATATTTAACAATATTAGATAGTTGTTATTAACCAGGTGTTTAAAAAAATTTGGCGCATTCACTTTCATGGAAGAGAAAGTAGACGCAAGGACATTACTGCGAGATTTTATTGAGGAGAAACACCGACAGGCTCAACAACTACGTAAATGCGGGATGACGCGAACGGAGATTGGCGATTACGTCAAAAAATGGATCAATCAGAATTTGGATCACAATATGCTGCTACATTGTGATGATCCGGTATTGCCCCTGCTGCAGGAAGCCGGTGAGTCGGTGTACGTGATGTCCACCAGTCCAACCGTGGAAAATATTGCACGACTGATTTTTGACTATGTCGAAGCTGGCGGCTATCCGGTGGTAGAAGTATCGCTGCATGAAACCGACAACACATTGGCGAGTTACCGGAAGCCTTGATTTAGCGGCCCACCGGTATACCCCACTCAGGTATAGATGGGTGCGTCATAACAAGACGCACCCACCGAAAGTCGTCGATCAACTGATTTCGTTGTAACCACGCTCTTCGTGCAGAACGATATCCAGACCTTCGATCTCCTCTTCCTTGTTGACCCGAAGACCGATCAACGCATCCACCAGTTTGAGGATGCCGAGGGTGACCACGGCGGTAAAGACGATGGTGACAACCACCCCGATAAACTGCACCCAGAGCTGGCCGCCCATGGAGGTTATGCCATCCGCAAACCCGTACCCGGAAAAGACACCCAACGAAGTGGAGGAGAAGACACCGGCCAGCAGGGTTCCCAAAATTCCGCCTACCCCATGAACGGGAAAGACATCGAGAGAATCATCAATCTTCAGCACCTGCTTCAGGTAGTTGGTGGCTGAGAAGCAGATTATCCCTGCCAACAGTCCGATCACCAGGGCTCCGGCCGGTCCGACGAAACCGGAAGCCGGGGTAATCGTACCCAAGCCGGCGACCATACCGGTGACCGCACCCAGCGCACTGGGCTTGCCGAACTTGATCCACTCTCGAACCAGCCAGGTCATTGCACCGGTGGCCGCTGAGATATGGGTAACCAGCATCGCCATCGCAGCACTGCCATCAGCTGCCAGGGCGCTACCCCCATTGAAACCGAACCAGCCTACCCAGAGCATACCGGCACCGGCGATGGTCATGGTCATGTTGTGAGGCATCATCGATGCTGTACCGAAACCGCGTCTGGGACCCATCACCATAGCGGCCACCAGAGCAGCAACACCGGCTGTGATATGAACCACAGTACCACCGGCAAAGTCGTACAATCCCATGCTGCCCAACCAGCCACCGCCCCAAACCCAGTGGGTAATCGGCACGTAGACCACCATCAGCCAGATGGCACTGAACAGCAGCATGGCTGAAAAACGCATACGTTCGGCAAATCCACCAACGATCAGCGCCGGCGTGATGATTGCGAACGTCATCTGAAAGAGCATAAACAGGGATTCCGGAATATCACCGGACAGGGTCTCTTTACCGACACCTGACATCAGAATCCGACTGAAATCACCGATCCAGGCATTTCCTTCGCCAAATGCCAGGCTATAACCGGCGATCAACCACAGAATCGATACCATACCGGCGATGGCAAAACACTGCATCAGCACGGAAAGGACGTTCTTGGTTCTCACCAGGCCGCCGTAAAACATCGCCAGACCCGGCAGCGTCATAAACAACACCAAGGCGGTTGATGCCATTATCCAAGCTGTATTTGCACTACTCATGATGCCCCCTTCTAGACATTACGCCCCCTCACTCAAAATCTGGAATAAACGCACAATTTACTGTTTTTTTACAAAAAACACTTTAACTCAATATTTTCATTAAGTTAGAGTCACAAAGTGGCAGATCAGCGCTAAAGTTAACACCAATTTTGCCGTTATGCCTCATGTGAATTCGCGGATGAACAATAGCACATCTGGAATTATCCAAAAATGCTTGACTATATAAGCAATTATTAATACAGTATCTCGTGACTTAGTGTAAAAGTACTCATAGCCCGACTGGAAAATGGATAATAGGACACAAACCCAAACTCAAGCTGTCAATACTGGGGTAACCCCATTTAGAATCAGCAACATAGAGCAGTTACCCACACTTGCTCAGGATGAGTCGTGCCATATTATCAAGCAATATTTCGACTACCTTGAGCAGACTCTGTCGAACCGGGAGAGCGTAGTCGATGTCGAGCAACTGCGTGAAATGCTCAACGAAGTCTCCGGTTTCATCCGTTCTAACAAAAGTCAGCTCAGAGCCGATGGCTACAGCCGCATGCTGAAGCGTTTGAACAATATCTATGCTCAGGGCCTGCGCAACAACAACGACCGGGCATTCACCCGCACTGCCGTCAATTTTGCCGACATATTGAATACCGTAAGCCAGAGCTTTCCAAGCTATGACTACAGCGAATCGGTCGGTTTGCTGCTGCACTACATGCACAAAATGTTCAACTATCGGGAAGAGGGATGGATCGAGGTATTCGAACACCTGATCTCGATGTCGGATTCGATCGAAATCATGGAACTGATCAAGACCCAACACCTTCAGGAGATCCAAAACTGGGTTGAAGAGGGCGTGGACAACCTATTTGCCCTGATGGATGAACAGCTGGAGGTCATCGACAATATCGATGCTGAAATCCTGTTGCTTGACCAGGAACTGCTGCAGCGTCGCAAGACGATTGCAGAAACCCGAAGCTCGGGCTTTAATCGGGTAATAATCCCCATCGCGAGAGCCCGCGAAAAGCAGTTGATCCAGGAGCTATTCGATCGAAGAGCCGAGCTGATCTCTGAACGGATTGCCAAACTGGAACTGGCAGACCTGCTGGATGAGAATATTCAGGAATTTACAGATCGTCTGATCGAGATAAGACGTAGCGCAATGATTCAGCTCGTCTGGAGCAATCCTGGCAAAAGCTAGCCAACCGTCACCAGTCAACCGAACATCCACCGAAATGGCCTGATCACCTCAGGCCATCTCTTTTGCTGCGGAACATCATCACAGCATAATTCGTGTTGACAGGCCCTAAGAGACCTTAAACCGATCCATCTCCTCACTCAGGACTTTAGAGAGGCCCTTAAGATCCCGGACAACGCTGCTTGTATTATTGGATTGGGCAGAAGTCTCATCAGCGCTTTTAGAGATTCTCTGAATATTCTGGTTCATCTCTTCCGTGGTGGCACGCTGTTGGTCAGCCGCCGCAGACACCTGAGATCCGAGCTGATTGATCAGCTCAATCTTCTGCTGTACGGAATCCAGGGTGTCACCAATGGTTGTTGCCTGCTGAGATGACTCTTCGGCATGGCTGACACTGACAGCCATGACCTCAACGGCCTCATTGACTCCCGCCTGTAGTGCCGAGATGATCTGTTCGATCTCTTTCGTCGAATCCTGGGTTCTTCCTGCCAGAGTTCTCACCTCATCGGCCACCACCGCAAATCCCCTTCCCTGCTCACCGGCACGAGCGGCCTCAATGGCAGCATTCAGTGCCAGCAGATTGGTCTGTTCGGCAATACTCTTGATGACTTCCAGAACAACACCAATCTGCTGACTTTCATCAACCAGGGTCTGGATGACATCACTGCCCTTACGGATCTTTTCCGTCAAGGTACCGATACTCTGCACCGACTGTTTAACAATCCGATTACCTTCTTCTGTCGCAGTCATCGAATCTGTAGCGGAGCTTGCCAGGTGGTTGATATTTTCAGAGACATGAGTTGCGCTGGCCGTCATTTCGCTCAATGAGGTTGCCAGCAGATCGAGTTCCTGTTTCTGGTTGGTTACCGCAACATTGGTTTTCTCCGATGAGTTGTTTACCTCTTCTATGGTCTGCACCAGACTCTCAGAGGTAGTAGCCACCTTACCCACCAAACCGCTCAGGTCACGGTTCATTTTCTGCATCGCCCCGAGTAACCGCTTGAATTCGTCATTACGGTTGCAGGTAATCTCTTGTGAGAGATCACCGGAAGCGATTCGCTCCATGTGCTGTACACCCATATCGAGCGGTCGCAAAGCGATCTTCATATAGAGCAGAACCCCGACCGTAAGCAGCCCAAGCATGACTACCGCGATAGTGTAACTGATGGTTTTCAACCGCTGTTGGGATAGGGCATTCTCGGTAATATCCTCAATCGACAACATCCAGCCGACCTTCCCGCCATCACTACTGATCAACGGCAGCGCTCCAATCCCAAAGATACGCCCCTGTCTACTGACCTCATGGTAATCCTGTTGATCACCCTCGGCATTCTGCAAATCGGAAAATGCCTCAGTTGTACTGGCGACTGTTTTCCCCGTTTCAGTCTTGAACAGAATCTCTCTGCCGTTCGCCGCCTTGATTTTTTCTGCTACGGCGCTCAGACCTTTCTCATAGACACCCACACCTACCAGGTCAGATCGATCGTACAGAGGAAAAGCCACCAGATTTACCAAACGGCCATCAGCCGTCAATTCAAACCCATCGGCCGTCTTGCCGGAAGCTATTGCCTGGTTCGCTACCTCTGGAACCTGATAGACATTATCCTGGGAGGTGAAACCAATCCGGCCATCTTTGGCAATGATCATCACATTCTCTGCAATCCCCATAGCCTGCAGACGGGTTGCGGTGGGTCCTACCGCATCTCTAACACCCTCCGTACTAAACCGATAGAGCGCCGCACTGAGTTTGCGATTACGGGTCAATGAGGTGAAATTCGCCGCCATGGTTGAACGTTCGTTTTCACTGATGGCACGCCAGAGATCATCAAGACCGGCCAGATAGGCCATCTGAAAATCGCTGTTTTTCTTTTCATAGAGATGCTGCCCCAAAGAAAACAGGACGATGGTAAATATCAGAGTCGCCAGGCCTATAACAGCACTGAGCCTGACTTTAAGCGAGAATCGATTTAGCAATGTCATCAGAGATCTCCGCAGGGAGCTTCAACCGGGTAGTTGGCAGTATCTGCGCACGCTGGGAGTTCTCCCAGCGCACAGCTTCGGTATCACTCGACCGGATAACCTGCTGTTGTCCAACCTGGAAAGCCATCTCTGAAGTAATAAACCTTGGTCCAGCCCCACTCTACAGCCAAGGCGGCCCCCCAACTGGATCGATCGCAACCTTCCGCGTTGCAATAGAAGACCACCGCCTCATCCTTAGGTACTTCGGCAGCCAGTGAGTCTGAGGTCAGTTGCTGATTCGGCGTGCCTGGGTCATATTCAATATTCAGTGCGCCAGGGATACGGCCGGCATCGTACTGTTCAGGTTTTCGCGGGTCGACAAACCACGCTCTGGCTTTCCAGAGCTCGTGAGCTTTGGCACTGTCGACGGTTGTGGCACCTGCAACAGAAGTTGGTGAGATGTAACTTTTATCCCTTTTAACCGGCAGATCGACAGCAAATACGGAACTGGTAAATAAAAGACAAAGTGATATTAAAGTACTCTTAGTTACAGATTTCATCTGAGAATCTCCTTGGTGATTTATATAACACTGTTCATCTAGTACTTGTTATTGATGAATCAGAATTCTGTTTTGCAACTCAAATCCATGTAGCTGATATTAGTTATAAAATCCAATCATGAATTGTAATCTCTTGCTTTAACTCGACTGTTTTTTACAAAACTTTAATAGAGTTTATTTTTATTAATTTAAAGCCTGAGATAGCTTGTCACTCTCATTAATAGAATGAGTATTACAACTTCTGAGTGAAGACTCCTGCCTATGAGGCGCTTTTAGCAGCTCAATTATCCAGCAAACTCAATTCGAAAGTTAAAAGTTAGACACTTCATTGAATACTGCTTATTTACTTATCAAACACATCCCTGAAGACAACATACCAGTAAATAATTATTTATTAATAGATATAGATAATTTACGAACACACCATCTTCTACGGGCATGGGATACACACTATTGCACTGTGTTTTCTACAGCGCAGGTCACAACCAGAAGCATGATTGATTCTGTAATAAAAAACTATTCACACAGGAACTGATTTCTGATTCAAATACTCAACCGTTGTGCAATCCTTATTGCACATCTCACACTACGTCAATCAGCGATTCAAAAAGATTTAATGTTAAAGTAATCGTATTATTCAGAGTGCTCTTGCAGCACTTAAATTCATCATAAAATATTCACTCAGGTTCCGATATTCTTGAAGGGAGATTTTTAAGAATCCAACTATTTATTGGGTAACAATCGTAAAAGTCACCTTCTACCATTCGGTCAGCAAAGGTTTTGTTGGGACCTGTGAACACTAAACATTCTGCTTTTTTTGAGCTGAATAACACACACAGAACTGTCGGCAACGAAATATTATAGTTAAGAAACCTGCTTCTTTAGTTGATCCCTTTTTGTTAACACCCTTTTATGGCTGCCCAGTATCCGGCAACTATACAGCGCCAGATAGAGGCTTATCAGTCAGGCAGATTCAATACCGGACTACTGGCAGTTACTGGCTCAACAGGTAGCGTTATAAAGGCATGGTCGTTCTTACCATGACAGGTCATGCAGGCCTGGTTCAGCTTAACGAATGCCCGCTTAAAGACATCCCAGTTTTTTGAGGCCACTCCATCACTGATAACCGGAAGCCCTGTCTCGACGAACTCCTGTGCAGTCTCGGCCCGATTCGGCCTGGCTAGCTGAACGACCTTGATCAGTTTTTCAATCTCCTCCACCTGATACTGGGCAAACTCCCAGCGATCCAGTTTTGCCGCCCAGTAGAGATTCTTGTAGCGCTCACCAATTTCAAACATCCAGTGGGATGTTCCAGGCACCAGCTTGACAAGATTTGCCAGTTGATCTGACGGTTGGCTATCTTTGCGCCAATCAGCATACGTCGTGAAAACAGAAAACAGCAGCAACAACAGAACAACGATCAAGGTCTTCATAAAACATCCACATAGTTAAATTGTATCGCTAAGCTTAGTAAGCCTAAACTGATTCCCGGAGACGGCTGACAGCCAATAGAGGGCTTTTCCAAGATGCCGGTTCAGATACTGGCACAAGGCACTTATCGCCAATAAAACTGGCTCAATGATTGGCAAACATCGAGCAATCACAAGGTTGGGGAAGTCTATTATTTACCGCAGACACAAAAAACCCGGCAATGCCGGGCTTTTTGTAACGTATTGAAATATGGTAGCAAGGGGCAGATTCGAACTGCCGACCCCAGCATTATGAGTGCTGTGCTCTAACCAACTGAGCTACCTTGCCATATGCGCTTGAAGGGCGTGAAATATACTGATGCTGCAGCCAAGTGTCAAATCAGACATTGAAGCGAAAATGAATCACATCCCCGTCACTGACCACATACTCCTTACCTTCAGAGCGTAGTTTTCCTGCTTCCCGGGCGCCCTGCTCCCCTTTACAGGTGACGAAATCGTCATAGGCAATCACCTCAGCGCGGATGAATCCCCGCTCGAAATCCGTGTGGATCACCCCGGCCGCCTGGGGGGCGGTAGCTTCGGCCGGGATTGTCCAGGCTCGAACCTCTTTCTCACCCGCGGTAAAATAGGTCTCCAGACCCAACAGCTGGTATCCGGCACGAACAACCCGGTTCAGGCCTGGCTCTTCCAGGCCCATGTCAGCCAAAAATTCACCCCGCTCCTCTTCATCGAGCTCAACGATCTCCGCTTCAATGGCGGCACAAACCGGTACCACTTCTGCCCCTTCTTCGGTTGCCAGAGCCTGTAATGTCTGCAGATGGGGGTTGTCAGTAAACCCCTCCTCATCCACATTCGCGATGTACAACACAGGTTTGATGGTCAGCAGAAACAGATCCCGCAATTCAATCAGCTGCTCCTCACTCAATGCCATACTGCGCACCGGTTTACCGCCATTCAGGTGGTCCCGCACCGACTCCAGCAGCTCTTTGCGGGCTAAAACCTTCTTGTCTCCGGTTTTTGCCTGACGAGCCGTTTTGTCGAGCCCCTTCTCCACCGATTCCAGATCGGCCAGGGCCAATTCTGTGTTGATAACCTCCACATCACCGGCCGGATCGACCCGACCTGCAACATGCACAACATCGTCGTTTTCGAAGCAACGCACCACCTGGGCAATCGCATCGGTTTCACGAATATTGGCGAGAAACTTGTTACCCAGCCCTTCGCCTTTTGAGGCGCCAGCCACCAGGCCGGCGATATCGACAAACTGCATACTGGTGGGGATGACCGCCTGTGGATTGACAATCGCCGCGATCACATCCAGCCGAGGATCGGGCAGCGGAACCACACCAACATTGGGATCAATGGTACAGAAGGGGTAGTTCTCCGCTGCAATCGTCGCCTTGGTCAAGGCATTGAAGAGTGTGGATTTGCCCACATTCGGCAAACCGACGATACCGCATTTGAAACCCATGGTTGCTGCCCCTGACGAAAAAAGGGGCCAGCATACCGGAAAGCGGCACTGATTGGCACCACTACTGAATCGTAAAGAGCTTACCGAAGTTGGCGATCTGCAGGATGTCCAGCACCGCATCGTTTCCGTTGATCAACATCACATTGTTCTCTTGAACCGCACTGTGCTCCCTGAGCTGTAGCAGCATGCCCATCGCCGAACTGTCCAGATAATCCGTCTCTGCCAGATCCACCACAAAAACCTTGTCACCCTTCGGATAGGTCTTATAGGCCTGCATGAAGTCCTGATGGGTTGAAAAGTCAAAACGACCGGCGATTTTCAGTGTCACGGTCTTTTCGTCATCCGATAGTTCAGCGGATATGGACATGGCTGGCCTCTTTCATCTTAATTGTTTCTCACACTAATTATCGTCACCGCTATCCATTGCTTAAGTCAAAGTTACGGACTCGCCATCGCGGCATACCGCACTATCCTGATGCCCCAGGCGCTGGTTTTAGCAACTGATCTGCCAGTGCTTTGAACTCCTTGGCCGACTGACTGTTGGGTTTGTATTCAAAAACGGTACGCCCCACGCCAGGGCACTCGGCAATGGCAGCCGCTTCACGAATCGGAATTTCCAGCAACTGATCGGGAAAGTGGGTCTGTAGTTTCTCGGCGATCTCCTTTGAGAGTTTTCTACGGGGAAAAAAACGGTTCAAAACGATCCACTGAGTCAAGGGCTTGGAAAGATAGGGCTCAAATTTCTTCAATGTTTTCAGCATCATGACCAGCCCATTCAGGGACATATGATCGGCGCTGAGCGGAATCAAGGCTTCGTCTGCGGCAAAAATGGCATTGGCCACCAACAGGCCGGCAGAGGGAGGGCAATCGAACAACACGAAATCCTGATCCTGCGACATCTTCTCCAATCCCTGCTGCAGCAACCGGGCGCGGGTTGCCCCGCCATCCTGCAGATATTCGATCTCCTGCAGTTTGTCACCGGCGGGAATCAAGGTTAAGAGGTCCCGGATACCTTGCCTGACTTCAGTAATCTCCTGCTGCTGCATCAGAACCTGATCAATCCCTTTGCTCGGCGCGCGAAACAGACCATAACTTGAAGCCAATTGCCCCTGGGGATCCAGGTCGATGACCGTTACCCGACGCCCGGCCAGTGCCAAGGCATGGCCCAGGTTTGTGGTTATCGTGGTTTTACCCACGCCACCTTTCTGGTTAATCAGTGCAATTCGCCGCATGGGTTTTCCTGGCTCTATCTCCAATCTCTCAAGGGCAGACATCGTAGCTTAAAATCTGCGCCCTCTTGGTTCAACTTATATCCTACTAGGCCTTTGATATAAAAGAAAAATAGTGTCAATATATTAGGATCCGTCAAGACTACGCCAAATCTCATACGGTTCGATACTTTTGTGCTCCCGATATCCCTCTCCATCAAAGGCTAAAGTCAATTCGAGGCCCCGCTGCACCAGCCTGACACAGGCGCCGGCTCTGTCTGGGAATGGTGCTGGTATGAATTACCGAGATCCACCCAGGCATTCAGGTGATTGGTAAAAAATATCAAACAACACAAGACTATACAGTGACTATCGACCCTGACATCCGATTCTTAAGACCACACTGAGGTAAACCATGCAAAATACTTCTTCTCATAAGTGCCTGATATTTCTCAGCAGGAAGACCAGGATCTAGGGTAAACTCAACAATATAGGTTTGCTGCTGTTATTTTTTGAACGTCATGCATCACAAGCAATTTTTCACACTACTCTGGTTGTCATTGATGAGCTGTTCGCTCTTGGCAGTCACTTTCGATCTGCCTGAAGCGGGTGACGACCTGGTGGGCCGCTCCTTTCGATATACCACACACTACGAGGAGACTTTCTCTGACATCGCCCGGATCTATGACATAGGCTACCGCCAAATGGTTGCGGCCAATCCTGAGGTGGACCCCTGGCTGCCGGGAGAAGGCAGTGAAATCGTCATCCCGCAACAATATATCCTGCCGCCCGGTCCCCGGGAGGGTATCGTAATCAATCTCGCTGAATTGCGTCTCTACTACTACCCCAAGGACAGACCTGTGGTGATCACCTATCCCATCGGCATAGGACGGGAGGGTTGGAGCACCCCCACTGGAAAGACCGCTGTCATCGGTAAAAAGAAAGATCCAAGCTGGACGGTACCTGAATCGATACTCAAAGAGCACGAAGAGCAGGGCGACCCGCTTCCAGATGTGGTGCCTCCCGGACCGGAAAACCCGCTGGGCAGCCATGCCATCTATCTGGGTATGAGTGGCTATCTGCTGCATGGAACCAATAAGCCCTATGGCGTGGGCATGCGTGTCAGTCACGGCTGTATTCGACTCTACCCGGAGAACATCTCAAACTTTTTCAATGAAGTAGAGACCGGTATTCCGGTGCGTATTATCGACAAGCCCTATAAAGCCGGCTGGCTCGATGGAGAGCTGTATGTCCAGGTCCATCCACCATTAGCCGAATATGTCGAAGAGCGGGGCCACAACCAGACCGAGCTGGTCGATGCGGTGATCAGCAAACTGATGGAAGATAACCGAAGACCCGACTGGAAACAGCTGCAAAACTATGCCGAGCAGAAAACCGGGCTGCCCATGCCGCTCTACCTGCTTCATGGAAGTGAGGTGGCAGATAACCACTGATATAGTCCGCGGCCCCCGCTCGATCAACCCAACCAATTGATCGCCCGGCAGAGCCGATCGGGTTTGTGCGGGCAAGTCCGATTAACCCGGCGACTAAGTATGACGTGTGAATAAAAGAAAACCCCCGCAGAGATAGATCTGACGGGGGTTTTCTGAAACACTCAAATCTCCGGCTGATGCCGCAGACAGGAGGTTTTGGCGCTTATTTGGCCATTGCTTTCTCAGACATACGTCCACAGCGCTCGTTACAAGCTTCAGCACTATCTTTGG
The DNA here is from genome assembly GCA_022360905.1 of Chromatiales bacterium. Lineage (GTDB taxonomy): Bacteria > Pseudomonadota > Gammaproteobacteria > Chromatiales > Chromatiaceae > Thiodiazotropha. The sequence continues at coordinate 13,234 of JAKSBX010000186.1, forward strand.
CAGCATTCGCAGCTTTCAGAGCGGCATCAGCGGTACCCTGAGCGGTAGCGGCATCCAATTGAGCCTCTTTCGCAGCTTTCATAGCAGCATCGGCAGCGGCCTGAGCGTTTGCGACATCAGCTTCCAGGCTGCTGTTGGTAGCACAACCTGCGAACAGACCAAGACTGAGAATCATTGCGGCAGTTTTGATGGTAGTTTTCATATTTACTCTCGATCTCTCTTATGAGTTTTTACAATATGTGGCAGACGCTCCGTACCTTTGCACCCATGGTTTAGCGATACAGAGTTTCCCAAATAGACCCTCTCCAGGTATCTCTCGCGATTTAACCCCAATCCCGGAGTTAAGGACCCTTGGATCAAACTGAAAAGTGTGGTGGCTGAAATATTCATCAAACCGTCCACCCGATCCAGCTTCGATCAGTGGTTCCTAAGTCTTTCAACGGCCTATTTGGGACGCTCCCAAAGCAAGCGGTTATACCCGGTTAGTTCGACCCACCCCGATAATTGTCAGAGTATTGAATCGGCTTGAACATGGTATGCCCTACTCACCACCGTTAAACACGTATCTATAAACTTCAGGCTGTAAAGAGCGGAAACATCTGGCACGGAAGCTTGATCCAAAAGTTAAACAAATTCAATGGCAAGATTCCAACTTTTAGAACTTTTTTGCAAATAATCCCCCCTGACCGCTCAATAAACAGGGTTATGAGTACCTGATAACACTAAATTGAATGCACCCTGCAGGGGTTGCCTCAGTCGATTTTTGCCATCCCCACTCCCCTGGGATCGCTGGCTGCCTCAACCTGACCCGTGGATTTATGCCAGACAACGGCCTGCATATTGCCATATCGGTTCTTTAAGGGTTTGAAGCTGTGCCCCATCTCGGTCAGCTGCGCGATCAACTGATCACTGAAAGCCGCAGATTCCATCTGAATCACGTCAGGCAGATATTGGTGATGGAAACGGGGGCGACTGACCCATTCCTCCGGCCCGCGGCCTTCAGCCATCTCCAGGATACCGAGCAGCACCATGGTAATGATCCGGCTGCCTCCAGGGGTGCCGAGAATGGCGATACGCTGAGCATCCTCGACAAAAGTGGGTGTCATGCTCGAGAGCATTCGCTTTCCCCCTTCGATGGCGTTCGCCTCACCGCCTACCAGACCGTACACATTCGGTACGCCCGGGCTTGCGGAGAAGTCATCCATCTCATCATTCAGCAGAACCCCAGTGCCGGGAACCACAACACCAGAGCCAAAGGGATAGTTGATACTCAGCGTGGCCGCAACCCGGTTTCCTTGCCGATCGAGAATGGAGAAGTGGGTGGTATCCTGACCCTCAGCCTTAGATGGCTGAGCCGGTTTCGGACTTGGGGTCGCCCGTTGCAGATCGATACTCCGGGCCAGACCCGCGCCGTAGAGCGGATGAGTCAACTTCTCCGCCGGCACCTGAACATAGTCTGGGTCGCCAAGATATTCCGCCCGATCGCGATAGGCCCGGCGCATCGCCTCGACCAGCAGATGGGTTTTCTGCGGCTCATCCAATCCTGCGTAGTTCAACTCTTGCAGAATATTGAGGATGGTGAGGATTGCGATCCCCCCGGAAGAGGGAGGCGCGGCACTGGTAATGCGCATCCCCCGATAGTGACCGGTAATGGGCCGCCGCTCCACAATCCGGTACTCGGCCAAGTCTTGCAGTGTCCAGATGCCACCAGCCGATCGGACACCGTCAACCAGCCGCTGCGCCAATTCACCCTGATAGAAACCGTCAGTCCCCCGATCCGCCAATACCCTCAAGGTATCGGCCAGATCGGGTTGTTTAATCAGATGTCCGGCGGGGGGAACCTCCCCCTGCAGCAGAAACTGCGCCGCTGAGGCGTCGTGCGCCTGCAGTATGGGCTGGCGCCATGAGGCCATGCGCCGGTAGTAGTCGTCAACAGCAAAGCCCCTGACGGCGATCTCTATGGCGGGCTGCAATAGCTCAGAGAGCGGTAGCTTCCCGTAGTTTTCAGTCAAGTGGACCAGTGCGGCCGGAACACCGGGTATGCCGGCCGCAAGGGCGCCATCGATCGACCTCTCCGCCACCACTTCACCCTGCTCATCCAGATAGAGATCCCGATGCGCGGCCAGTGGCGCCCGTTCGCGGCCGTCCACCATGGTCTGAAAACCGTCACTGGCCCGATGCAGTAGCCAGAAACCACCACCACCCAGTCCGGAACTGTAGGGTTCGACGACGGCCAGAACCGCCGTTACCGCCACCGCCGCATCGAAGGCATTACCCCCCTTTCTGAGGATTTCATGGCCAGCTTCTGTGGCTAGGGGGTGGGCGGTAGCAATCGCCGCCTTGGCAGGTTTTTCTGCGGCCCAGACCTGGCCGCAACAACAAAGCAAAAGAATAAGGCTCCACAGGGGAGCCTTATTCAATCTCATGACTCGCGCCATCATCTATTCGGATTCACCGGTAATCTTCAGGTATTTGCCGTAGAGCTCTTCATAGCTCTCCTCATGATCCGGATCTTTCGGTATGCAATCGACCGGGCAGACTTCGACGCATTGGGAGGTTTCATAGTGACCAACACATTCCGTACAGAGGTCTGCTTCAATTTCATAGATTTCATCACCCTGTGTGATCGCCCCATTGGGACATTCGGGTTCACATACATCACAATTGATGCATTCATCGGTGATTATTAAAGCCATGCGGTTCTCTCCTACGTGTTCGGATGATTGTCTGTTTCTGGGGCTGACGAACGATCAGCCCTTTCTGGTTCGATCGCGCCACCTCTGTATTGGCGCGGGAATTTTAGGCTAGCCATAGCGTTGACTCAATGCATTTTGTACAGCCGGATGCACAAATTCAGATACATCCCCCCCCAATGAGGCGATCTCTCTGACCAAACCGGAGGATATGAAGGCAAACTGCTCAGCGGGGGTAAGAAACAGGGTCTCAGTATCCGGTGACAGTCGCCGGTTCATGCCGGCCAATTGAAACTCATACTCAAAGTCGGAAACCGCGCGCAAACCACGCAATATCACATTTGCCCCACACTCCTGAACAAAATCAACCAGCAGGGTATCGAAAGCGAGAATCTCAACATTCTCGATGCCTCCCAGCACGGTATGGGCCAGGGAGAGACGCTGCTCGAGATCAAACGCAGGATTTTTACCCGGATTTTTCGCAATCGCCAGAATTACGTGATCGAATAGCTCTGAGGCCCTTCTGACCAAGTCGCTATGGCCATTGGTGATTGGATCAAAGGTTCCGGGGTATACGGCTCTAATCATATGTTGCTATCAATTGAACAAGATAATCATAATATCAGACTTGAAAGTTATGAATGATAATTCTCACCCCAGTCTTTACGGGTTTAAATCCGCCCTTAGCTGGCGGTGACAGCAGAGTTTAGCAAGCTTTAGCCCATCGCTCATCCCGGAAGGGGAGCACAGGCCAGACCGTAGCGTACCTGTCCGGCACACTTGTCCTTCAGCAACTGCCATCCCTCGGGCAGTACCGGCAGCGGCCTCGATACCTCGTCCTCCATGTAGATTCGGGCGTTGTCCGCCAGCCAGCCCTGGTTCAGTTTGTGACAGAGGGGCCCAAGCAGATCAGCGGAGAACGGCGGATCGAGAAAAACCACATCAAAAGGCACAGGTGACTGCTCGAGCCACTGCAGGGCATCGGCCCTGATTACGGAAACCTGCTCCAGCTTCAGCTGCTTGCGGTTCTCTTCCAGTTGCCGTACCACGGGGTTGGCCGTATCGAGCATCACCACCTGACCAGCCCCCCGGGAGGCCGCCTCGATTCCCAGCGAGCCACTTCCGGCAAACAGGTCCAGGCATCGTGCCCCGGTTATCCAAGGTTGCAACCAGTTGAAGAGGGTCTCCCGGATACGGTCACCGGTGGGCCTGAGCCCGGGAAGATCGGCAAACGGCAGCTTCCTGCCCCTGTGCTCACCGCCAATAATGCGGACTTGGCATACTGAGTGATTGGCCATTCGTTGGTCTCTGAATCGTTATTCTCTCTTGTTCTGACCCTATTCAGCGGCCTCTGTCCTATTAACCTGAGCCACAGGTGCGGAAAATCTTCCCACCTGGACTCTGACCAGACGCTCGGAATCGACCCGACGGCGGAAGGCGTCACGGATCTGCTCCTTGCTGACTGCCTCGATCTTGTCGACGAACCGATCCAGATAGTCGAGTGGCAGATCGTAGAAACCAATCACTGCAAGATACTCGACAATCTTGCCATTGGAAGCGATCCGCAGGGGAAAACCGCCGGTGATATTCTGTTTCGCCGCCTGCAACTCCTCATCGGTCGGCCCCTCAGTGATATAGCGCTGCAGGGTATCCTTAACCACTTTCAGTGCCTCATCGGCCTGTTCGTTCTTGGTCTGCAGACCGACCTGAAAGAGACCCAACTGGCGCATCGGGATAAAGAAACTGTAGACGCTGTAGCTCAAACCACGCTTCTCTCTTACCTCTTCACTCAAAAGTGAAACCAGTCCGCTGCCACCAAGAATGTGATTTCCCACATAGAGCGGAAAGTAGTCCTGGTCACCCCGCTTAAGACCAGGCTGCCCCAGGTAGAGATGAGATTGGGTGGAAGGAAAGGGGATCTGCTTGATCACCCCTTTATCCAGGGCTGGCACTGGCGGCAGGGGCGGCACCGCTTCACCCGAAGGCAGACCGCCCACGACCTCTTCCGCAATGGTCGTGGCAAGATCCCGGTCGACCGCACCGACGATGGCCACCACCGCATTTTTTGCCACATAGAGACGCTGGTGGGTCTTTATAATCTCTTCACGGTTGATCGACTCAACCGACTCACGGTTACCCGAAGGGTCCGAGGCGTAGGGATGGTTGCCGTAGACCAACTCATAGAGCTGTTTTTTACCGACACTGCCAGGGGATTGCTCATCCTGCAAAAGGCCAGCCAGTATGGATTGACGCTCCCGCTCGATGTCCTCTTCACTGAATCTGGGAGTTGCCAGAATCGCCGAGAGGGTTTCCAGAGAGGTATCCAGGATCTCTGGCTCGGTCAGAGATCTGACAGCGACCCATGCCATATCCCGCAAAGATCCCGACTCCAGCTGTGATCCCACTCCTTCAATCCGCTCCGCGATCTGGTAGGCATTCCACTTCCCGGCCCCCTCGGTCAGCAGACTGTTGGTGAAGGCGGTGATACCGGCTCTATCCCCATCTCTGGCACTACCGGCATCGAATACAACCCGCACATCGACCATCGGAATTTCCGGCGCATGAACATACAGGACCTTGGCCCCATTGCCGGTTTGCCAAGTCTCGATTTTGGGTGCGGCATGCAGCAGGCCCGCAAAGCCGATAGCCAAACTTAGCAGCAGCAGACGTAGCGTGTTATCGGCCATGACGACCTCCTGCTGTCGAGCGACTTGTGACGTTCTCTTCCATCGGTAAAGGCTCCAGTACGGCAACCGTAAGATTGTCATCGATCAGATACTTCTCGGCGACCTGCTTAACCTGCTCGGCGGTAACTTCTTTCAATCTGTCCACATACGCGTCGCCGAGACGCCAATCGAGACCAACGGTCTCCAATTGACCAATCAACATCGCCTGGTAGAACACCGAATCCTTTTCAAAGACCTTCGAAGCGATGATCTGTTTGCGTACCCGCTCCATCTCTTCATCGGTCACCAGGTCGGTTTTGAAGCGCTCGAGCTCCTTCAGGATAGCTTTCTCCACCGTCTCAATTTTGGTGCCCGGTCTCGGCACGGCATCGAGCACCAACATACCCGGCAGACGGGAGAAGGCGTTGTAACTGGTATCCACCGAGACCGCCAATTCGCTGCCACGAATCAGGTTACTGGCAAGACGGGCACTGGCACCACCATCGAGTATGTAAGCCAGCATCTCCAGCGCATAAGGTTCCCAATCCTGATCCGTTTTACCGATAACCGGAGTTTTGAATCCCATCACCATGTAGGGCTGACGAGCCGGCACTTTGAGTACCATCCGCTTGGCGCCTCTTTGCTGAGGCTCTTCTCTCGGCTTGTTGAGCGCTACCGATTCCGGTTTCAGGACACCGAAGTAGCGCTCTGCCAGGCTGATCACCCGATCCGGCTCCACATCCCCGACAACCACGAGCGTGGCGTTGTTCGGGGCATACCACTTGCGGTACCAGACCTGAAGATCCTCCACCTGCAGTGAATCCAGGTCGGACATCCAGCCAATCACCGGTATCCGATAGGGGGAAGCCTGATAGGCACCGGTGAGAAACAGCTCGTAGGTTAGGGATTGGGGCTTGTCTTCGGTGCGCATTCGCCGCTCTTCTTTGACCACCTCGACCTCTTTTTTGAACTCCGCTTCCTGCAGCAGCAGATTTCTCATTCTGTCGGCCTCCAGCTCGAAGGCGACCTCCAGGCGGTCACTCGCCAGGGTCTGGTAGTAGGCGGTATAGTCCCGACCGGTAAAAGCGTTCTCATTACCCCCGTTGGCGGCAATGATCCGGGAAAACTCTCCGGGGGGATGGTTGTCGGTGCCTTTGAACATCATGTGCTCGAGTACATGGGAAACACCGGTAATTCCGCCATGTTCGTAACTGGATCCAACCTTGTACCAGACCTGGGATACCGCGATCGGCGCCCGTTTATCCTGTTTCACGATCACCTTCATGCCGTTCTTCAGCTGGTGTTCCACCACGTTGGCCTGTAGTTGACCCATGGCCGTCAGCAACAGGATGAAAGTCGTCATCAATCTTCGCATCAAGCTGTTCCTTCTCATCATAAAAGTTCTTTTAACGCCACAACTAAGCTGGCTATTCAGCCTCTGTAAACCGTCGACAGACTGCGGCACTTTAACATTGCCATGGAGGCGCTGTAGAATAGCGCCGGCAACAGCCCGCAGGCATTGTTTCAGAGGCCCGGAGGATTGTCCAAAATGGCTCCAGGCAACCCATTAACACGGCGACCAAGTATATCGCTTTCAGGGCTTCAGGCATGCCTGAAGCCCCCTAACCATCGATTATCTAAAGGCAGGCACACTGCGGCTGAAAACGATATACTTGGTCGCCGTGTTAATAAGAACCTGCGATCAATGCAGAGTTCCAATCACCCCATTGGTGTCCCCCAAATATGTTCGGATTCGGAAAACGTAAAAAGTCAGTAACAGAGGAAGTCGACAAACAACCGGTGGAGCAAGAGAAAACAGGTCTCTTTGCCCGCCTGCAACAGCGACTGTCACGTACCCGCCACAATCTAACCGATGGTCTGGCCAATCTGGTGATGGGGCGTAAAACCATCGATGAGGATCTGCTTGAAGAGCTGGAGACCCTGCTACTCACCGCCGATGTGGGCGTCGATGCCACCAGCCGCATCATCGAGGACCTGACAGAGCGGGTGAAACGCAAATCCCTCAACGATCCGGAAGCCCTGACCCAGGCCCTGAAACAGCATCTGCTTGAGATTCTTCAAGCCTGCGACAAGCCGATCGAGAACCGAGAGGATGGCAAACCGATGGTGATGGTGATGGTGGGCATCAACGGCGCCGGCAAGACCACCACCATCGGTAAACTGGCGAGAAAGTTCCAAATTGACGGGGAAACTGTCATGCTTGCCGCGGGGGATACGTTTCGCGCCGCGGCGGTGGAACAGCTGCAGACCTGGGGGGAGCGCAACCAGATTCCGGTGATTGCCCAGCATACTGGAGCGGATGCGGCCTCCGTGGTATTCGATGCACTGCAGGCGGCCACCTCACGTCAGGCGGATGTACTGATTGCAGATACGGCTGGCCGGTTACATACTAAAACCAATCTCATGGAAGAGTTGGCCAAGATCACCCGGGTGATGAAAAAAATCGACCCACAGGCGCCCCATGAGGTATTGCTGGTGGTGGATGCGGGCACCGGCCAGAATGCGGTCAACCAGGCACTGCAGTTCAATGAGTCCGTCGGTCTCACCGGTCTGGTGATCACCAAGCTGGATGGCACCGCCAAAGGTGGTGTTGTGTTCGCCATCGCGGACAAAGTCAAGGTGCCGATAAGATTCATCGGCGTCGGTGAATCCATTGAAGACCTGCGTGAATTTGATCCCAAGGAGTTTGTCGAGGCATTGTTTGAAACTGATACGACGGATTAACCCGCATGTTTCATCCGGGAACGCGATCGTCGCGTGGTGCGAGGACGTGTTCAGCGTGGGCTGGTTATACTTTGTATTTTGTTCATACTCGAAAAATTACATGGAAAGTCAAAAGTTAGTCTTTTTTTTGAGCGACCGGATGAAATACGCGGGTTAAGGCCTTTGATTCACTTTGACAATGTCAGCAAGCGCTATCCGGGTGGACACACCGGACTGAGCAACATCAATCTGCGTATCGACGCAGAAGAGATGGTCTTTCTAACCGGCCATTCCGGGGCCGGTAAAAGCACCTTGCTGAAACTGATCGGGCTGCTGGAACGATCCAGTGGCGGACAGGTTCATGTCAACGGCCGCAACCTGACCCGGCTGAAGAACCGGCAGATCCCCTACCACCGCAGAGAGGTGGGTATGATTTTCCAGGACCACCGCCTGCTGCATGACCGTACCGTATTCGACAATGTGGCCCTGCCCCTGGTGGTCTCCGGCCTGGGCCACAAAGAGATCGGCAGAAGGGTTCGAGCCGCCCTCGACAAGGTTGGTCTACTGCACAAAGAGAAGAGTGCCCCGGTCACCCTCTCAGGCGGTGAACAACAACGCGTCGGCATTGCTCGGGCGGTGGTCAGCAAACCGCCGCTGGTATTGGCTGACGAGCCCACCGGCAACCTGGATCCGGAGTTGTCGAAAGAGATCATGGAGCTGTTCTCACAGTTCAACAAGGTGGGGGTAACCCTGCTCATTGCCACCCATGACCTGGCCCTGATCAGCAGTATGAATCAACGCATCCTGACACTGGCCAACGGTGCATTGAGTCATGACACCAAGATGGAGTACCGGGATGTCACTTAAGTCTCGACTCCTTTCACTGCCGGGAATCTGGTTACAGAGACATGCCCAGGTCGCCCTCTCCAGCCTCGGCAGACTGGTCGGCAACCGTCTCTCCTCGCTGATGACCTGTGCGGTTATCGGAATCGCACTGGCACTGCCGGTGGGACTGCATGTAATGCTTAGCAACCTCAACAGTATCAGTGGCGGGTGGGAGAGCGGCGCCAGTATCTCTCTGTTCCTCGAGCAGAACATCACGACGGACAAAGCCCTCTCCTTAGCTGAGACGTTAGGTCAGCACACGCGTATCGAAACCGTCGAGCTGATCAATCGTGAAACAGCCCTTGAGGAGTTTCAACGTCTCAGCGGATATGCGGACGCACTCCAGGCCCTAGATAACAACCCGCTGCCCAATCTGCTGGTGATTCAACCGAAAGCCGAATACACCACGGCTGAGGCGGCAGAAAAGCTGGCCCAGGAGCTGCGGCTGCTGCCGGAGGCGGATATTGTTCAGCTCGACCTGCAATGGGTAAGACGGCTGCAGGCGATTACGGTGATCGCACAACGGGCTGTGGTGGTGCTGGCGGCGCTGCTCAGCATGGCGGTTTTATTGATCGTGGGAAACACCATCCGACTGGAGATCCAGAATCGCCGCACCGAGATCGAAATCACCAAGCTTATCGGCGCCACCAACGCCTTTATCCGCAGGCCTTTTCTCTATACCGGGTTCTGGTATGGCCTGTTCGGCGGTCTGATCGCCTGGTTTCTGGTTGCCCTCTCATTGATTCTGCTCAGTGGTCCCATCGCCAAACTGGCCCAACTCTACCAGAGCTCATTCGATTTGAGCTCACTCGATCCAATGACAGTCCTGGTACTGCTAACGGGTAGCGCCCTGTTGGGCCTGATCGGCTCCTGGCTTGCGGTCGGTCGTCATTTGAGTGCCATTGAACCAAGCTAGGGTCTGTCAAGACGAACCCAACCGACCCTAACTAATTGAATAACCAAAAATAAAACCACACACCCTCCATTGAACTTTCTGTTTAATAACCGGTCAGAATGGTCAGTTATTGGCACTCCCCCATAGAGAGTGCTAATATTCCACTTTAAGCAAATTGGGGTAACCTGCATGAGTAAAGAGATCGCACTGGCCACCTTGCCCACCGGTAACATGGATAGCTACATCAGCGCAGCTTTTCAGCTGCCTATGCTGAGTGCCGAAGAGGAGCACTCACTGGCGGTTCGCCTGCGCGATCATAAAGACCTACAGGCGGCCCAGGCCCTGATCACATCCCATATCCGTTTTGTTGTCCGCATCGCCAGAAACTACAGTGGTTATGGACTGGCCCTGCCCGACCTGATCCAGGAGGGCACCGTCGGCCTGATGAAGGCAGTCAAACGTTTTGACCCGGACATGGGGGTTCGCCTGGTCTCCTTTGCGGTGCATTGGATCAAGGCTGAAATTCATGAGTTCATTCTGAAGAACTGGCGCATCGTCAAGGTGGCAACCACCAAGGCGCAGCGCAAGCTCTTCTTCAACCTTCGCAGCTCCAAAAAACGCCTCGGCTGGTTTTCCAAAGAGGAGGTCGACAGTGTCGCCCAGGACCTGGGGGTGAAGCCTGAAACCGTACTGGAAATGGAGTCCCGGCTTTCCGGCCAGGATATCGCTTTTGACGGCCCGAGCCAGGAGAGCGATGAGCAGGTAACACCGACACCGGCCGGCTATCTCAGTGACATGCGCATGGAACCCGCCTCGATGCTTGAAGCGGTGGACAGCGAAAGCCAGATGAAGCAGAAGCTGATGAGTGCGATTCAGGCTCTGGATGAGAGAAGCCAACAGATTCTCGAAGCACGCTGGCTAAGCGATAAGAAATCCACCCTGCACGAATTGGCTGACAGATTCCAGGTTTCGGCAGAACGCATCCGCCAAATCGAGCAGGGTGCGATGAAAAAACTGAAGTCGCAACTTGCCGTCTAGTCCCCAATAGTACCCAGGGCAGCTCAACACAGATCTTCGCCGGGTAAAGCCCGGCGGATGATTTAACCTTCCTGTCGCCCACAGCTACCATCTAAAGCTATCCCCGCCCCGGCCGATTATCATTGAAAGGGTTTGTCTTTATCGGATTAAGAATGGATCAACCTTTAATTCCCATTTAGACTTGAATAGATGGATTAAAACACATGTTGCTAACCTCACGGATGATCGATCGGGAAATGATTTCCAGGCTACTGGCCTAGTGAGGGTATTATGGCAGATAGAGATTTTACATTTGAAGGAAGCTTTATAGATTGGCGTAGGGTAACCTTCTGTATCAAACATTAGCCTATTTACCTAATTTGATGTATACGATTTCAGAGCATGGATTCGCTTAAACCATATGCCCGAACACTCTCATTTTCTCGCTAAGATTCTCATTGCAGTGTTGATGCTTTGCCTGATGATGCTGACGATTGCAGAGATGTCCGGCTTTTTTCCTGCTGCAGAAAATCAACCTGCTAAAAAGCTGCAGGTCTATGCTGAAAACCTGGCTGACCAGCTCCACCCTCTGATCACTACCTATAACCAAACCGCACAGCTGGCTGTGCTGACCGACGGAGTCTCCGACAACCCATCCATACTCGCTCTGGCGATTGAGACAATCGATGGCCAGACGCAGAGAGCGGTTACCCCCCGAACCGACATTTCTCTACAGGACGTGCATAACGAGATTCAGGTACCGATTGGTGCGGGCAATGAGTTAGTCGGCACCTTGTCAGTTAGCTTTGCCGAATTAACCGCCGAGTCTCACTGGTCCACTATTGAGATCATTATCCTACTCCTTTGGGCACTTTTTGCCGCCGTAATCCTCTATCTGCTTTTTAGTGAAAAGCATAACTTCGGCCTGAGCTCATCAAGCGTGATTCCGGAGCGGGTCAGGGCCGCGTTCAATGCCTTATCCGAGGGGTTACTGATTCTCGATCACCGGCACCGAATTATTCTGGCGAATGACTCGTTCTGCCAGAAGATCGGTGAAAGTTTCAAAACTCTGGTGGATAGCAACGCCGATGCACTGCCCTGGAAACACAGAGAAGAGACAGACAAGACCGAGAAACTGCCCTGGCATATCAGCCTCAACAATTGTGAACAGGTGACGGGTGTACCGATTCGACTCGCATTGAAAGAGAGCAGCGACAAAGCCTTTTCAGTCAACAGTGCGCCAATCTTCGACAACAGCGGCCATATCCGAGGCGTGCTGGCAACCTTCGATGATATGACGGAGCTTGAAAAGCAGTACCGGCAACTCAAGTCGACACTACTGAAGCTGCGGAACTCCGAGAAAGCGCTGCGCAACAAAACCGTTGAACTGGAATTTCTGGCAACCCGAGACTCGCTGACCGGTTGCCTGAACCGTCGCGCGTTCTTTAAAAAGTTCGACAAACTGTTCAAAGAGGCCAAGACGCTGAACAGATCATTGGTATTCATCATGGTGGATATCGATCGCTTCAAATTCATCAATGACCACTATGGACACGCCAATGGCGACAAGGTCATAAAGTATGTCTCTGAAATACTCAGCAGCAACTCACGACCGGAAGACGTCGTCGGCCGTTATGGTGGAGATGAGTTTGCAATCGTGCTGCCCAATGCCACGATGGAAGAGGCCAGATCTATCGCCGAACGCCTGCGCATGGATATCCAACAGAAGTGCCACTCTCTGTTTACCAACCCTCAAACCGTCACCACCAGCATCGGTTTGGCAAGTCTCGAAGCCGATGTTGAAGACTCCATGCTGCTGATCAACAACGCAGATTACGCCCTCTATGAGGCCAAACAGCAGGGACGCAACTGTATCATCAACTGGACAGCGGAATTGAGACACAAAGTGTCCAGAGAGATGACCACTGGTTCTCCTCTGATGACAGATTCTGAATGGAAAGAGATGACCGAGGCCGAACGTCGTCTGCATTCGGAAATATTGAGACTGGAGGATATCGTAGGACACCTCGAGTCGGAGCTTGAATTCAACCGCCAGGAGATGATCAGACGGCAGGGTAAAGATGAACTGACCGGTTTGCCGAACCGATATATCTTCAACGACCGTATCAGTCAGGAGCTGGCACGCTGCGAGCGCAACAATAAACTGACAGCCATTATATCGATCGACATAGATAGCTTTTCCCGGATCAACGAGGCATTGGGTGTCACAACCGGCGACCAGATACTAAAACTGACAGCAGAGCGTCTCATCGAATCGCTACGCAAGACCGACACCATTGCTGTCGTGGATGAAAATATCGAATACGACTCACCCAACATTTCACGCATCAATAAAGATGAATTCGCTCTGATCCTCACAGATGTCGAAGAAGTAAAATCGGTGACCTGGGTAGCCCATCGGATTCTCAGTCAACTTAAGAAACCCATGTATATTGATGACCAGGAGCTGTTCATCACTTTCAGCATGGGTGTCGCGATCTATCCACACGATGATGAAACACCGAATGAGTTGCTGCAAAAAGCTGCCACAGCAAGACGCGCAGCGAAAGACGAGCCAGGCAGCAACCACATACGTTTCTTCTCCAGGGAGATCAACCGCAAAGCGTTCCACAGTATTTGGCTGGAGACTCAACTTACCAAAGCGATTTACCATCAGCAGTTCGAACTGGTCTACCAGCCTAAATTCAGTCTTCATAGCGGACAGATCGTTGGCCTTGAGGCACTGGCCCGCTGGCCTCATCCAAAAGTCGGCTATATCCCTCCGGATGAGTTTATCCCGATTGCCGAACATACCGGCCTGATCAATAAACTGGGATTTTGGGTATTTAAAAAAGCCTGTGCCGATATGCGTCGATTGCACAAAAAGGGCTTCAGCAATCTGGTGCTGGGAGTCAACCTTTCTGCCGTACAGTTGAGGGATGGCAGCTTGGCGGATAAATTCTTAAGTGTTTGCTCAAAACGAAAAATCCCGCCATCACTCATCGAATTGGAGATTACTGAAAGCACCCTGATCAAAAACTTTGAACACAGCAAGGATGTGATGAAAAAAATGCACAAAGCGGGTATCAACTTTGCGTTGGACGACTTTGGCAAGGGCTTCTCTTCCCTGAACTATCTACAGAATCTGCCAATCAACAGCATTAAACTGGACCGGGATTTTCTGAACAACACCCTACCCAACAATCAGACACAAACCATCGTGTCAGCCATCATCTCACTGGCGAAAAGCCTGGAGTTGAAGATTGTTGCCGAAGGGGTGGAAACCGAAGCTCAACGGCAGTTTCTGCAACAATATGATTGCAATGAGATGCAGGGCACCCTGTTCAGCCCACCGGTGAGCGCGGACGATGCCCTGGCTTTGCTTAGAAAGTTCAATGGCAATTGATTGGGGCCTGGTAATCCGACCGCTCAATCGATCGCGTCAGGGTTTCAATCCCTACTCACAGGAATCAAGACTCAACCCAGTCAGGTCGCACATCGCATCACTCAGATACTCGGCAACCCGTTCAGGGCTCGCTTCCGTTAGATAGGGAATCTCACCAAGACAGGGTGCTGGCAGCCAGGTTCTCAGCGTAGCCAGATTCTCTTCCCGGGCTGACATCTCCGGATCCACCTGATTGGCAACCCAGCCGGCAAACGAAACGCCCGCATTAAGCATGCATTCCGCGGTCATGAGGGCGTGATTCAAGCAGCCCAGACGCATACCCACCACCATCACCACAGGCAACCCCAAAGCCCGGGCCAGATCAGCTAGAGTATCCTGTTCCCCGAGAGGCACATGCCAGCCGCCAACCCCTTCCACCAGAACATGATCAACCCTGCCGGCGAGGCTCTGGTAGCCTTCTACAACTTCAGCGATATCGATAGGCTCACCGGCCTGAAGTGCCGCCAGATGCGGAGCAATCGCTGGCTGGTAGACGAATCGATTGACCTGTTGATAAGGGAGCTCAAGAGTGGCCTGGGCTTGGATACGCAGTGCATCCTCATTGCGAAGCCCCTGATCTGTACTCGCTGCGCCTGAGGCAATGGGTTTCATACCCACGACTTGCTCACCCTGCTGCTGCAGCTTGTGCATCAAACCCAGGGTCACTTCTGTTTTGCCACAGCCGGTATCCGTACCTGTTATGAATAGACCCGCCATCTTACTTTCTACCCGCCACGGGGGCTTAATTGATGCAGTGGAACAGTAAAAACCCCAGGGATTTTGGCTTCTGCCGGAGCCCAGGCATGGCCATAGACCACTTCGTAACTGGCCGGTAGTTTATCATCAACCCTGAACTGCTCGTAGGCCTGGATCATGGCACGCATCCGCCCTTTACCAGTCAGCCCTTTGGCTCTTTGTGCGGTAACGTTATGCGCCCCCAGGGTCTTCAGGTCGCGCATCAGAGAGGGTACATCGTCGTAGCTGAGCGAGATTCGATCCACATCCACCACCGGCTCCGCCAGCCCGGCCTGCAGCATCGCATCGCCCACATCGTGCATATCGGTAAACGGTGACACATGGCTGTAGCCATCCACGGCAGACCAGCTTGTGCGCAACTCTTTCAGGGTATCCGGTCCAAATGTCGAAAACAGCAACATGCCATTCGGCCGCAAGACCCGCAGGAACTCCCGCATAGTCCCGGTTAAGTCATTACACCACTGCAAGGCCACATTGGAGAAGATCATATCCACCGAGTGATCGGCCAGAGGAAGCTGTTCCGCATCGCCACAGACACAGGGAGGACGTTTGAACCACCGCCCCTGCTTGCGTACCTGCTGCAGCATCGGCAGGGCGAAGTCGAGTGCTATGACACGGGATTTCGCATAGTGACTGGCCAGTGCACGCGTGGCATCTCCTGTCCCGGCGCCCACATCCAGTACCACCTCGGGTTGGTGGCGAATATAGTCGAGACGCTCGATCATCCGCTTGGCGATCTCACGCTGTAGTACCGCAACCTCATCATAGTGGGGAGCCGCCCGTGAGAATGCGGCACGAGCCTGGCGTTTATCGATCTTTAGTGAGGTTTCAGCACTCATGCCATTGCCTCCAGGCCGTGCAACACCAACTTTTCAGTCTCTAAAGGATGGGAGAGGAAAGGGGTATGGGCAGCCCGTTCGATGGTATGCATCCTGGCTTCGGGCAACCACCGGGAGAGTACCTCCGATGCACCGCTCGGCGCCAGGGTATCCCGACCGCCATAGATCCAGGTGGTGGGGCAGGTAATCCCCTTCAGCCGATCACGCAGGTCACAATGCTTGAGTAACTCGAGGCCCGCCTGCAACGCCTCAGGGTTGGGATCGGGACGCTCCTGAAGCCTGGTCTTGAGTCTGCGTAACACCTCCACCGCCAGATCACTACCCAACATCTGCAACGCCAGAAACCGTTCCAGCGCCCGGCTCATATC
>JAKSBX010000087.1 GCA_022360905.1 Chromatiales bacterium
CATTCTCTCGTTCGGCTATTATCACCTCTATCTATCGACCGAGGACCGGGGTATCGGCCTGAAACTGGTTTCGGTCTTTGTCGTTATCTATCTGGGCTACCTGTTTGCCCACATCATCGGTTATTTCGCACGCCGTAAATTCGGCAAGACCCGGGAGGTCAACGGCGTTAAAAAGAGTGTGGAGACCTACAACAGCCGCCTGTTGACCCTTTTGTCCGGCATCTTCATCTCCATCATCGTGTTGATCTCTATCGTGCAGATCCTCGGCTTCAGCGGACTGCTGGAGGCGGGCGGCGTAATCGGGTTTATCGGCGTGTTTCTGGCCCTGACTCACAACGCCTGGGCCCCCGATATCTTCAGCGGCCTAATCATCCTGAACAGCGGTATGGCCGAAGAGGGGGATGTCATTGAGATCACCGAGGGCACGCCTTATATCGGGGTCGTCTACAAGACCAAGATGTTCCACACAGAGATCCTCAATATGGTCAATAATCATCGCATCATGCTGAAAAATGCAAAGTTCAGGGACTACACAATTCATAACCTCTCGAAGTTCGCCTCAGCAAAGGGTTTAAGGGAAAAAATGGGCTTCAAGATCGGCTATGACGTGGAAGCGGGCAAGGTGCGGGAGATGTTCCTGGAGGCCTATGAGGAGATCAAGAAGAGCGCCGACATAGAGATCGAAAAACAGTATGAACTTGAAGTGCGGGTCAACGACACGGCCGATCACGCGGTTGAGTGGACGATCTACTACTACACCAAGGATGTGCGCAATCTGATCAAGGTCCGGCAATACTTTCGTGAGGTGATCTGGCAGGCAGCCAACAAACACGGTATCGCTCTGGCTACCCCATTGACCCATTCCGTTGTGAATCACGAAGCCTAGCCTCTACCCATCTATCGCAGGCCACACAACTCGCCCGGCGACCCGGTTTTGATCCGTGAGACTGAAGGGACACCGGCCGACTACTTTACCTTATTGAGCCCGAGCACCTTCATTCTGTAAGCCAAGGTTGACGGCTTGACGCCCAACAGGTCAGCCGCACCACCAGCACCCCATACCCGCCCTCCAGTATGTCGCATCACGGCAATAAGGTTCTGCTTTTCCCGCTCACGCATTTCGGCATCGGTAATGAAATCGACCGTCTCATCCAGCTTCTGGTCGAGCCTGTCCGGTGTTTGATGATCACTACTGACTGAGAACGCCAGATCCAGACGCGCACGGTTTCCTGTGCTCAGAATCACGGCCCGTTCGATCACATTTTTCAGCTCTCGAATATTGCCAGGCCACAGATGCGCAGATAACTGCTTCACCTGCTGTTTCGATAGCCGCATGGGATCACGGCCCAGTTCATGACAGGTTCTCTCCAGAAAGTGGTCTGCCAGCGGTGCGATATCCTCTCTGCGCTCCCGCAGCGGCGGCACCGTTATGGGAAAGACACCCAATCTGTAGTAAAGGTCTTCTCTGAAGCTACCACGCTTTACCTCAGCCATCAGATCACGGTTTGTCGCAGCCACTACCCGCACATCGACCTTGACGGTCCGATCGTCTCCTACCCGTTCGAACTCCCGCTCTTGCAGAGCGCGCAGTAACTTGCCCTGCAGATCCAGCGGAATTTCCCCTACCTCGTCAAGAAACAGTGTCCCGCCATGGGCCAGTTGCAAACGCCCGATACGATCACGGTGGGCACCGGTA
>JAKSBX010000202.1 GCA_022360905.1 Chromatiales bacterium
ATTAGATTGGGATAATGTAAATGAAAAGGCCATTATTTACACTAAAACAGGAACGACAAGCAATAATCCTCCCCAGCACGATGGTTGGGAGGGATAAAGAAAGCTATTTTAACAATGTCCGCTTATGGCCGAAAGTAGATATTGAACAAGAGCAATAACAGATATAATTTATCGCCTACAGAAATCACAACCAAGACAGCATGCAAAAAGGGGTATCCAATATTCGGATTAGAAGGAATGAGGTTTTGGGTAACCCAGGATATCTCTACTTGACTCCGTGCTAATATTTAGTGATCGGTCTACACCTATCTGGAACAATGCGCTATCTCAAAGGCATCCATGCTTGTCCTTGTGCAGCTCAACGGCAAGATAACATAAACCGGCGATGCTTAGATTGAGCCTGTTTGGTCTTTGAGCTCCGCTGCCTGGTCTTTTTAACTCGTAAACGCACCAAAAAAGTGCGTTTACGAGGCTTTTTGAGTCGTTAACGAGTAAAAAACGCTTCGCTCACATCGTTCAACAACCCGATAACGGCGAAAATAGGGTGCCCAGTTTCCCAATAGTCTTCGTCGGTTTAATGATTAGCTTCGTGCGGTCATTTCTGAGCATCGTATGGTCGGGTATTAGTATAGTTGGCGGGCTGGAACAGCACTAAATCCCGTTCAAACACCGCTAAGTCGAACCGGCTCGGCAGAATGTCGGGGTTCTGTCTACCCACATTGAGGGGCTGGTCGACAAAGCCACGGCTCTTGTCGCCCATCTTGTTGAGCTTCTGTTTCTCTTTATTGCTCAGTCCGTTGAGAAAGGGAATGGATTGAATCTGCTGAATAGAGGCCAGAATGGCCTACTGTTGTTCCGCGCTGAATTCGGCGGAAACGAGGTTTTGAGACATAGTGTTACTTCATGTTTCTATCCTTGAAGTTTTTTTGACCACGGGCTCGGGTTCTTCGTGATCTGATCGGCCTCCCACGGGCCGCATAACGCAATCGAACGGCGGGCTATTTGCAAATAATATGGTTCTACTTGAGGCTTAATGTTGAAGAGGTTGGGCAGTGATTGGCGGGAAACGACATGCTAGGCGAT
Organism: Chromatiales bacterium; assembly: GCA_022360905.1. GTDB lineage: Bacteria > Pseudomonadota > Gammaproteobacteria > Chromatiales > Chromatiaceae > Thiodiazotropha. Next base: position 1,084 of record JAKSBX010000202.1, read on the forward strand.
GTTCAGTTTATAGTTTTAGATGAAGCGAAATCGCTGTTGGCTCAATCCAGCCCTTGGAATGGAGCAGCATGGTGAGTAGTCAAGACTCAGACCATGCCGCTCCTGAGTGGGGCTCTCAGTTACCTTTTCCTATTGGGACGCTGAGTGAGCGCTGAGCCGGCAGAAGTTTTTGAACTTTTGCTGGCGTGTATGCTACGTAGTGTCTTTGATGCGGCGGTACCGGATTTTGATGAAGTTACTCTGTTCGGAGATTTTGTTTGAGACAGCGCCGAGCCTGCTGCTGATTTCGCTGCCTTGCTGCTGCTTTTGCTCCGCAATACTTTGGAAGCCGCAGAGGCAGCACGCTTACTGGTCACTTCCCGTCTTGGCATGATCGTTTACCTCAAGTTGCTGCTTTACTTCACTGGCTATTTCTACTGGGGATAAGTCGGTTAATACGAAGAAAGCCATTATAGCTAAGAATAACGCAAAGAGCAGCGCACTTATAAATCCGCCTGCCAAATTAACACCGAATTGGGGCCAAAATGCTTTTAAGTTACGAATTTCGTTAAGAAATATCCCTTCTTCAATTTCCTTGCGATGATCATCTAAAACGATCTCAACAACTTCGTCAGAATAGGCTTTTAGTGCATTTTCTGCTGTGCCTTTGGCTCTGAGTAAAACAGCTTCAGGTTGTTGTTCATACCAGCTTTTAACCTCTTCTTGGCTTGGTGGCTCTCCTCTATGCTCTTCTAGGTGCCTTACCCATTCAATGCGTTGCTCCTCGATTACAGCAAAAGCGACTAAGCCGTATAGCCAGCTTTCTTCTGAGTCTTCAACAAGCTTTTTATATATTTCATCCGGTCCTGAGAATATAGCCATTAATCATCCTTGCTTTATAGCTAATGTTATAAGTGCTATTGCCTGCGCACTAGGTGTGAATTTGCTAGCCCTTTAATTGAAGTGATATTGTGTTTAAGGGGTCGCAGTGCGGGAAATCCATCCTTAACAGGTTAAGGCTACTTCTTCCTCCAACTCAGATCAATCTGTGGATGTTGTGCAACGTTTTTCCCTAAGCAAATTTGGATCGGCTTATTAGTATCGAAGCGTATGGATTCTTACGGGACATCATTTTGAAAAATCCTGTACAGTTTTTATCCTACTAATGGAATAGGGGGCTTTCGTGGTGTCCAATGCTTTTTGAGCTTGACCCTAAGCCCTCCAGGCTCATCTTCTGCAAGAAACTCGATGTGCTGTGTTTTATTATCTTTTTGAGCTGTATATTGAGCAGAATCAGCCTGGAAGTATTGGCTTTGCCACTCCGATTGATTCAGGCGTAATCATGCTGGGCGAATGCTCAAAAGCCAAAACTCCGTCAACGTTTTATATTGACAACTCAACCTAACCTCAGTAGGTTTGTTTTAACAGCATGTCAACTGTGCTGTCACCAAGGAAAGGTTTGTCAAAGCTTGGCCGTTTCGAAGCTATCTAACGAGACAAAGTGTTAAAAGGTATTGTAGGAACGACTGAGATCACCGAGCCTTAAAAAATGCGCCCACCTGGAGAGTTCGCAGCTCCCCAAGCGGACGACTAATCACGACAATAAAGGAGTATTGCCATGACCGAGCCGAATTGTACTCGAATCGCGCACAAAGCGCCTCCCGCCAATCCTCATATTGCCGCCAACGGCCACCCTCAGCAGGTCAGGAGGGCGATATGAGCACAAAAATGCCAGCCTCATCCCTCAAAGATCGCCTAAACGAGGCAGACATCCCATGCCACCCCTTCTTCCAAACCGCTCAAAACCGGCCCAACTTCAGCGACTGCATCGATGCCATCGACCGGGCCGCCGCGGTGATCGAACTGAGCAACTACCTCAAACTGGACGAAGAAGAGGGCGGCCTGCCCCCAAAAGCCGCCTTCGGCTACTACTGGGTCACAGAAATGACCCGCAGCGCACTCGCCTACACCGGACAACGCCTGATCGAGCTGAACCGGCAACAAGGAGAAGCAGGTCAAAAGGCGTCATCCTGCCTCTCGTCGTTATGCCATGCGATGCCGGTATTGAGCCGGGAAAACCGAGAACGCTTTCTGAATCACACAGCACTCCGTATGGGCCTGCCCAGAAGAGAGGTTGACCGGTATATCGATAAGATAACCGCGACCCATCAGCTGCAAGACAAGGTATCATAGGTGCGTTCCCCGACTACCCGCTTAATACCGTAACTTGTTTTGAAACGTATTGAGGGGGTGTCGGGATTACAACGGTAGCTATAGCTTGCTGGCTTCTTTCAAGTGGCGTCATCAGAAGTACCAATAGATATAGTCACCGATCTATAAGTATTTGAAATTTGAATAAAACCAATATGTCATATTCGTTATTACAGTTGATATATAAGAATAGTGCCGATTTGTTACCGAAAGTAGAGGCGTTTCTAGACGAAGGGCACAATCCGAATCAAATAACAAAATATTGTGAATCACCTCTCCGTGTGGCCTCTAATAATGGAAGATTTGATGTTATTGAATTATTACTTTCGAGGGGAGCGGATGAATCACAGCTCGGGTGGACTAGTCTATTTCATGCTATTGCTTACCAAAGCTCCGACACCCTCAGAGAGCTTATTGTTACAGGTAGTGACCTGGAACATAAGGACTTTTGGGAAAGAACACCCTTTCTATTTTCTATTCTGGTTGGAGATATCACTAAAACAGAAATACTTGTACAGGCAGGAGCTGATATTGGTGCAGTCGGGCGGTGTGCAAAGACTGCTATGGCATATGCTATCCAGAAGGATAACGTCGACATGCTCAATTGGTTAATTGAAAACGGATTTGATCCTGAGCAAACCGATCGGTTTGGTACTACGCCTTTAATTGATGCAGCTGAGGGTGGAGCTAAAAAGTCTGTTGATGCATTAATCAATCATGGTGTGGATATATATCGAGAAAACAACATACCTGAACAGGCAATTACAGTGACAAACAGTCTTGATATTGTCAGGGCCTTAGTGTCGGCTGGTGCTGACATCAATGATATCAACAAAGAAACACGCGCGAAGATGCTGGGTTACGCCGTAGATATGGCTCCTGATGTTTCCAAACAAGAATATTTTAATGACAAATACAGAGTCTTCGGAAAATCAAATCCCGAGGTTGCCAATAAACCCTTCTGGCAGGCGATGGTTAAGTGTGGCGGATCAGCCTATCATGCGGCCAGTAAGTTTGATAAGAAGCGTAGTATATTCGATGATGATCCAGTATGGAGCTTCGATCGATTCGGAAAATCCATTACGCCATTAAGCGATGGAAGATTTATTGAGATCGCTGGTGAGCATGAAGACTCTTATGACCCTGATTTTTGTATCTACAATGATGTTTTTGTGCATAAGGGCAATGGTGAATGCGATATTTACATCTATCCAAAAGAGGTATTTCCCCCCACAGATTTCCATACGGCTACTTTAGTTGGTCATCGTATCTATATTATTGGTACTCTTGGATATCTCGAGGATAGGCGGCCAGGTCATACGCCTGTTTACCAGTTGGATATCAAAACTCTAAAAATTGAGGAGGTAAAGACTGGTGGAGAAATGCCTGGCTGGATCAGTCGACATAAAGCATATTTCGATGGTCATTCTACGATTACAGTTAAAGGAGGAAAGCTGATCGTTACTAAAGATGGCAAAGAAGAATATGTCGATAACACGAGTGAGTTTGAATTATCCTTAACGACGATGAAATGGAAGAACTTGTCAAAAAATATGAGTGACTATTAAATCGTTGTGGCTCTATTTGGTGATTCAAGGTTGGCAGTGGCTAAGTTAGGCAATAGCTAGATGTTATTTAAATAAATCATTAGTTAGGAGGGAAGGCTTTAGTCCCCGTCTATAAGAACGTCTACTTATTAGCTTTTCATCTCTGTCATCAGCCTGACCAATTCTGCTATCCCCGTATAGGGCATCGGGTCTTTATAGGCATTGTTCACTTCTTCGAGCTGTTCAGCCCTATGCAATGCGGCTGTTAGATTGTCAGCAGTGAGTGCAAAGGCGTCGTTTAACCCCTTGTCATAATGACGTATGTACCGCTTCAATCTAGCTATTACTTCGTCTCGGTCGATAGGTGCCTTGATATCCTCGAAGTGGAGTAAAAGCCATAACTCAAAACAAGGTATTGAGGCAATGGCCTGAAATTGTATCGGTTTTCTAAGGTCGTTACGAAGCTTTCCATCCCATGCCTGCGCACGATCTAAAGCTTGAAAGTAGCTCTTATGATCATCGCGGTCAAATACGGCATATACTTTTTCGAAAGCTCTGGCCAGGATACGCTTATGAGGGTCTCCAGCAACAAACAGATCATGGGCGTATGTTACAACCTGAATCGGGGCAGTACCGGTCTCGCAGGGCATGACTTGTACATTTGCCGTATGGAGTCGGTAGGTTGATCGTATTTCACGAAAATAGTGCGGTTCTGTCTTCGTGCCTTCACAAACGATGAGAATACGGTCATAGCTTGCCCGGCGATTCAATTTCCGTTCAAGCTGTCTGCGCTGGCGCTCTTTCGGTTGGTTGTCCCGCCCCATCAGGAGGTTAGCCCCATCATTTTTTCAATGAAAGGAATGCCGCCATACCGACCTGTAAGATAACCCCGCTCAAGCGCTTCGTTCTTGCGTGGGCTAAACTCTGATAGGCTGGTCAGGTTAGATGCCTGGTCAGCATCCTTCTCTGTGAACCAGATTTGATCTCTGCGCAGCAATCCCGGTGCGTTGAGCAATGAGGTATCATGGGTGGTAAAGATTAACTGCGCACCGGCGGCATTGGTTTTTGGGTTATGGAATAGCCGCACCATCTCTTGGACCAGTAGCGTATGCAAACTGGTGTCTATCTCATCAATGATCAGTGTATATCCCTTGCGTAGAATATCGAGCACTGGACCGGCCGTAAACAGCAGATTTCGTGTGCCACCTGATTCATCGCTCAACTCAAATGTGGCTTCTCCCTGGTCGGTTGCATGGAGAAAATGCAATTGGCGATCTTCGATCTCTTCCGGTTGAATCTCTCTTTTTCCGGACGTCAAATCGACGCGCATACGCTCCCCCTGTATTTTACGGATGACCAGGCTGATGTCTTTAATACTGATATCCGCAGACTTAAGAAACTCACAGATCTCCTTACGTCCTTCGGGCTGTTGCAACATCTGTATCGAGAACTCAGGGGCTAAAGGTGTAACCTCGTTAAAGACGATCAGTTGCTTGGTAATCCAATCGAATACCGGCCGTAGCTGTTCGCTGTTAAGTTGTACGGCCATCGAAAGAAAGAGGGCATTGGAACGGGTAGCTTGCTGCCAAGTGCTCTTACTGCCCTTGAAACTGGCGCTGAACTCGTAGATCTCCTCGTCCGTTTCTTCGTCCAGGTAGCGCTCGAACCAACGCTGTGGCTTGAAAGCTTTGTAAACCAGCAGATATTCGTTAACGATACGTGCTTGAGTCATGGAAAACCCATACTGGTAGCGTACCCCATCGACTAGAAAGGTGATTTCAAACTCAGTGGGTTCGGTGACCGAAGTGCGATCAAGACGAAAGGGTTGGAGATTATAGGTCTGGCCGGGTTGGATTACAGTAGCCGACTCTGCGACAACGCCTCGCATATACTGCAATGCCTTCACAAGATTCGACTTACCACTGGCATTGGCGCCATAGATCGCCGTGCTACGCAGCAGGGCGGGGGCGGCCTTGACGCCTGTCTCCTGTGCATTGCTCGACAGCAATGTCTTGTCCTTGGAGGCCACTAGAGTGAGTACCTGCTCATCACGAAGAGAGCGGAAATTTTTGACCCGGAACTCAATTAGCATCTTATTTTCCATTAAGGATCTATAATAATTACATATTATGCAAATAATATGCAAAATATACAAATATTATAGGTTGATTGATGCCGATACTTCTAATAACAGCCTCACAGGGGCAATGTTGGGGAGTTGAGAGTCACAACTGACTGATTTTTAGTTAATCAAGCCTAAGAGCATGCTGCTCCGGGCATAGATCTGGGATTGCGCGGTTATTCTTCTTAAATCTACACCCACCACTAGTCGCGAGTCAGCGCGAACAACAGACCGTGTTCGACCCAAAGATCGACATTCAAGCCGCGCACCTGCAATGTGCGCGGCTGTTCACCGAGAGCTGGATCCGGCAACTCGCCCATCGACGCGGGTTGGTAAGGGACCTGGTAGAGGTTCTGGGTGCGTCCTTGAGCGTCGTGTCGACGCAGTTGCGCAGCGGTCACGCCCTGCAGGCTGCAATAGCGTCCGCCGAGCAAACGTCCACCGTCAGCCGGCGCGAGAGGCTCGACCAGACGGAACCCGAGCTGGTCGAAATGGCCGTCGAGCTCGGCGACCGTCGTACCGTGCACCTCGAGTGGAGTCTGGGCAAGGTGGTTCATGACCGCCTCTTCGGCGATCGCGTCTAACAAGTCAGGCTGTTCGAGCGGCAACCAGTTGACCACGACCGCGACTAACAGGCAGGCGGCGGCGAATAGCTGCAGCGTGCGGTTACGCCACCAGCTACGTGCAGACGGCATCCGCTGCAAAGCCTCGAGTTCGTCGAGACGCGCATCGTCGAGGCGAACCGACTCCAGGTGTTCGATCACGCTTTGTTTCAAATTGGGCTTCATAGCTTCACCCCCTGTGCGGCAGCATCGTCACCGAACTCAGCACGCAACCTGGCGCGCAGGCGGTGAATTCGCGCTAGCACAGTGCCCCGACGGCTGCCGAGTGTCGAAGCAATCTGGGCTGCGGTCATGTCTTCGACCGCCCAATAGTAGAGGATCTCCCGTTCGAACGCATCCAGCCGCGACCAGGCCTGCTGCAACATGTCACGGCTGACGGTCAATGACTCGAGACAGTGGGTATCGATCGCCAACAGCTCCGCATCGGCGTGAGCATCGCCGGTCTCGGGACTGGCCTTGCGCCGCCGCGTGATGTCGATGTAACGGTTGCGCATGACACGGCGTGCGTAGGCTTCGGGACAGGCCAGTGCGCCGGGTGGGCGTTGCAGGCAACGCTCGACGGTGTCCTGTAGTAGATCGCCGGCCCCCGGTTCGTCGCCGCTGAGCGCATAGGCATAGCGGTACAGGCGGTTCAGCATATCGCGGTCAAACAACATCGTTGCGCCGCTCCACAGCACCCATCCAGCCACGCTCGATCAGCTCGCCGAGGCGTTCGGTAGCGAGGCTGTCATCGGCTGCCAGCCTAGCCAGATCCCACCCCTGGGCACAGCTATCGAGCAGGCGCCACAGTTCGGTATCGACCACCTCGACCCAGGCTTCGTAGCCTCGTCGCTCGATAACCAGACACCATTCACCGGGTTCAATGCGTAGTGCCGACGGGTCGTCGCCATCGCGGTGCGCTGCCCGGATCGCATGCACAGGCCAAGTGGTGCGCAGCCAGACCAGCGCCGATATTGGACGCAGAAACAGCTGCGACGGCTCGGCATCGGCCAACGGGCCAAGGTCCAGTGGAGGATCATCGTCCGCATAGTAGATGCTGTGACAGGCCCATTCGAGTGCGACCAGTTCGCCGAGCCAAGGTAGTCCGGCGAACACCTTTTGTGTGTCGACGACTGTGTCGACGAAAGCCGAGAAACCATCACCAAAGCGATTCAGGTCGGGTTGAGTGGAACTGTTTCGGCGCACGAATTTGCGCGCCAGGCCGTCGAAAGACTGCCTACCGAGCAGCTGGCGGCACACCGGGTAGACATCGCTCAGCGCCGCAACGCGTGCGCCTTGGCTCGATCTGCGATAGACCTCACAAGCCTGCTCGGCACTGAGCCCAGGCACGCTGCGCGCCGCCAGCGCGACATCGATAGTCGTGCCTCCGTCGATTGCTGCAGCCAGGTCGTGCTGCCACTGTGCGAGGGGAGTCATGCAACCGCCCTCACGGCTTCATCCAGAATACGGCTCGCCCGTTGCGCCTCGTCGAGCAGCACATCGAGCGGTGGAATGTCATTGTCCCACTCAATGCACACCGGCGCACTGGGCAGGGCGCGTGCGACTCGGCGAAACAGTGCCCAAACGGGTTCGCTGACACGATTGTTGTGCGCATCGATCAGGTAATCGCCCTTGTCCTCGTACCCGGCCAGGTGCACCTCGCGCACCCGGTGCAACGGCACCTGGGCGATCGCCGTGGCCGCATCAAGGCCCAGGTTGACCTGGTTGACGTACAGGTTATTGACGTCGAGCAGCAGCTCGCAGTCGGCCTCGTCGCACACAGCGGCGACAAATTCGGCCTCACTCAGTGGTGCATCCGCACATAGATAGGCCGATACGTTCTCGACCACGAGGCGGCGGCCGAGAAAATCCTGGACTTGGCGGATGCGGGAGGCGATATGTTGAACCGACTCCTCGCTGTACGGCAATGGCAACAGGTCGTGGTAGTGGTGGCCGTGGCAACGCGTGAAACAAAGATGATCGGAGACCCACGCCGGCGCTGTGCGTTCGGCGATCGCACGGATGCCGCCGAGGTAGCCGAGATCGAGCGGCTCGCTGCCACCGAGGTTCATGCCGACACAATGCAGCGTCAGTGCATACCGATCAGCGATACGTTCGAGCTGTTGTGGCACGAGACCGCCGCGGGCGAGGAAGTTGTCGGCCAGCAGCTCGACCCACGGCACGCCATGCTCGGCCGCCATCAATTGTTCGAAATGCGGGTCACGCAGGCCAATGCCAACACCCGACACTGACCCGCGCCCCCGAAGGGGAGGCACGGTAGTCAACGCCTTACTTCGCTGGTTTAACTTTGGCGACCACCCCACCGGTGATCTTCTCGCACGTGCCCTGAGGCACATACACCCACTCCTGTTCGGAGTTGTCGACCGTCGACTGAGTGGCACAGGCGTGTTTGCCGTCGAGCGCGCCGCAGTCGTTCTTGCCGGCCTTGGCGATGCCGGCGCACTTCTCCCATGCCTTAGGCGCGTCTGGCACAGCCACAGCGTTCTGGGCGGCGAGCATTGTGCCCGCAGCCAGCATGCTGGCAATCGCGGTTCGGATACGATCATTGGTATTCATTTGGCTTATTTCCTCCTGATTGAATTATGGCTGAGTGCTGGGGGCATGTATGCCCTGCGCTCATCTCTGTAGACGAATCACGCGCCGATTTGATTGCACGGCTGATAGCATTCCCGGAGAAACAGAGGGTTCTTTACGCTCCGACACCTGGGGTAAGACAGGGATAGCGGCGTTTTGTATCCATGCCATGGTGTGGGTGGCTTCGACGATGAGGCGCTATTCACTGCATTTATGATGCACGATCTGGGGTTAACGGATGATTATCGCCTAGATAACGATAAACAGCAGTGCTTCACCAGTGTTGGGGCTCTTAGAGTTTCAGAGCTTGCACGCAAGCACGATTGGTCAGATAAACGGATAAGTATTGCAGAAAACGCTATTGCGCTTCACCTCAATGTCATGGTTAGTGCTGCGCATGGTGAAGAGGCACAAATGTTACGTATTGGTTCTGGCGGAGATGTTGCGGGAATGGGTCTCGATCTGCTGCACCAAGATCAGATACATGCTGTTGCAATAAGTATCTCAGGTGTGGGTTGAAGCGGGAAATGCGAGCCAACCTTAAAAAGGAGCAAGAACTTCGTCCGGACAGCCGAATCGCTTTTCTTTGCATCTCATTAGGTTTTCATCAGCTGATTAACCATGCGCCAATGTTTCAGGAATGAGCTAGGCAGTAGCAAACGAATGCCGGGTGATGAAAT
>JAKSBX010000136.1 GCA_022360905.1 Chromatiales bacterium
GCCGTAACTTCCACAAAGTGAGGTAGCCGTCACATCGGCCAGCACGGCCAGGGTCCGTTGCAGCTCCCAGCCAACTTGCCCATCGCCACCGATCAATAAAATCTTCGGACGATTCGCCGACATACTATGCCCCTTTCTCACCCATATAGAGAGGAAGCGTCTCATCAGGAATTTCACTGAGAAGGGGCGCATCCCGATCCTTCTCCGCCAACAACGGATTCAGTCCACCCGGCCAGTCAATACCGATATCCGGATCATCCCAACGGACTGAAAACTGGGTTTCAGGATGGTAATGGTCAGTACATTTGTAAGCAAAAATCGCCTCTTCACTCAGTACCAGATAGCCATGAGCGAAACCCACAGGCACATAAAACTGATGGTGGTTCGATTCAGAGAGATGCGCACCAACCCATTGACCAAACCAGGGCGATCCTTTGCGTACATCGACAGCCACATCGAAGACCTCACCTTTAATCGCCTGTACCAGTTTTCCCTGACCGTAGGGATTCTGAATATGCAGCCCCCGCAACACGCCCTGTTCGGAATAGGCCATATTGTCCTGGACGAACTGCTCAGTAATACCCAGTGAAGCATAGCGTTCGTTCTGCCAACTCTCCATAAACCAACCGCGCTGATCGCCGAATACTTTGGGCTTGAGCAGCAGAACCCCTGGAATTTTAGTCTCCACCACTTCCATCCCTACATTCTCCGCTCACAGAGTCCCAGCAGATACTGACCATAACCGTTCTTACTCAGTGCTTCTGCCATCGATTTCAGATCTTCCAGGCTGATCCAGTCCTGTGAGAAGGCAATCTCTTCCGGGCAGGCAATTTTCAATCCCTGGCGGAGCTCAATGGTTTCAATGAAGTTACTCGCCTGAATCAGGCTCTCGTGGGTGCCGGTATCCAGCCAGGCAATGCCACGCCCCATCTTTTCCAGGCTGAGTTTGCCCATCTCAAGATAGCATTTATTCAGATCGGTGATCTCCAGCTCACCCCTCGCCGAAGGCTTCAGTGAGAGTGCCAGATCCGTGACCTGTTCATCATAAAAATAGAGACCGGTAACGGCATAGTTGGATTTTGGTTTGGCCGGCTTTTCTTCAATATCATTAACCTGCCCCTGTTCATCGAAATCCACCACACCATAACGTTCCGGGTCTTTTACCCAATATCCGAATACCGTAGCGCCATCCGATGTTTGGGCGGCCCGCTTGAGTGAGTCGACGAGCCCATGCCCATAGTAGATATTGTCGCCCAGAATCAGGCAGCAGGGATCACCTGCAATAAACTCCTGACCGATGATAAAAGCCTGTGCCAGGCCACCCGGATCGGGCTGAACGGCATAGGTGATCTCTATTCCCCATTGATGGCCATCTCCCAGCAGCCCTTTGAACAACTGAGCATCCTGTGGTGTTGTGATAATCAGAATATCCCGGATCCCAGCCAGCATCAGGGTTGAGAGCGGATAGTAGATCATCGGCTTATCATAGACAGGCAACAGCTGCTTGGAGATCGTTAGGGTCAGCGGATGCAGACGGGTTCCCGAGCCGCCTGCCAGAATAATGCCTTTTTTCACTGTCTTAGCCATGATCAGCCCTGCCCCAGTCGTTCGCCACGATAACTCCCATCCAGTACCCGCTGGCACCAGAGATTGTTCTCCAGATACCACTGAACCGTTTTCCTTAACCCGGTTTCAAAGGTTTCCAATGGTGTCCAACCCAGCTCCCGCTCAAGTTTGCTCGCGTCGATGGCGTAGCGCTGGTCATGGCCAGGCCGGTCATTAACGAAGGTTTTTAACTGATTGTGTGGTTTGAACTCTGAATCCGGTGCGAGCTCATCGAGCAAGGCGCAGAGTGTCTCCACCACTTCCAGGTTGGACATTTCATTATTCCCGCCCACATTGTAAACCTCACCCGGTTTACCCGCCTCGAGCACACGCCAGATCGCACTGCAGTGATCCTCCACGTAGAGCCAATCCCTTACATTACTGCCATCGCCATAGATCGGCAGCTGTTCGCCTGTCAGCGCCTTCTGAATGAAGAGCGGAATGAGTTTTTCCGGAAACTGGTAGGGGCCGTAATTATTTGAACAGTTTGTGGTCAATACCGGCAGACCGTAGGTGTGATGCCAGGCACGGACCAAATGATCAGAGGCCGCTTTTGAGGCCGAATACGGAGAGTTCGGGGCATAGGCTGTGGTCTCGGTGAACAGCCCTTCTGCCCCCAATGAGCCATACACCTCATCCGTGGAGACATGCAGAAAACGGAATGAATCGCGCTCTTCTTGAGGCAGTGACTGCCAGTGTAATCTGGCACACTCCAGCAGGTTGAAGGTCCCACCGATATTGGTGTCGATAAACTCGGCCGGACCGTCAATGGAGCGATCGACATGGCTCTCAGCGGCAAAATTGACCACGGCATCCGGTTTGTAGCGCTCGAATAGACCGGATACCAAATCCTGATCCTGAATCTTCCCTTGAACGAAGTGGTGATTCGGGTGATCTTCCAGCGATTTCAGGGTATCCAGATTGCCAGCGTAGGTGAGCGCATCCAGGTTAATTACCTTGAGGGAATCCTGCTGAGAAAGTAGAAAGTGGACAAAATTTCCACCAATAAATCCGGCACCACCGGTCACGAGAATCGTCTTCATTATCTATAATGCCATTAAATTCA
>JAKSBX010000075.1 GCA_022360905.1 Chromatiales bacterium
TATCTCTATCCGGGCACGGGTGCTGTCGAGGAGCGAGGTAAAGGTGCGGGCAAAGGGCGTAAGCTCAACCTGCCGCTTCCTCCATTGGCGGATGATGAGATGTTCCATAAGGTTTGGCCGATGGTCGAGGAGTTTGTTCGACAGGCAAAACCTGAGCTGATTATTCTCCAAGCGGGCGCGGATAGTGTGGAAGGGGATCCCATCACGCATATGGCCTTTACCCCGGCCGCTCACGCCCATGCGGCCGCCAGTTTGAGTCGAATCGCCAATGAGTATTGTCAGGGGCGCTTTATTGCCTTGGGTGGTGGAGGCTACAATCGGACCAATCTCGCGCTGGCCTGGAACGATGTGGTCAACGCGATGGTGGAGTCGGGCTAAACTTATACCTGAACCGAACGGCACTTAGTTAAGAGATTAACCGCCAATGAACGCTAATCACCGCGAATCTACGCAATTAGAGGCCACCATGTGGAAGTTATTCGCGGCATTTTGCGCTGATTAGCGTTCATTGGCGGTTATTCTCTTAGGTGCGGCCCAACTTCTCCAGCTAAATTGGAGCGTAAATGCCTTAAGTAAGTGCCATTGATACTTGAACCCAAAAGTTCAGGTTTTAATTTTACTCCGGCACTTCGGAGTTCACGGACAATAATCACTGAAACCCTCTTGCCGGCAATATTGCAGTATGAGTATTACATCCCCCTCTAAAGTGAATCTAGGGAATTTCCCTACACCAATCACCAAGCTCAGCCGTCTGAGTTCAATTCTGAACGGCCCGGAAATATTCATGAAGCGGGATGATCTGAGCGGCTTGGCACTCGGAGGTAATAAAACCAGAAAGCTTGAGTATCTGTTTTACGATGCGATAGCCAAGGGTTGCGATACGGTGGTAACGGCCGGTGCCGCACAATCAAACCACTGCCGACAAACGGCTGCCGCCGCCGCGCTACTGCATAAGGCGTGTCACCTGGTACTGGGTGGAGAACCACCCGAAACGGCGAATGGCAATCTAATGCTGGATAATCTGTTTGGCTCCCGGGTGCACTGGAGTGGTGATCATCGCAAAGGCGAGGATATCCCTGAGATTGTTGAAAAGCTGAAGGCAGAGGGAAGAGAGCCTTATGTGATTCCCTATGGCGGTTCGAATGAACTTGGCGCCTATGGCTTTGTACACGCCATGGCGGAACTGGAGATGCAGTTGGATACCTCGGCTATCACCCATATCGTTTTTGCTTCCAGCTCCGGTGGTACACAGGCAGGCATGATGCTGGGCAAGGTCCTGCTGCACAAGGCTTATCGTTTAATAGGCATCAACATCGACAAAGGCGAAACCGACGCGATTCCTTTTAGTGATTTTATTCTCGATCTGGCCAACAGAACCAGCCACTCTATCAACAGTGACCGCCGCTTCTCGGCTGAAGACCTGATCCTCAACGGGGATTACGTCGGAGACGGTTATGGGGTGATCGGTGAGCTGGAAAGAGAGGCCATTTCGTTGACCGCTGAAAACGAAGCTATTCTATTGGATCCGGTCTACACAGGCCGGGCCATGGGTGGCTTGATCGATATGATTCGTGGTGGTGAATTCAGCAAAACGGACAAGGTGCTTTTCTGGCATACCGGTGGGATTCCTGCGCTGTTCGCCTATGCGGATTCCCTTTAGCCAGCTGGCTCAAGTTGTGTAGAGCAGGGAAGCTATCAGGTAGGAGGCAAACAGCAGCCAGGAGAGTGTCAACAATACCCAGGGCAGCTTATTGGTCGATTGTTGCGGCGTGTCGGTTTGCTCGGTTATTTCAGCGTCGAGCTGTTTACTGCGCTGCTCCTTCTTTTTGCGTTTGTCCATCTCCCTGAGCTTGGCTTTGTGCTGCTTTTTGTACTGATCTATGCCTTTCTGGATACCCATGGCGATCAGTTTGGTCTGCTCCTTGGTCTGACCCGGGCGCTGGGTGGCACGGGCGATCTGCATGGCTTCGGTTACAGTCTCTTGGGAGGGGTTCTGGTTTTTTTTGCTTTTGGCCATCTGTATAGTTCAATTGATTCTGTCGCTGACATTATTCCAAATTCGTAATGTATTTAGTATCTCACCTTGCTGTGTATCTTCTATGATGGATCTGTAGCCGATCTAAAGAACACACATTTTTGGTCGGCTGTATGACTCATCCTGTCGCATACCCGGTTCCATGTTTGGGGCTTACTCAAACCCTGTTTGGTGGGGCGTGGCCCCACCCTACCATTGAGTTCAGGGTGTAGGGTGGGGCCACGCCCCACCAAATACGCTTTGATTAAACACACATGCACTGATTTTTTCCGGACAGCAGTGGGTATCCGCCGGGATGAGCGGTATTGAAGCCATCACTCTGTTTTCATTGGTATCCGTTTGCGGTGATTGGCGTCATTTGTGGATACCATCTGAATGGTTCAAATCTGGCTGTTCCCTTAGGCTGGTCCGTATATTGCAGAGTTCTTGTCAAAGTCGATCAAGTGAAGATTTCAAGACAGGAGCCAACCCATGGATCGCATGCTTTACGTTGCTATGAGCGGAGCCAAAGAGACGCTGATGGCTCAGGCGAGCAACTCCAACAATCTGGCCAATGTGAACACCCCGGGATTCATGGAAGATCTCAACCAATTCCGCAGTATGCCTGTGTTTGGGCCTGGTTATCCAACTCGGGTCTACGCCCTGGATGAGCGCCCGGACATCAATTTTGACAAGGGCAGTCTGCAAACCACCGGCAATCCTCTGGATGTGGCGATCAATGGTGAGGGCTATTTTGCCGTTCAGGCCCCGGATGGCTCAGAGGCCTATACCCGTCGTGGCGATCTCAAAGTGGATGCCAACGGCCTGGTGACGAACGGCGAAGGTTTGCCGGTGATCGGCAATGGTGGACCGCTTGCCTTGCCGCCCATGGAGCGTCTCGAGATCGCACCGGACGGCACGATCACGATTCTCCCCGAAGGCGCTACCCCGGAGGCCCTGGCCATCGTTGACCGGATCAAGATGGTCAATCCGCCACGGGACGCCCTTTACAAAGGCGAAGATGGTCTGCTGCGCATGAAAGAGGGGGGTGAAGCGGACGCGGATGCCGCAACCCAGCTGGTTTCAGGCAGCATCGAGAGCAGCAACGTGAACGTGGCTGACGCCCTGGTGAACATGATTGAGCTTTCGCGCAAATTCGAGCTGCAGGTGAAGATGATGAAAAACGCCGAAGAGATGGACAAGGCGTCCGCCAGCCTGATGAACATGAGCTGATGTTGGCAGGCAATTTGCACAATACCTATTAAACAGTAACGCAACGAGGAAGAGACTATGTACCCGGCACTGTGGATCGCTAAAACCGGATTGGATGCTCAGCAGACCAATATGTCTGTGATCTCCAACAATCTCTCCAACGTCAACACCACCGGCTTCAAGCGTGATCGGGCGGTGTTCAACGATCTGATCTACCAGAACCTGCGCCAAGTAGGTGCTCAATCCTCGGAGAATACCGAGTTGCCCTCGGGTCTGATGGTCGGTACCGGTGTTCGGGTGGTGGCGACTCAGAAAGAACACAGCCAGGGCAATATCGTACAGACCGGCAACTCCCTCGATGTGGCGGTGCAGGGTAAGGGCTATTTCCAGGTGCTGCATCCGGACGGCAATATCGTCTATACCCGTGATGGCACTTTCAGCCTTACCGCAGACGGCAATATCGTCACCCCCAACGGCTATGAGCTGCAACCGGCGATGACCGTGCCCACCAACGCCACCAGTGTGACCATCGGGTCCGACGGCGTGGTCTCCGCCCTGGTTTCCGGCAACAGTACGCCGACCCAGATCGGTCAGATTGAATTGGGCTACTTCGTCAATCCCCAGGGGCTTGAGCCGATCGGCGACAACCTGTTCCGTGAGACCAATGCCAGCGGTGGGGTGAATACGGCGATCCCCGGTAACGACAGTACCGGTACTTTGATTCAGGGGGCGTTGGAGAGCTCGAATGTGAATGTGGTTGAAGAGCTGGTGAATATGATCGAAACACAGCGAGCCTACGAGATGAACTCGAAAGCAATCTCCACCACGGACGAGATGCTCTCCTACGTCAATCAGCAACTTTAACGGGTAACGGGCTGATGGGCAGACTACACAAAATCTCCTGGTTGGGTTTAATCATGCTGGCGATGGTCGGTTGCCAGAACAGCAATCCTGTGCGCGATGCTGCCTATGCGCCGATCCGTCCCGTGCTGCCGCCACCGGCACCCACCGGTAACGGCGCGATCTATCAGGCGGGTTATGAGAATGCCTGGTTTGAAGATCAGCGCGCCCGACGGGTTGGGGATCTGCTTACCGTGCAACTGGTTGAAAGTACCCAGGCGAATAAATCCGCCAGCACCACAACCTCTAAAAGCTCAAACAACAGCCTGACCAGCCCGACTCTGTTCGGTCAGGCGATGGAGTTCAATGTTCCGGGCTTCGTACCCATCGCCAACAATAAGGATGTCAACCTGGGGTTCGATCTGGCCTCTGAGAACGATTTCAGCGGTGACGGCAGTGCCTCCCAGAGCAACGCTTTGAGTGGCAGCATTACCGTCTCAGTGATTGAAGTATTGCCTAACCGTAATCTCTATGTACGGGGAGAAAAACGTATCGGTATCAATCAGGGTACCGAGTATGTCCGGCTCTCCGGTATCGTCCGGCCGAGCGACATTTCACCCACCAATACCGTCGTCTCAACCCGCATCGCCGATCCGACCATTACCTATAAAGGTGAAGGGGCGTTGGCGGATGCCAACTCCATGGGCTGGCTCTCCCGGTTCTTCAACAGTGTACTCTCTCCCTTCTGAGGTATCTGAGATGAAAGCTCTTGTGAAACGCATTCTACTGGTTCTGGCCGTCATGATGATGACCGCACAACCCCTGCTGGCCGAACGCATCAAAGATCTGGCGTCGATCCAGGGTGTGCGTAACAACCAGTTGATCGGTTACGGCCTGGTGGTGGGTCTGAACGGGACCGGCGATAAGGATACCGACTCGCCCTATACCATCAACAGCCTGAAGAACCTGCTTTCTCAGTTGGGCGTGCAGATCCCTGAAGGGGTCAACATCAAACCGAAGAATGTGGCAGCGGTTATCGTGCATGGCGATCTGCCTCCGTTCAGCAAAGTCGGTCAAAAACTCGATATCACTGTTTCCTCCCTGGGTAATGCCAAAAGCCTGCGTGGCGGCACTCTGCTGATGACTCCGCTGAAAGGTGCGGATGGCAACAACTATGCCCTGGCCCAAGGTAACCTGGTGGTTGGCGGCTTGAGTGCGGAAGGTCAGGACGGTTCCAAGCTGACCGTCAATATTCCCAGTGCCGGCAGGATTCCCAACGGTGCGACGGTTGAACGGGAAGTCCCCAACAGTTTCAACAAGGCACCGATGCTGACTCTGAATCTGAACGATGGTGACTTCACCACCGCAATGCGGGTGGCGGAGTCGATCAACCTGACTATCGGCCCGGGTACCGCCAAGGCGGTGGATGCCACTTCCATCCGGGTCAATGCACCGATCGATCCGGGCCAGAAGGTCACCTTCATCTCCATGCTCGAAGAGCTCGAAGTCAAACCCGGTATCGCCTCTGCCAAGGTGATCATCAACTCCAGAACCGGTACCGTGGTGATCAACAATCAGGTACGGGTCTATCCCGCTGCGGTATCCCATGGCAACCTGGTGGTCAGCATCAGTGAGGATCCGGCCGTCTCCCAGCCGGCACCGTTCTCCCGCGGCGGTAATACCGAAGTAGTTCCCCAAAGCCAGATCACTGTGACCGAAGAGGGGCAGAATCATATGTTTCTCTTCAACCCCGGTGCTTCACTTGATGAGGTAGTGCGTGCCGTCAATCAAGTGGGTGCCGCTCCCAGTGATCTGGTGGCTATTCTTGAGGCGTTGAAAGAGGCCGGCGCACTGCGCGCAGAGTTGCTGGTAATCTGATGAACAACGTCTCTCCCTCGCTCTATCACGATTTCTCCGGGCTGGCTGAGCTGAAACGCCAGGCCCGGGCGGATCAGGGGGCAACCGCGGAAAAGGCGGCCCGTCAGTTCGAGTCTGTGTTTATCCAGATGATGGTTAAGCAGATGCGTCAGGCCAGTTTTGGCGGTGGGGTGTTCGACAGCAAACAGAGTCGTTTCGCCCAGGATATGTATGATCAGCAGCTGGCGGTTCATCTGGCGGAGAAACAGGGTTTGGGTATGACCCCCATGCTGCGTCGTCAATTGGGTGGCGAGACTCAGGTTGCGACGCGGGAGCTCTCCGGCCTGGACAGCTACTGGAACAATCCGGCCACCCTGGCCCGTCGACATCTGACCAACAAGCCACCGGTTGACGCGGCTGAGCCGTCGCAACAGGCCACACCGAAGATCGAGTCCCCCGAGAGCTTTGTCTCAACCCTCTGGTCATCGGCTGAAGCGGCTGCCGCAGAATTGGGTCTGCCCACCGAGGCTCTGCTGGCACAGGCGGCTCTGGAGACAGGCTGGGGCAGCCACATGATCTCAGCGGCCAATGGCAACAACAGTCATAACCTGTTCGGCATCAAGGCGGACCAACGCTGGGATGGGGAGCGGGTGCGTAACGAGACCCTGGAGTATCAGGACGATGTGGCAGTTCGCCGCCGCGAGTATTTCCGCAGCTACGACTCCTTCGACTCGAGTTTCCAGGACTACGTGGCCTTCCTCAAACAGAATCCAAGATATCGCGAAGCCCTCGACAGCACCCAGGATACGGCCGCCTATTTCCAGGCGCTGCAGGATGCGGGCTACGCCACCGACCCCAAATACGCGGAGAAGATCCTGCGGGTGATGCAGGGGCCGGAAATGCAGGCGGCGCTGGACCAGGTCAAGAGTTCAGCGAGACAGCCGATATAGCGGAATAGGAGGCGAGTAAGGTGAGTTTACAGTCCATAGGTGTCTCCGGGTTGATTGCCACGCGGCTCGCTCTGGATACCACCGGCCACAACATTGCCAATGTGAATACTGAGGGCTATAGCCGTCAGCGGATCGATTTTATTTCCCGTCTGCCAAGCCAGAATGCCGTGGGCTATATCGGCAGTGGCGTCGATTCCACTGAGGCACTGCGTCAGTACGATAATTTTATCGTCGGTCAGATGCGCGCCAGCGCCTCGGTGGCTTCTGAGCTTCAGGCCTATTTCGATGGGGCCGCCCAGCTGGATGATCTGGTGGCCAATGCGGATTCCGGATTACAACCGGTAATTCAGAACTTTTTCGATGCCCTGCAGGGTATGGCGGACGATCCTGCCTCTGTGTCGTCCCGTCAGCTGGTACTGACCGAAGCGGCGGCGTTGGCGGATCGATTCCAATATTTCGATCAGCAGTTCGGCAGCATGCGTAACCAGATCAACAACCAGATCAGTTATAACGTCGGTCAGATCAACCAGATTGCCCAAGGAATTGCTGAGATCAACCAAGATATCAAGATGGCCTATGGCAGCACCCCCAATGATCTACTCGACAAAAGAGATCAACTGGTCAATGAGCTGGCGGAGCTGATCGATATTCAGGTAGTGGAGCAATCTGATGGTGCGTTCAATGTCTTCATCGGCAAAGGTCAACCATTGGTCATGGATACCGATGCGGCAACCCTGGGTACCCAGCCATCAACCATAGATCCGGGTCAACTTGAGATTACCTTCGATTATGCGTTCGGCACCCAGGTGGTAACCGAGCAGATGAGTGGCGGTGTAATCGGCGGTATGCTCAGTTTCCGTGATGACATGCTGAATCCGACCCAGGATCGTATTGGATTGGTTGCTCTGGGTATTGCGGAAGAGATCAATAACCAGAACCAGCTTGGGCTGGATCTTGAAGGTCTGGCCGGGACGTCTATGTTCAGCCTGGGAACAATTGGTGTTTTTGCCAGACCGGCGAACGGCAGCTCCATTACAGCGACGTTCAACGACATAGGTCAACTCACTGGCGATACCTATGAACTGACTTACGACGGTGCTGATTTTATCTTGACCAATATCAACAGTGGCGCTACCCAGACACTGGCGGCCGGACTGAATACAGTGGATGGCATCGATATCGATATCAATGCTGCTGGAGCGATACCCGGGGATACCTTCATCATCCAGCCAACCCGTAATGGGGCACAGAGTTTCAGTCTGCTGTTCGACGATGTTGAGAGGCTTGCAGCGGCTTCGCCACTCAGAGTTGCACCGGCGGTGGATGCCAACGGCAACCCTCTGAATACCGGTAATGCCAGCATAACCCAACCGGCCAATGCGAGTATGACCGGACTACCTCTCGCCGGCGGTACCATCCAGCTGGTCTACGATGATCAGGGTGGTCCCGCCAGCGGCTTTGAGGTCTACTATCCGGGATCGACTCCCGGTGTGGACCCGTTTGACGATTTCATCACCTATGATGATCTGAATAATGCATCCATTGCCGGTACCCAGGTGCCGGGCACCACCTTCCCGTTGTACGGTGATATCAGTTTCACCATCTCCGGTGTGCCGGACGACGGCGATACTTTTATCATCGGCAACAACACCAGTGGCACCAGCGACAACCGCAATGCCTTGGGCCTGGTGGGTGTGCAGAGCCAGGACGTGCTGTTGGGCGGCACCTCCACCATCGATGAGAGTTATGTAGCGATGGTCTCGGATGTGGGTTCGAAGACCCGCCATGCGGAACTCAATCTCTCGGCCCAGGAGAGTCTGTTGACCCGCACCAAAGAGGCCATAGCCGAGGTCTCCGGCGTCAATCTGGATGAAGAGGCGGGTAAGTTGATTCAGTATCAACAGGCCTACCAGGCATCGGCCCAGGTGATTTCCGTGGCCAGCACGCTATTCGACACACTGCTGAGTGCAGTTGGGAGATAATCTATGGAACGCGTTTCAACTTCCATACTGTTTAGTCGCGGCATAAACAGCATGCTGGAACGCCAGTCTGCTCTGAGTCGTGCGCAATTGCAGATCTCCAGCGGTAAACGCATATTGACCCCGAGGGATGATCCCCCGGGAGCCGCCCAGGCACTCAATCTGAAGACCTCGATCACCCAGGTGGAGCAGTATCAGGCCAACGCAGATCGAGCCCGGGCCCGACTGGACCTGCAGGAGGCCACTCTTGCGGCTGTGGAAGATATCATGCCCAGAGTGCTGGAACTCACCCTGCAGGGGCAGAGCGACACCTACTCCGCGGAACAGAGAATCGCCATTGCCCAGGAGCTGAGACAGCTGAACGATGAGCTGATGGCGCTGGCCAATACCCGGGACAGTGACGGCGAGTATATTTTCGCCGGTTACAATGCGGATTCGATTCCCTTCAGCAACCCGGCAGACGGGGTGTTCACCTACTCAGGGGATATGGGGGTCAGAACCATCCAGATCTCCGCCACCCGGCAGATTCAGGACCGGGAGAACGGCTACGATGTCTTCATGAATCTGACCACCAGCACCGGCACGCAGCGAAACCTGTTCGAGACGGTGCATGGGGTTATCGCCGGGCTTGAGGCCGATGCGCCCAATGCGGTCTTCATCGATGATATCCATGCCGCCTATGAACAGATCGGCGCCGTACGCGCCCGAGGCGGGGCGAGGCTCAACTCCATCGAGGATCAGGGCCGGGTCAATGAGGATTTCATCTTCACCATGCAGAGCTCCCTCTCGGAGATTGAGGATATCGATCTGGCTGAGGCAATAAGTCGCTTCGAGCAGGATGTGCTGGCGCTTCAGGCGGCACAGCAATCCTTCAACATGGTACAGAGTCTGTCTCTGTTCAATTATCTCTGATCCCTCTCTTTGCCAAAGGGTATCTCTCACTGCGGATTGAAAAAGGTACCGGGTTAATCCTGTGCCTTGCGTTTAACTTCTTCTGCCGATTCGTGCTCTAGGTCTGAAATCCAGCCTTTTCATCAATCAGAAATCGGGATTTTTGATTGACAAATAAATGATAATGATTATCATTTACATAGAATGTAATTTTGTAGATGAGAGAAGGCCTATGCAGCAGATTGATCCCAAACCGGATACTAAACAAGCCGACACACCCATCTCTGTTCCACGTCTAAGCAGTGAGTCTCTGTTACAAGGCCAGAGTCGCTTAGTGATTGAGCACAATGGCGATGAGTATATTCTGCGTATTACCCGTCAGGGTAAGTTGATTTTGACTAAATGATCAGTTTTGGAAGTACGCCAGCCACGGGTAGTGTTTGTGCCCACCAGCCAGCCAGATTCTTTGCAATAAACTTAAGGAGATTGGCATGGCATTAATGAAATCAGAAACTACATCCCAGCTTTTCCAACAGATGGAGCCTGAGTTAATCGAATCCCGAATCGGATTTCTGATTTGGCGCTACCAGGTCTCCCGTTCAAAGAAAATGGCGCGTGCCATCGTGACTCACATTGAAGCGCTCTGCAGCCATCCTGACTCAATGGAATCAGGCGGAATCGTCTGTGCTTATCGCCGCACACTTCAGATGTGGCGTGTACTTGCGGATGGCAATCCGGCTGCAGTCGAGGGGTGACGTTCCGATGTGTCTGAGTGATGAAACTCAACCGCCGCCGATGCAAAAGCCTCAAATCTTCAAAAAGTTTGCTAAGCAGCAACGCCGTAAACTCTGGGAACTTGAAGATCGCCTGCACTGTCCGGTGATCGGTACTTGCCTGACGATAGAAGATTTAAAGCGGGTGATACGCCAAGCCGGTGTTGTGATGGAGGTGAAGGCGAGCGACTTTGATTATCATGTGACCCTGGCCCATGCGGCGGGGGAGAAGAGTCGGGTTACCCGGAATCTGCAAAAATTACTCGATAAGCGCTTTCAGCGGCATCTGAAAAAGTTGTCCAGGGTAAGCTGCGAGCAGGAGCTTGCAGCGCACTGGGAACAGGCACTGGCAGATGATGAAATCCCCGGCATGCTCTGGGCAGTCATCACACATCCACTGATGAGCAAGCCACTCTCCGATCGGGTCTATGGTGAAGTCCATATGCTTTCACACCTGTCGGGAAGGTCCCATCGCAAAGCCCTGGCCCGCATTCCCCTGCTGGAGGCTGAATGCGACGAGCTAAGCACCACTCTGAAAAAGCAACGGGCAGTCCATGATCTGCACTTGGCGGAACGGGATGAAAGAATAGCCGCTTTGGAATCTCAGGTAACCAAATTACGCCAGGATCTCGCTGCCAACCGGGAGGTCGAACTTACACCGGATAATCAGACCCTTGAGTCACGTTATGAGCGTCTGCAATCCCGAAACGAGTGGCTGACACAGAATCTTGCCACCACTCGCCAGGCACTGGATGAACAGAGTGCGCAGCACTCAGCACTGAATGAACTGTTGCTGGAAACCCGCGAGCAGTTGAAGCAAAGCGAGCACAATCTTGCTCAACTGGTGAAGCACCTAAACGGCAACCCTCAGCCGGCTAAAACGGTGCCGAATCTGACCGGTCGTAAGGTGGTCTATATTGGCGGTCGCCGGTCCCTGGCGCCCCACCTGAGATCTGTGGTGGAGGGGTGTTGCGGTAGTTTTATCCATCATGACGGTGGTGTGGAAGATAGCCGCGCCAATCTGGATAAAAAAGTGACCGGCGCCGATGTGGTTTTCTGTCCGATTGACTGTATCAGTCACGATGCTTGTCTGAGAGTCAAGCGATGTTGTAAACGCAACAATACCCAGTTTATCCCGTTGCGCAGTTCCGGTGTTTCCAGCCTGTTAAACGGTTTACAGCTTGTCGCTCAGCAATAGGGCAGATCCCTCTGCCCGTGGTATTGCAGCTTTACATTTGTGATTGGAGGTAGTTCGGTAAGCCGATTTTGTCGATCAGGCCCAGTTGCTTTTCCAGCCAGTAGGCATGGTCCTCTTCGGTGTCTTTCAGCATGGCTTCCAGGATCTCTCTGGATTGATAGTCCTGTTCAGCTTCACAGACTGCGATGGCTTCTTTAAGTGCGGCAATGACCTGATACTCCACATCGAGATCGCTCTGCAGCATGGCGGGCACATCTGCGCCAATAGTCAGCCCATCCTGTTGAGAGAGGTCGGGGGTGACTTCAAGAAACAGCAGCCGTCTGATCAGAGCATCGGCATGTTCAGTCTCTTCCTCCATCTCATGATTGATGCGTTCAAACAATTTACTCAAACCCCAGTCGTCGTACATACGCGAATGGGTGAAATACTGATCTCTGGCTGCCAATTCACCACGTAGTAACTTCTGTAGTTGAGCTATGACTTTTTGATTACCTTTCATGCTGATTCTCTATGGTTAAGTATTGGATTGTAGGTAGTTTTGCAGGCCACTGTTTTCGATAAGCCACTGCTGACTCTCCAACCAGTCGATCTGCTCTTCCGTCTCTTCAAGTATCTCTTCCAAAAGCTCGCGGGAGACATAGTCCTGCTTGGTTTCACATAGGGCGACAGCGGATAACAGATCACTGCGGATTTCACTTTGTAGCTTCAGGTCATTGCCCAGAATTTCAGGTACATCTTCGCCAATATAGAGTTTTCCCAGATCTTGTAGATTGGGCAGGCCTTCAAGGAATAGAATCCTTTCGATCAGTTCATCGGCCATCTTCATTGCTTTGATGGAGTATTTGTATTCACGCTCGTTGAGACTGTTCAAACCCCAGTTTTTCACCATTCGGGCATGTAGAAAAAGCTGGTTGATTGCGGTGAGTTGCCACTTGAGGGCGTTATTAAGTGACTGATTGATCGATGAATCGGATTTCATTTCTTACTTTCCCGTTAGTTATAAATGCATTTTGGTTCTGTTTCTGGAGGCTGCTACGGTTTTGGTGTCTCTTCACTGATTCAGTTTTCAGGGAGGGTACCGTTTTTACTCGAAGTGGGAATCTGAGTGTTACATGGTGAAGCTTAGCAACGAATTGTAAAAACTGTATCTCCTTGAAAAAACAATGAAAAATAAGTGGAAATCTGATGCTGATCAAGCTGGCGGGTAACCAGAAAAACCACAAATAAATTTCTGAACACTAAAATACTTGCAAATGATAATGATTGTCAATATGATTATTATCAAGATCTCAACTTATTCTGAATAGGAAGGGCTAAGTTATGTACGTTTGTGTTTGTCACGCCGTTACAGATCATGACATTAGAACCGCAGCAGACAACGGGGTTACCTCACTGGAGGAGTTGGGTAGTGAGCTCAAAGTGGGAACTTGCTGCGGTCGTTGTAAAGATTGCGCAAGCCAGTTATTGCAACGGGCTCAAATGGAAGCGTGTGGTCTCACTTGCTGCAGTAACGCGGCATGAAAAGGGACAACTCCAGTCTTCCAACGAAAGTATCCATTACCAAATCATTGATGCAGTGGCTTGTGTGTCATCTGCGTCCGCCTGGTCAAGCAAAACTGAGACACCAGCGGCTGATTCGCATTCTGACTTCAGGTCGCAAGGCCACACATTAGCGATATTCCAACTGCGCCAGTCAGAGTGGTTGAGTAGAATTTTTAACGCTTAGGCTATCGAGGATCGATGCCAGTCTGATACCACTGGCTAGCAGATGACATGGATTTGCTCACATCGGCTGGTCAGGATCCGATTGAATTCCGGTAAACAGGCCCTGGTTAAATCAGGTGTTGGTAGGTTTAGCTAAGCCGGTTATCCTGCAACAGGCACTACTTCAGTATCATCAAGTTGCAGTGACAGAGTATTAATCGTCATTTCTATTATGCTATTGAGCTCCTGTTTTGGCCTCCCCTGTCTGGCCAATACTGAAATACCATACAAAACAGACATCAGATAGTCTGCCATGACCTTTGGCTCAGCTGTGGCTGGAAGTCGTCCCAGACGCTGTTCCTTATCGAATAGGGTGATGAGAACCTGCTGGGTAGCAAGCCCCATGCTCTGCAGCGCTTGGGTTACCTCCTCGGGCACGCCTGTCCCTCCCGCTTCACAGCTGCTTTTGACAAACAGGCAGCCTTTGGGAGAGGCCGTGTCGCTGACCAGTTCGATGATGTTATTCATATAGTGATGAATGCGCTGAGCCAATGGCTTCTCGTCATCTATGGTGAGCTGCTCGAGCAGCGGTGCCGCGTAGCAGGCCATATAACGTTCCAATGCCGACTGAAAGAGCTTCTCCTTGTTGCCGAAGGCTGCGTAGAGGCTGGGTTTATTGATCCCCAACTGTTCGGTCAGGTCGCTGACCGAGGTGCCTGAATAGCCGTTCTCCCAAAACAGACGCATCGCTTTGTCCAGTGCCTCTGACTTATCAAATGATCTTTTCCGCCCAACGCTCATTAGATGCTCTTTGGTATTTAACAAAACTGTTGCTTGACATTATGTACCGATCGGTATAGTTTTTCAAATATGTACCGATCGGTACACAATAACCATACTATTTTGAGGTATCTATCCATGAATTCAGTCAAAGATCGGGTTGTGCTGGTGACCGGAGCCAATCGGGGTATCGGCCGGAGCATTGTGGAACAGTTTTTCAAAGCCGGTGCGCGAAAAATCTATGCCGCTGCACGTAAACCGGAGTCCCTAAGCCAGTTATCAGAAATCTATGGTGATCAGCTGGTACCCCTGCAGATCGATCTGCATCGGCCGGAGACCATTATTGAAGCTGCAAAGGCTGCCGGTGATGTGGCCATCGTGGTCAACAATGCGGGCATGTTGAACATTGCCAACCCCCTGGCGACTAATGCGGTGGTGGCGATGCAGGATGAGATGGAGGTGAATGTCTATGGCTTGATGCGTATGGCTCAGGTCTTCGCGCCCATCCTGAAGGCTAACGGTGGTGGGGTGCTGGTGCAGCTCAATTCCGTGGCGTCGATCAAGAACTTTGCCGATTTTGCCACCTATTCGGCTTCCAAGGCGGCCGCTTACTCCATCACCCAGGGATTGCGCGATATGTTGAAAGAGCAGGGTACCCAGGTGGTCAGTGTGCATCCCGGGCCGATTGCCACCGATATGGCCAACAGCGCCGGCCTGACTGAGCTTGCCGAGCCGGCTGAGCTGGTGCCCCAGAGTATCATCACGGCCATCGAGTCGGGCGAATTTCATGCTTTCCCGGATAGCATGGCCAAGCAGGTCGGCAGTGTCTATCGGGATTTTGCGAAGAATATCGTTGAGGCAGATCTGATGGCCGGTTGAGCCGTTTTATTGAAGTGGGGCTGGGACACGATTTTAACCATAAAAACCTCATAGGGATTTTCACCACGATCCGGAGCAGGTGGGTGGTATGGCGCGTCCACCTGCTGGCGGTAGGTTGAGATTCTGTAATGCCCCACGTGGATGCAATAGAAGCTTCAGTTTTGACAACCTTAATCCCGATGGTGTCACGATATAGATCAATTACCATCCGCCATTGTGGAAGACAGATACGAAACCGGTAGTGGTGACCTGCTTGCAGTGGGGGCGCAGAATGAAACTTCATCTGCCGTCGGTATTGGTGGTGATCAAACCGACAATTTAGCCATAGCTTCAGGTGCGGTGTATCTCTTTAAGCGTACCCTCGATGAGTGGCAGCAGACGACCTATATCAAAGCCTCGTACAGTGAATCTTTTGACGTTTTTGGTGCTCGGGTTGAGCTTTCAGCTGATGGCAACAGCTTGGCGGTGAGGGCCTCCGGCGAGGATTCCATCGCTACCGGGGTGAATGGTGATCAGGAAGATAATTCCGCATACACACCCGGTGCGGTCTATCTCTACTGAGAAACACAACATGCGGAGTCAGATGCCTATTCCACGGTTATTTCATGAAACAAGGCAGCGACTAGCCGTAAACCGGTGTTGAATTGCCGGTAGGCGGCAGCTTTTGCAGGCCTGCCGTGCAGGAAATTAAAGTACAGGATGCTATTTCCTTGTCGTGATTTGCGCTAAGCTGGATATTAGTTCAATAAAAACAATCAGTTATGGGTTTGCGTTTTTTGTGGGCCGTAGATTCGCCAAACTGAGATTGGGTTAAAGTTCTTTGCCTTCAGGCCGTTACAAATAGCGGAGGCGGTAAATACCAACAATTGAATGGTATATCCGCTAAATGCAAATCGCCGGTGATAGAGCGCTTAATCATAGATGCCATCATCGGTATAGATAGAGGAATTAGTCATGGCAATCACAGTCAACACTAACGTTTTTTCCCTTGCCGCACAGAAAAACCTGAATCGTACACAATCCGATCTCACAACTTCAGTTCAACGTCTCTCCTCCGGTCTTCGCATCAACATGGCGAAAGACGACGCAGCTGGTCTGGCTATCGCTCAGTTGCAGACTGCGCAGGCTCGCGGACTGACCGTGGCCCAGCGTAACATCGCGGACGGCACATCCTTCCTGGGCGTTGCGGATGCAACCCTGCAGTCCGTCAGTGACATGATGCAGCGTCAACGTGAACTTTCCGTACAGCACGGTAGTGGTCTCTACACCGCCGCACAACAGGCTCTGATGTCTGTTGAATTTGATGCGCTTACCGCAGAAATCACCGCTTCATTGGGTCGTGCAACCTTCAATGGCACAGCCGTATTCGGTGGTGGTGGCACCATCGTGGTCGGTGCGAACACAACTGAAACCATCGATATTTCAGTTGCCGCACTGGCAGCCCGTACTGCTGCGATCTCCGATACCGCAACAGCTGACGCCGACCTCAACGCGGTTTCTACAGCACTTGCCAACATTGGTGCGCTGCAGAGTCGTCTGGAACAGGCCGGTCGTGTTGCCGCCAGTATGGAAGAAGCGCAATATGCCGCCGCCGGACGTATCATGGATGCTGATTTCGCCCGCGAAACCGCGAAATTCACCAGTGCCCAGGTTATCCAGCAGGCCGGTGTTGCAGCTCTGTCCCAGGCCAACTCAATACCTCAGTTGGCATTGAGTCTGCTGCAGTAAGGTAGGGTCCGGGGGCGCTCGCCGCCCCCGGATGCTAAACTTGGAACAAATACTAGTAGGGTATGACCATGCCAAACGTAATCACAGATTTGGCCAATCAATACGCCTATAAACGTGACGTTCCCAGTACTGATGGCAAAGGTAGTGTTGAGATACAACCGAAGAGTTCCGAGCCGGTAAAAATCTCACAAGAACAAGAACTGGAAGAAAAGTCTGCGATCGATCCCTCGGAGCTGGCCAGCAAGGTCGAGAATCTGAATCAGCTCGTCTCAAGGGATCTGGAGTTTAGTGTGGACGATGAAACCGGGCAGCAGGTACTGAGAGTCATCGATTCCGAAACCGGAAAGGTGATTCGCCAAGTGCCTTCGGACCAGATCTTGCATGTTATATCTCAAGTTCAAAAGGCCACAGAAGGGATGCTTCAAGGCGTGTTGTTGGACGACAAGTTTTAAAGACTGAAACTGCTCACTTGTTCAGAGGGGCATGACTGAGATGACTATAGGCTTTTCGGGGATAAGTACAGGGTCCGATTGGAACTCGATCATCAACCAACTGTTGCAGATCGAGAGTCGGCCCCTGACCACCCTACAATCACGGGAACAGGAGATCGATGAGAAGATCAGCGACTTCGGGCTGGTCAAAAGTGCCATCGATACCTTCAACTCGACCGTTGAAGAGCTGACCAGCTCCAGCGGTTTTGCTGCGTTTAACGCCACCTCGACCGATGAGGCGGTGCTCACCGTCTCTGCAGACTCCTCTGCGGTAGCGTCCAGTTATGATGTCGTGGTCACCCAGTTGGCGGAGCGCGACAAGATAGCCTCCTCTGCCTATGCGGATGCCACAACGGCCGTCGGTACAGGTACCCTGTCGATCACCGTTGACGGCAATACCATGGATCTCGTATTGGATGGATCCAACAACACCCTCACGGATATCCGGGATGCGATCAACAGCGCTACCGACAACCCGGGGGTTACCGCAACAATTCTCAATGAAACATCCGGAAGCCGCCTGATTCTGACCAGTGAAGAGTCGGGTCTGGCCAGCGCCATCACAATCAATGTGGCGGATGGCGATGATGCCAGTAACACGGATGCCAATGGTCTTTCCAGGCTATTCCACATCGGTGTGGGCGGTGACGGCCTGGCCGAACAGATCGATACCGCCCAGGATGCAATCCTGACCATCGATGGATTCAGTATCACGGGCGCCTCGAATACAGTAACCAGCGCCATTTCCGGTGTGACCCTGAGTCTGACCGGTGCTGGTTCCTCCACCATTAATATCACCCGTGACAATACCGAGATCGAGGAACGAATCAGTGGCTTTGTCGATGCCTACAATACCCTGATCTCCAAGATCGATGAGCTGGAAGCGGGTTCTCTCTATAATGACAGCAGCCTGCGGCGTATCAAGCAGGGTTTTGTCGATGTCATCAATCAGACTGTGGATATCGGCGGTGATACGGCCTATCTCTTTGAAATTGGTATCACCCGGGATAGAGATGGCGTTTTATCTGTCGATAGTAGTGAACTTTCCACCATGTTGGCCGATGACTTCAATAGAGTGACACAGATACTATCTGAAGCAACCACAGGCTATGCGACCCGGTTCTACAACTATACCGAGTCGTTATTGGAAGTGGGGGGGCTGCTGGATAGCAAGAATGAGACCCTGAACAGCCAGAAAGACGCTGTGCAGACTCAGATCGAACGTCAGGAGTTGCGTTTGCAGACTTTTGAGGCCAAGCTCATCGAGCAGTTTGCCGCACTTGATCAGACCATGGCGGTGTTGACCAGTACCAGTGAATATCTGACCAGTCAGCTTTCGTCATTGAATAACAGTAACAACTAACCTGGTTAAGGGTTAGCCTTTAATCGACCACCAAGAAGGTAAAATGATGGTAAAGAATTCGGCTATCAACAGTTATCGTCAAGCAGCCTCATCCGAGGCGATGTACGCTACCCCTTTTCGGTTGGTGCAGATGCTTATGACCGGTGCGCTGGACGGCATGGCGAATGCCAGAGGCTCGATTATCCGCAAGGAGCATGAGGCCCGAAACAACGAAATCAAATGGGTGATCTCAGTGATCGACGCGTTGCGCGGCGCCTTGGATTTCGAACAGGGCGGTGAGATCGCCAACAATCTCGATATGCTCTATGACTACATGATCCGGCGTCTCTTTACCGCGAATGTTGAACAGGATGTGGACGCCCTCGATGAAGTGATCTCCCTGTTGAAAGAGATCAAGACCGCTTGGGACGCCATGCCGGAAGTGATCCAGAATGCATCCAATATCAAGGATGTGGTTAAAGATCTGTAGCCGGCTGCCTTCTCCAATCTGACTGTGGGGGGCTATCTTGTGTCTCAGCTTCAGCAAAATCTCAGCCAGGCAGTTGAATTGAGCCAGCGGATATTCGATCTGGCGCAGGACTCTGCCTGGACTGAAATGGAACAGGCGGATCGGCAGCGAATCACCCTTCTCGAATCCATCTTCAGCGATGCTGAGTTTCAGCAGAAGTCTGATGACTATGAACCTCAGCTGCGGCAAATCGTCGATCTCAACGAACAGGCCTTGGCGCTCTGTGCCGATGCCAGAGGGAAACTGAACCAGCAGGGCCGCTCACTCAAGGTCGGCAGGCAGGCACTCTCGGCCTATAAAAAGAACTCTTTTGATTGAGGCTTAAGCTGGGCGGTTAGCTGAGGATCAGTTCCAATACCACTTTAGTGCCAAAATAGGCCAGCATCAGTACGACAAATCCACTCAGAGTCCAGATCAGGGCCTTCTGTCCGCGCCAGCCGAATCGGTAGCGCCCCCACAACAGGGTTCCAAACACCAGCCAGGCAATGATCGAAAGGATCGTTTTGTGTGCCAGGTGTTGCTGAAACATGTTTTCCAGAAAAGCGAACCCGGAGAGCAGCGCCAGACTGAGCAACACGAAGCCTACCGCAATCATTTCGAACAGCAGGCTCTCCATGGTCTGCAACGGTGGCAGGGCACGGATAAAGCCACCCGGATGGCGCTGGTGGAGGTGGTGATCCTGAATTGCCAACAGTACGGCCTGCACACTGGCCAGGGTAAACAGACTGTAGGCCAGCATGGAGACCAGGATATGAATGGTTAATCCGGAAGAGAGCTGACCGCTGAGAAAATGGACGGTCTGATAGCGGTTCTCCAGAAAGATGGCTATCGCGGCAATCGGCATGATGAAAATGCCCAGATTTTCAACCGGCTTGGTCAGGCTTGAGACCAACAGCAGCAGTGCAATGGTCCAGGCAATTAATGACGTGGCATTGAATATGCCCATGTTGAATCCCGATGCGGCCATCAGATTCTGATAGTGGGGAATTGCATGCAGCAGGATACCCAGAAAGCCCAGACCCAGGGCCAGTGATCTGGGTAATGCTGAACCGATGCGGCCGTTGAACAGGCGCAGTGCGATCACGATTCCCGTGGCCAGGTAGGCAATAATGGCGAGTGTGGCGGTCAAAGGTGAAACTTCCCATGAAATCAATCAACTTAGGCCGGATATTCGCATATTTGACTGCTGCTGTGAAAGGGAGATGTGCAACTCCTGCCAACTTCTTCGCTGCAAAAGCAGATTTAACGGGAGCAGATGGCTTGAGCTGGTATATAATCACCGGTTCGACTCACCCGACGCTGCTGGTAAAGGGGGCGATATCTCCAGTGTCGGCGTGAAAATTCAAGCGAACGATCGAGACGGATATGTTTGACAATCTGACACAAAGACTGGGCAAGGTTCTGACCAATTTACGAGGCCAGGGCCGCCTGACAGAAGAGAATATCAAGGAGACCATGCGTGAGGTTCGCATGGCGTTGCTCGAAGCGGATGTGGCGCTGCCGGTAGTGCGGGAGTTTGTCGATCAGGTGAAGCAGAAGGCGATGGGCGAAGAGGTGATGAAGAGCCTCACCCCAGGCCAGACCCTGATCAAAATCGTCAACGATGAGCTGGTGCAGGTGATGGGGGAGGCCAACGAGTCGCTCGATCTGACCGCCCAGCCACCGGCGGTGATCCTGATGGCCGGCCTGCAGGGTTCCGGTAAGACAACCAGTGTCGCCAAACTTTCTCGCTGGCTGCAGCAGCAGGGTAAAAAGAAGGTCAGCGTGGTCAGTTGTGATGTCTATCGTCCTGCCGCTATCGATCAGTTGCAGACCCTCTCCAAAGAGGTGGAGGCCCAGTTCATTCCCAGCCAGGGGGATGAAAAGCCGGTTAAAATCGCCAAGCGGGCGATGGAGACAGCCAAGCGGGACTTTGCCGAGGTGCTGATCGTCGATACCGCCGGTCGGTTGCATGTGGATGGGGAGATGATGGAGGAGATCAAACAGCTCCATCAGGTACTCGATCCGGTCGAGACCCTGTTCGTGGTCGATAGCATGACCGGTCAGGATGCGGCCAACACCGCCAAGGCATTCAACGATGCACTGCCGCTGACCGGTGTGATTCTCACCAAGGCGGATGGTGATGCCCGGGGCGGTGCCGCCCTGTCGATCCGCCAGATCACCGGTAAACCGATCAAATTCATCGGTGTCGGTGAAAAGACCGATGCCCTTGAGCCCTTCCATCCGGATCGTATCGCCTCACGAATTCTCGGCATGGGCGATGTACTGACCCTGGTGGAGGAGGTCAGCCGCAAGGTCGACCAGGATAAGGCCGCCAAGCTGGCGAAAAAGCTGCAGAAAGGCAAAGGCTTCGATCTAGAGGATTTCAAGGAGCAGATGTTGCAGATGTCGAAAATGGGTGGCATGAGTGGGCTGCTCGATAAGCTGCCTGGGATGGGCGAGCTTCCCGATCATGTGAAAAATCAGGTGGATGACAAACAGGTCGGACGCTTGATCGCGATCATCAACTCGATGACCCCCCATGAGCGCGCCTTTCCCGCGGTGATCAAAGGTTCAAGAAAACGCCGCATCGCCGCCGGCTCTGGTACCCAGGTGCAGGATGTGAACAAGCTGCTCAAACAGTTCACCCAGATGCAGAAGATGATGAAGAAGATGAAGGGTGGCGGCATGAAGAAGATGATGCGCGGGCTGGGCGGTCGATTCCCCGGGGGAGGTATGCCTGGCGGCGGCATGCCCGGTGGTGGTGGCGGATTTCCCTTCTGACCCCCCCATTTATAAGGTCCTATGGGTGAATGGTTAAGGAAAAAGAATAAACCGCAAATCAACGCCAATCACCGCGAATCTACGCAATTAGGGCTGAAATCTGAATGCTATTCGCGGCATTTTGCGGTGATTCGCGTTCATTAGCGGTGAATCTTCTACGCTGGCCCCTAAAAAATGCCGATTAGGGTCTTCACATTGGGGCAATCTTAGCTATAATACGCCGTTTCCCGCCGGCCGGTCCGGTGTGTTAACAAATTTTCAAGGGTACATCATGGTAACCATACGCCTATCTCGAACTGGTGCTAAGAAGCGTCCGTTCTACCACATTGTTGTCACAGACAGCCGCAATGCCCGTGACGGCCGCTACATCGAGCGCCTGGGCTTCTTCAATCCCGGTGCTGTCGGTGGTGAAGAGGAGCTGCGTGTCGATCAGGATCGTGTGCAGCACTGGGTCTCCAAGGGTGCACAGCCCAGCGAGCGTGTTGCCAGTCTGCTGAAGCAGGCTTCCAAGCAGCAGGCTGCCTGACAGAAATACGGTTCTCGTCCAGGCCTGAAAGCCGGTAAGGACAGAGACAATGTCAGATAGAGAGATGATCATAATGGGCCGGGTTTCTGGCCTGTTTGGTGTCAGGGGGTGGGTCAAGATCTACTCCTACACCGCACCGAAGGAAGGGATCCTCGGTTACAAGCAGTGGTACCTGAAACGCCAGGGTAGCTGGCAGGAATTCAAGGTTATCGCTGGACACCCCCAGGGCAAGGGGATTGTCGCCCAGCTGGCGGGTTACGATGATCGGGATCGGGCTGCAGAGCTGATTGAAAGCGAAATTGCAGTCGGCAGGGATCAATTGCCGAGATTACCCGCCGGTGAATATTACTGGACCGATCTGGAAGGATTGCGGGTAGAGACCCTGGAAGGGGTCGACCTGGGAAGGGTCTCCCACCTGTTCGAAACCGGCGCCAACGATGTGCTGGTGGTGAAGGGTGATCGGGAGCGATTGATTCCCTATACCATGGGAGAAGCGGTGCAAAGCATCGATCTGGATAGCGGATTGATGGTGGTTGACTGGGACCCGGAATTCTAAGCCATGCGCTTTGATGTGGTCACCCTGATGCCCGATATGTTTGACGCACTCAAAGGAGAGGGTGTGGTAGGCAGAGCGATCAACCGGGGATTAGCCCAGGTTGAACTCTGGAATCCAAGGGACTACACCACAGACGTACACCGGACTGTGGATGATCGGCCCTACGGTGGTGGGCCGGGCATGGTGATGAAGTATCAGCCCATGCAGCAGGCCATCGAGGCAGCACTGGCTGAGGCCGGGCCGGCCAATGTGGTCTATCTGAGCCCACAGGGCAGGCGGTTTGACCAACAGTGCGCCAAGCGGTTGGCAGAGAGTCGTAAGCCTCAGTTGCTGCTGGCAGGCCGATATGAAGGGATAGATGAACGGCTCATCGAACGTTATGTCGATGAGGAGTGGTCCATCGGGGACTACGTTCTGAGTGGCGGTGAACTGGCCGCCATGGTGGTTATAGATGCGGTGATCCGGCTGTTGCCCGACGTACTCGGGGATGCGGATTCCGCGGTACAGGACTCTTTCATGGATGGGTTGTTGGATTGTCCCCATTACACCCGCCCGGAAGAGATTGATTCGATGTCGGTGCCGCCGGTATTGCAGAGCGGCAACCATGAAGCCATTCGCCGTTGGCGATTGCAACAGGCTCTGAAGCGAACCCTGGCACGTCGCCCGGAGCTGTTGGAAGATCGCCAGCTGACGGCGGAAGAGAAAACGTTTTTAGCAGAAATCAGTGCAGCGTCGGGAGACGCGAAGCAAACACAGGAGCAATAGACCATGAGCAATATCATCGCAGAACTCGACGCCGAGCAGATGAGCCGTGAGGTTCCCGATTTTGGCCCAGGTGATACCGTTGTTGTTCAGGTTCGGGTCAGAGAGGGCGAGCGTGAACGTCTGCAGGCCTTTGAAGGTATCGTCATCGCCAAGCGCAATCGCGGCCTCAACTCGGCCTTCACCGTCCGCAAGATCTCTCATGGCGAAGGGGTGGAGCGTGTGTTCCAGACCTACAGCCCGACTGTCGCTTCCATTAAAGTGACCCGTCGTGGTGATGTGCGTCGCGCCAAGCTCTACTACCTGCGCGGTCGTACCGGTAAGGCGGCCCGTATCAAAGAGAAGATCTAAGCGCGCCTTTCACGGCCCGTTGGAGATCCGCCCTCTGCTAACTGGCAGGGTGTGGTAAAGGATAGAAAAAACCCCGGCCTTTCAGCCGGGGTTTTTTTATGCTTAGCGGTGTCTGACAGATCATTCAAAGCGGTGGGCCGGGCTCTGATTTGTGATAGTTGGCCGGGTGGGGCTGGCGGGTCAGCAGATTGTGGATCTGCCAGTGTTCG
This sequence comes from Chromatiales bacterium, assembly GCA_022360905.1. Taxonomy (GTDB): domain Bacteria; phylum Pseudomonadota; class Gammaproteobacteria; order Chromatiales; family Chromatiaceae; genus Thiodiazotropha. The sequence continues at coordinate 24,335 of JAKSBX010000075.1, forward strand.
CTTTCCGGTACGCAGTCGTCGATGGTCACCGTCTTGCCCTGCTTGGTCGCTACCGGCTTGCCGTCCTGATAGAGAATCCGGTGCCCCAGCTGTGCCGGGATACGCTTGCCGGGTGTGATGATGCCGGTGAGATTCAGAGGGTCGGCGCTGCTGATAGTGATCAGTTGCTGTCGCTCCGGCTGTCTGGCCAGCTCCCTTAGTTGGCCAACTGCTTCGGGTAGGGCGAAGTGTTCTCCAGCAAAACCTTCCACGAAACGACCACCCCGAATCTCTCCCCTGGCCTCCATACGTCGCAGGGCATAGAGCAGATCCCGCCAGGGAGGCAGGCCCTGTTCCCTCTCCAACAGTTTGCGGAACACCACCCCATAGCGGTTCAGCAGGATGCGGGCGAATTGCTCGCTGTGCTGTAATCGATCCTCGATGGGCTGTGAAGGACGTACCAGTGACCATCGTCCACCGGAGGCCAGTGGGGCCTGTAATGGATTACGGCGGCGACTCGGTCGGCGTCCTTTTTGGGGGGTGATCATACTGCGCAACCCCTGGAATTGATCGGAGGTCACCAGACCCCAGGCCACCAGCTCACCCAGGCCATTCTCCAGCTGGGTCTTGAGCAGCCCTGTTTGCTGCTTGAGCTCATCGAAGAAGCTGGCACCCCAAGTCTTCATTACCTCAAGGATTTTTACGGCTGTTGCACTCAGCCCCTCGGTTGGGATGTCGTCCTGTTGGCGCCACAAGGCGAGGTTGGATCGCAGGATGAAAGCCAACGGGGTGGTTTTGATGGCCGGATTTTTGGGGCCTTTCTGATTAGCTTCCGGCGGACGCAGGCGTAACCAGACCAGCTGGCCCGAACTGCACAGCTGGTCCAGTTCCCCGGAGAAATAGGGCTGCAGCCGGCTGGGCAATACCTCCTCCTCCCAACTTGCCGCAGGCAGGCTGACCCCTTCGAGCTGGCCGATCACCCGTTGCAGGGCGTGGCTCCCTTCGGAGGGCTCATCCAGTCCCTGCCAGTTGAACAGAAAAGTCATGAACTCCCCAGGGCTTACCGGGGCGATCTCGTTGCGCAGTTGCTTGAGGGTATAGCGGTGAATGCGGGCCAGAAGACCCCGCTCACACCACTCGATGGCGGACTGAGCCGGATCGAAATGGCCCTGAATGGCATAGCCCTCCTGCTCAAGGCTGGCCAGTGCTTGATCAACTTTGGCGGTAGAGAGTCCCAGGGGCTCTACCAGTTGTACCACGGTGACCGGACCCAGATTCTCCAGGCGGCTGCGCAGGATCTCGACCAGGGCCCTGTCAAAGTTCTCCGCCTCCTCGGCAGGAAGTGGGTCAATGACCGGCGCAGTGTGGCCATCCGGGCAGACGATGCTTAACGCCTGTAGCCTTTCCGCTGCCACCCACAGGGCCTGTTCGTTGAACATCAGGCGTGTGGCCCGTCGTTGCTGTTGCAGTTCCCCGAGATAGTTTTGCCAGGTGGGCAGATCCGCCGGGGAGATCTCCGCTTCGGTGATAAAGCCGGTAATCACCAGAGCGTCATGCAGTTCATCTGCACTGCGGGGCTGGGGCCAGGTCTCCTGCTTGACCCGTAGGATGGCCTGGGGATCTAGCTGTCCCATCTCGGCGGCATTGCCCGCATCCATACGGCGCTGCTGCACCGCCAGGGCACGTCGCTCCTCCGCCGGGGTGTCATCAAGAAAGGCGTAGGGTCGGGCATTGAGAATCTCATGGGCCATCGGCGATGGGGTAGGCAGGTCCTTGGCGACCACCTGGATCTCGCCTGTTTCGATACCCTGCAGTACCCGTTTCAGGCCGTCGATGTCCATCAGTTCTCGTAGACAGTCCTGCAACACCTGGTTGACCAATGGGTGGTCGGGTACTTCCCGCTCCCCCTGGATATTTTCGAAGCAGGCGAGCTGATCGGGAAACACCAGGGCCACCAGATCTTCCGCATCGTTGCGCTGGAAGGGGGCGGGAACCCGTTTTCCATTGCGCATCCGTGGAACCGCCAGAGCGATATTGGTCACCCAGCGCCAGCGGGTGGGAAACATGGGGGCTGCCAACAGGGCCTGGATCAGCACCTGCTCGACACTCTCCGCCTTAAGGTAACCTGCCGGTTCCTGAAGGGGAAAGCTGTGGGTCGGCCCGAGTGAAAGGATCAGGTTGTCCTCGTTGGCCGCTGCTTGCAACTCAAAGTTGAATCGGCGGCAGAAACGCTTGCGAAGCGACAGTCCCCAGGCCTTGTTGATGCGGGAGCCGAAGGGGGCGTGGATTACGAAGTGCATGTCCCCGGTCTCGTCAAAGAAGCGTTCGAAGACGATCTTCTTCTGACTCGGCACCAGACCGAACAGAGCCTTGGTCGCGGCTAGATAGTCGACCAACTGCTCGGCAGCGCCGGTCTGAAGATTCAATTCCTGCTGTAGGTAGTCAAGAGCTCCCGGCTGACCTTCATCCAGCAGAGTGTCGAGTGTCTCCCGCAGGCGTGAGACCGCCAGGGAGAGCTCATCACTGCGTCCCGGCGCCTCGCCGAACCAGAAAGGGATGCTGGGGGGCAGGCCGTGGGCGTCTTCCACGAATACCCGACCCTGTTCAATCTTCAGCATCCGATAGGAGAAGTTACCCAGCTGAAAGATATCCCCGGGCATGCTCTCAAAGGCGAAATCCTCGTTGAGACTGCCGACGAACAATCCCTCGGGTTGCAGGATCACGTCATAGTCGAACTGATCGGGAATGGCGCCGCCATTGGTGATTGCAGTCAGGCGGGCATTGCGGCGCGGGCGCAACTTACCGTTAACCCCGTCCCGATGCAGGTAAGCACCCCGTCTGCCCCGCCGGGTATGGAAGCCGTCCGCCAGCATCTGCACCACTTCCAAAAAGCTCTGCTGGGTGAGCTGTCGATAGGGGTAGGCGGATTTAAACCTTTGGTAGAGTTCCTGCTCCTGCCACTCCCGGGCGGAGACTTCGGCGATGATCTGCTGGGCCAGCACATCCAGGGGCTGATCCGGGATCGGAATCCGGTCGAGTTCATCCCGGCGGATTGCATCGAGCATCGCCACCGATTCCACCAGGTCATCACGACTGAGGGGGAAGAGTCTTGCCTTGGGAATGCCGCTGAGATGGTGGCCCGAGCGTCCCGCCCGCTGCAGGAAGGTGGCGATGCGATGGGGCGAACCCATCTGACAGACCAGGTCCACCTCGCCGATATCGATGCCGAGTTCCAGGGATGCGGTGGCTACCAGTGCCCGCAGAGAGCCGGCCTTCAAACGCTGCTCCGCATCGAGCCGGTGCTCTTTCGCCAGGCTGCCATGGTGTGAGGTCACCGCCTCGTCACCCAGCTTGTCAGCCAGTGCCGCTGCCGCCCGCTCAGCCAGCCGGCGGGTGTTGACGAAGATCAGGGTGGTGCGATGTTGTCTGATCAGCTGTTCCAGGTGGCGGTAGATCTCATCCCAGGCCTCGTTGGCCATCACCGCCTCCATGGGCGAGCCGGTGATCTCTATGGCCAGATCACGCTGTCGGACATGACCTGTGTCGATGATCGTGCAGCTGTTTTGAGAGGGCTCCTGTTGCACTCCAGTGAGAAAGCTGGCCATCACCTCGATCGGTTTCTGTGTGGCGGAGATGCCGATCCTTACCGGGGCTCTGTCGCACAATGCACTGAGTCGTTCCAGGCTCAGGCTCAGATGGGCACCTCTTTTGTTTCCCGCCAGAGCGTGGATCTCATCGACGATGACGCTACGAACTGATTTCAGCATCTCACGCCCGGAATCGGAGGTGAGCAGAATGTAGAGTGACTCCGGGGTGGTCACCAGAATATGGGGTGGCGAGCGTTTCATCATCGCCCGCTCCGACTGGCTGGTGTCGCCGGTGCGCACCATGGCGCGGATCGGTACATCCGGGTAGCCCATCTCCAGCAGCGCATCGCGGATGCCGTTCAGCGGCAGCTCCAGGTTCTTATGGATATCGTTGGAGAGGGCTTTCAAAGGGGAGACATAGAGTACCGTGGTCTCGTCGGCCAGAGGCATACTCAATCCCTGTTGGACCAGATGATCGATTGCTGCCAGAAAGGCAGCCAGGGTTTTACCCGATCCCGTGGGGGCGGAGATCAAGGTGTTTTTTTCAGCCTGTATTGCGGGCCAGGCCAGTGCCTGAACTTCGGAAGGGGTTCCGAAATGTCTTTCAAACCAGCTGGTTACAGTAGGATGAAACTGAAAAGATGGCATTTCTTTATAATACCCCATAGAGACAGTTTACGTATCTTATGCAATTCAGCAATCACCCTAGTGTCGCGTTATTAAGTACAAACATTGACAATCATTGGCTGTGACCCTAGCATTTTTAATGGTGTATCTGCCCTTGGAGGTCATCATGCATATATCATTAACTCCCGAACTGGAATCTCGCGTTAAAGCCAAGGTCGAAACCGGCTTGTACAATAATGCCAGTGAAGTCATTCGCGAAGCACTCCGATTTATGGAGACACATGAAGAGTGGATTAACGAGATTAAACTGGCTCGTCTGCGTGAACAGCTGAAAGTGGGAGCTGATCAGTTGGATCGTAATGAAGGTATCGCAATTGAATCGAAAGAGGCGCTCGACCTCTTGTTTGACGACATCAAGAACTGATCTTGATGGTAGCCTACCAACTCATCATTGCCCCTGCCGCAAAAAATGACCTCAAAGATATCTACCAATACGGACTGAGCCAATGGGGGCGGAACCAATCTGAAAACTATCTGGCCCAAATTAAGAATCAGTTATGGATGTTGTCTCAGCAGCCGCTTATGGGAACCGAGCGTCCTGAGCTGTTACCTGACACCAGAAGCCTTTCCATAAAGAGCCATACCCTGTTTTATCGTGTCACTGCCAACAGGGTTGAAATCGTTCGTATACTACATGGCCGCCAGGATCCACAATGCCATCTGAAATAGCCACACTGATACAGCTTATAAGTTTACAAAATGGGTGTATGGGTTATCCCTAGTAGTCAGATAAGAGTTCAGTGAGATAAGGTCAAGGTAATCATAAAATGCAGCGGAGGGACCCGTGAGCACGCCAAATCTATTCACAAACAGCGCCACAGCTCAGTCATACACGGCAGTTAACAGCGGCATCGACGGCGCACAGCAGACAGAGGGAGAAACCCTCTTCCAGCAGGCCAGCCAAAGCCACCAGCCGGAAGTGCTGGTCAAGCGCCAATTTGAACAACGCAATCAAAGTCAGAAAAGCAAACTTGCCAATGAGTTCATCTCTTCAGCCGGGCGTGAGGGCATTAGTCAACTGGCGGCAACCCCGGGTGGCCAACATGCCCTGGCTGTGGTTTACGATCATGCCGGAAGTGATGGCAGAGGATTGATGCGTCAGGTGCATGAGGAGCAGGGTAATACAGCAGTTGACTATACAAGCAGGCAGAACGACAGACCGGGTAGTCAATCCGTTGGTCCCCTGAGTGTGAGTGATGCAAGAGTGGAAATTGGGCCGCGTCCAAATCAATCGCAGTATGGGGACATGATATCAGAGGATCGAAAGGATTGGAGCTCGGCTCAAAACACAGAGGCCGCACCGCAGAAGCACTTAGAGAACAAACTGGTTGCAAACAGTATCAACAACCCACCCGCTGGTGCAGCTGCGGGCCTTGGCTTCCCACCACTCGCCAACGTAGTGGAAGGCAGCCATGGAACGGCGGCGAAAACTGCCGTTCAAATACTCGAAACTATGACCAATGGACAGCCACCGTTCAAACCTGACGTAGGATTTGCAGGTGTTCAGTGGTTCGTAACCGAAGGTTCTCCATATGTTGGTCGTGGCGCAGAGAACTCGGTGACTATTCCGGTTGAGATCGAAGCGGCGCGAGGTATGGTTCAGTTTAACGAAACCGAGTTGACCCGGATCTTCAAGTCTGAACTCGAACCGGCTCGTCAGGTCGCCGAACAACAGTACCGAACGCGTAATAACCTGGCGCCAGATGCACCGCTCAACAGCAAAGCGCGAAACACGATCCGCTTTAATGCAGATCGAATCGCAGAACGGCAGATGTGGACACGCGTGGGTGAACAGGTCGCCCATTCCGAAAGTGGTGTGGGTCAAGTGACACTCAAGAACAGTCGATTCAGTCGCGGTGGCGATGGTACGTTTATGCTTACGAAACAATCCGATACGGTTCGCGTACGTGGCGGAGCCAACGCCCTCGTTGACATCATACAACGCACGGGTGAGCCAGTAGAGCCGGCGCTTGTAGAGGCAGCCAAAAAGCTTGCCACGCGTGAACGCTGGGCTGGTCGAGTCCAAAACGCATTCCGTGTTGGGGGTCGTGTCCTGATCGTAGTGGGCGCTGTCACCGATGGCTATCGCATCTACCAAGCCGATGACCGCGTTCGCGAGACGACCAAAGTCGCAGGTGGATGGGCCGGTGCTAGTGCGATTGGCGGTGCATTCGCATCTTGGGCCTCACCTTCGCTTGCGACGGGGCCGTGGGGATGGTTAGGGTATGGTCTCGGTACGCTCGGAGCTGGCGCCGTCGGCTACTTTGCAGGAGAGTCGATTGCGGAAGAAGCGTACGAGCTAATTGTCGACGGTGACCCGATCTACGTTGGGCTAGGGGATTAATCCATGGCGCACGAACTTGACTGGGCTGTCAATGGTCCACCCGTCGGAACGTGGACCACGAGCAACGGCACCTTCGATGCGATGATGCAGGATACGCTGACCATTGCGGCCGACGGTACTGGATGGCTCAGAACACGCTCCCCGATGCGGGGCGTAGAGCTGTTTCCGCTGATGTGGAAACAACCTTCCCCCGGCGTCCTGAAGCTCGCGATGCTGTTCCCCAACGATAATCCCACTGAAGCACTGCAGTATGAAACGGTGCGCTACACCGCCGTCGAAGTCTCTCACGATGTCGGCTACGATTGCGTCGTTCTGCAGAATTACGACGACGACGTTTTCTGGAATCTGGTGGGCCCTGTAAGTCTCGAGTCGAGAGTTCCACGCGCTCCATGAACAAGAGCGATTAAGGATAGTCACCATTTGATCATGTAGTATTTAGATAGGTATAGTCGGTATGAAACTCACTCTTAGTTGATTCCAGAGTCCTTATTTCGAATCACGATGGTAGTTTAGCCCTATGCTTTCGTGGGTCAAAACTTCTTAGTTAACCAGCAGGATCGGAGCAGATGGTGGCGCCAAGGGGGGTGTCACAACGATTCCACCCTGGTTGGCGCCGGCATTGATCGTGCTGGTTGTCGTCCAACTGTTGCCCATGCGATCCCGGCGGATATCGAGCCCATACATGGTGCTGAAAGTGCTGTAAGCCGTATTTTGTTGCTCTACCAGGTTGGCTGCCGGAGATCCTTCGAGCAGGTTGTAGAAACTGTCACCGGTATCAATCAGTGGCGGCGTGTTGAGCAGGTTGTTTTCCAGTACATCAAAACGTCTGGTAAGAAGGGTTATGTCACCACCGCTGACTCGATAATCCACATTGTTGACATGCTTGAAGTAGAGCGGCTGCTCAGAGAAGCTCTCCCAGTTCTGGGTGGAACCTTCACCACCGTCGACACAGTTGTAGAAGATGTTACCATCGATTTCGACAACCTGATTACTGCCAACCGGATTCTGTAGGTTGTTGATCCCGGTCCCTTTCAAGTTGCAATCGACAGTATTCTGGGCGAACACCAGACCTTCCGGACAAGTTTGGCCGTTGCTGCCCCCGGAATAGCATCTTTGGGTGAATGAGAGGGCGGCGCTGTCAATATTTCTGATCACATTGCCCAGTATGTAGATGAAGGCATCGTCGGTGGTTGCACTGGACCGAAACGCGGTACCTGCATTTTCAACCAAATTGTTCAGGAACCAGGTGAATCTACCGCCAACATCGCCTTCACTGTCCTGTTCGGTGATGATCGCAGTAGCATTGGCCGATTTCTGTGTATTGTAGATATCGTGTACGTGATTTTCGGAAAAATCACGTGATAGCAACCTTTTTGGTCGTAGCCATTCTCGTAGTTCTCGTAAAACTCCGAGCCGCCAATGTAGAGATAGTGAGGCCGGGATGCCCGGTCAAAATCCCACCAGTTGGAGTTGCCGCACATGATGGAGTCACCCTGCACATTGCGAATCCTGCTATCCAATACCCAGACATAGCGACTCCACTTTTGCAGTTGAATACCGAGCAGGTCTGTTGACGTTCTGCGATCATCCTGCCAGCGACCGAGACCCCAAATGTCGATATCGTGGAAAACCACAAACTGCAGAATGTTGTTGCTGCTGCCACCCAAAGAGAAGCAACGGTGGGAAGCGTTGGAGTGGGTGCCTTCCGAGCCCGAACAGTCGACACTTCTGAAAGTAAAGTACTCAATGGGACCGGTGGCGTCGCTCCACCTCATTCGAAAATTGTCTAGAGGGGATCGGAAATGGACAGAATCGAAAATCACATGACGCCCTTGCTGCCATGAAAACCTTTCAAAATTCAGTTCAGGGTGCCTCTCTCCAACGCCGACTATCCAGATTGGGTCGGTTGCTGTACCCGGCATAACGGCTCTTTCAACATTCTGTGCATTGCCATATCTGGCACCATTGCCTGCAATAAAGAGTTGATCACCAGCACTCAAAGTCCAGGAGCTACCCTGCAGGCCCGGTAGGGAGCACCTTGGGGTTCGGGGTTCCACGTCCAGCGTTCGAACTGTCATCGCAGGTGGGTGACGATGAGTCAACATAGTATTGATTGTCATGGTCGACCCATTGCGGGGTCGGTATGTTAATTGGATCGTAAGGAAATGCCGGGATTTGTGCATCAGATGAGGGTAGTGTCGGCATAATGGCCGCCGGTACACGGCCGACATAGGTCACACTATTTGCCTTTACTTCCAGATCCTCATGAATGGGCAAGGAGCAGCTCGCAGTGATTGGAAAGCCCACATACATTGCAAAGGCATCCCTGATGACATATTTACCTGGGTCGAGTTGCATTCTTAACAGATAAGTCAGATCATCGCCCTCTTTTAAGATACTATCCTCATCGATTTTAAAGTTGTGTCCTTCATCCTTTGTCTCCTGATCAGATGAGACAAGGCGAACAACATTGACGTCGGGCTAAAATGACGGCTTATAGTCATGCTTGAACTGAAGCGACATTAATATGAGCGCCTTGTCTTTCAGTTCCAGCGCCTGACTCTCTTTTTTCGGTGACATCTCATGCACGGAAGCACAACCACTCATTAGGCCTAAAGCCAGTGCAAGTGCTAACAATCGATGAATAAAATTGAGTTGGATAGTTTGCTGCATAGGAATCTCCTTATAGTAAAACTTGTCCTGGTTGAATGTATGGCTCACCGGGTCAATATCATTCTTGGTCTGTCGTGTCATTTCTCCAAATCACGTGCATCAGCAGCAGGCTGAAGTGAATCAGAGGGACAACCTGAAAGCGAGGTGAGTAGAGTAAATTAGGAAACTGCTTCCCAGCCGAAAAAATTAATTCCATTCAAGCCATATAAAAAATCGAAAACCGGACAAACCATGTCCAGAATCTAGCTGAAACCTTCGAATCCGTTGTGATGTCCGCCTGCAACAGAGACGACTACTGTCTCATGTATAGCGCTCAAACTTATTTTGAAGTTTTCTGTTCAGACTGATCTTCAGCATCTGATTTCTCTGCTGAAGATCAGTCATGAACCGTTAAGTATCACTACAAATCAATGATGACTTGTTTGATACTGTTGTCTTCTGGATAAGGGGTAACCTGGAAGTAGAGAGACTTCATCAAGTCGAGCATCTTGAAGTTGTTGCTCAACACTTCGCCCTCCATTCTCTCAAGACCTCGGTCTCTGGCTATCCCCATGAGGTGGTTCATCAGCTTGTGGCCAATGCCCTGGCGTTGCCACTCATCGGCTACGACCAGAGCGAACTCACAGCTGCGCTTGTCGGGATTGATGACATAGCGGGCCACTCCCAGTTCCACTTCGTGTTGTTCATCCTCAGTGACCGCAATCAAGGCCATTTCGTTGTGGTAGTCGATCTGGGTGAAGCGGGTCAGCATCTCCGGAGTCAGTTCCTGTATGGAACTCATGAAGCGGAAATACTTGGCCTCATTGGAGAGCTGACGGGTGAAGTTCTGCTCCAGGTCTGCGTCTTCCGGTCGGATCGGACGGATCACAATGTTGATGCCGTTGGGCAACTGAGTGCGGGCGACCAGATTGACCGGGTAGGGATGGATCGCCAGGTGGTGGTAGGGGTCGGTGGATGGACGTGGGTAATCGACCCGGATCCGGGCATCCACCGCCACAGCGCCCTGATCATCGAGAATCAGCGGATTGATATCCATCTCCTGAATCCATGGTAACTCACAGGCCATGCTGGAGACCCGCAGCAACACATTCACTAGGGCTTCTCTGTTGGCGGCAGGCATGTGTCTGAACTGGTCGAGCATCTTTGATGCTTTGGTGCGATCGATCAGGTCACTGGCCAGGCGCCGGTTGAGAGGGGGCAGGGCAATGGCGGAATCCCCCATCACCTCGACCGTGGTACCGCCGCTGCCGAAGCTGATCACTGGGCCGAACACGGGATCCCGAACGATGCCGATCAACAGCTCCCGGCCATTCGGGCTCTGGTACATCTGTTCGACGGTCACCCCTTCGATATTCGCCTCCGGTCGGGTCTCTTTGACCTGTTCGATCAGGTCCCGGTAGTTGGTGCGGACCGCCTGGGCATTGTTGATGTTGAGACGTATGCCACCGGCATCGGATTTATGGGAGATGTCCGGTGAAAAGATCTTCATCGCCACCGGAAAACCGATCGATTCCGCCAGGATCAAAGCTTCGTTGGCAGAGCGTGCAATGCCGTTGCGTACTGCGTTGATGCGGAAGGCGCCAAGCAGTGCAAAGGATTCCGGTTCGGAGAGGACTTTACGCTGTTCTGAAAGTGCGCTCTCGATGATCAGGCGGGCACCCTCGGCGTCGGGTTGTTCATGCCGCCTGGAGCTCTTTGCCGGGGTCTGCAGCAGTAAGCGTTGGTTCTCTTGATGGGATGAGAGATAGTAGAAGGCGTCAACCGCATTTTCCAGGGTACGGAAAGAGGGCAGTTTTGCATTATTGAAAAGCTTGCGCGCATTCTCGATCTGCTTGCCACCCATCCAACTGGTGAGAATCGGCTTTTTATGTTTATCCGCCAGTTCGATCAGTTCCTTTGCCACTTCGTCGGGTTGGGTCATCGCCTGGGGCGTGAGAATGACAATGGTGCCATCGACACCCGGATCGTTCAGGCAGATATCCACGGCAGCTCGATAGCGTTCCGGGGGCGCTTCACCGATGATGTCTACCGGATTGCCGTGAGACCAGACCTCCGGCAGAGCTTCATTGAGTGCCTTGATGGTATCGTCGTTAAAAGATGCCAGCTCGATATCCAGATCGGAAGCCCGATCGGCTGCCATTACACCTGGGCCGCCACCATTGGTAATGATCGCCAGTTTGTTGCCGTAAACCCGGTATCTGGACGAGAGGGCCTTGGCCGCTGAAAAGAGCTGGGAGATGGTTTCAACCCGCAATACACCGGATCGTGACAGGGCTGCAGAGAAAGTCTCGTCACTACCTACCAGGGCGCCGGTGTGAGACATGGAGGCTTCCGCGCCGGCCGCATGACGACCCACTTTCAACACGATGACCGGCTTGATACGGGCCGCGGCACGTAATCCGCTCATAAAGCGACGGGCATTCTTGATGCCTTCCACATACAGCAGAATACTGTCTGTTTTCGGATCCGATACCAAGTAGTCCAGGTAGTCGCCGAAGTCCAGGTCGGCTGAGATACCGGTGGAGATCACCGTGGAAAATCCAATGTCGTTTACCTCAGCCCAATCGAGGATCGCCGTGCAGATCGCTCCGGACTGGGAGACCAGGGCGAGATTGCCCGGCTTGGCGTTGTTGTTGCCGAAGGTGATGTTGATCCCCTGGTCGGGGCGGATCAGGCCAAGACAGTTCGGCCCGATAAAACGGATGCCGAACTCCTTGGCTACCTCGACAACCCGCTCTTCCAGACGCAGACCAGCCGGTCCGGACTCTCGGAAACCGGCGGAGAGGATGATCATGGTTTTGACACCCTGCAGGCCACAGGCCTCGACAATCGCCGGAATGGTCTTGGCCGGTGTGGCGACCACCACCAGTTCAACCGGCTTGCCGATCTCTTCGATCGACTTGTAGGCTTTGATTCCCTGGATCTCTTCATGCTTTGGGTTGATCGGGTAGATAGCGCCTTTGTATCCGGAAGAGATCAGATTTCTGAATACCACTTCGCCAACCGAGTTTTTCCTTTCACTGGCTCCGAACATGGCGACGCTTTTTGGTGAGAATAGAGGGGTTAAATAGTGTGATTGCATGAGTTCCAGCCTATTGAACTTCTGGTGAAAAATAAATGAGAGTAAATGTCCGTTGTTACTCACGGAGGCACGGTGTGATAGTCTGAATTAAAGCCTATCCAAGGTAACGTCGATGAGCACTTAGTATATCGGCATGAATGGTTGGAAGTTTACCGATAATAAATGACAAATTCTTTACTTAAGTAACGGTTTTTAAAGATCTTATAATGAGTATTTGGCGGCTTAATGAAGTAGCTGCATAGTTTGGGGGTATTTTGTGAGAACGGCCTATATTACACACCCTGATTGTCTCGATCACGATACGGGTGTGGGACATCCTGAAAACGCTTCGAGACTGCAGGCGATCGATGATCGTTTGATGGCGGCGCAGCTTTACGATTTTCTGCGTCACTACGATGCACCCGAGGTTACCCGGGAACAGCTACTGCGCTGTCACGACGAAGCTTATCTGAACCAAGTTGAAAAACTGATGCCGGAATCGGGCCATGCCCACCTCGATCCGGATACGGTGGTGAGTCCACAGAGTCTGCAGGCGGCCAAACGGGCCGCGGGCGCTGTGATCAAAGGCGTGGACCTGATCATGCAGGAGGGGTTGAAGAATGCCTTCTGCGCGGTACGTCCGCCAGGCCACCATGCGGAGCGCATGAAGACCATGGGATTCTGTGTCTATGGCAACGCCTCGGTGGGTGCGGCCCATGCCATGGCGGAGTATGGACTGGAGCGGGTGGCGATACTCGATTTCGATGTCCATCACGGCAATGGCAGTGAAGATATCTTCCGTGATGACCTGCGGGTGATTGTCTGTTCGACCTTTCAGCACCCCTTCTACCCCTATACGGCGATCGAGGAGAGCCCGGATCACATTATCTGTGCTCCGCTGGAGGCGACTGCAAAAAGCGCTGAATTCAAAGCGGCGGTCACAGACCACTGGCTACCGGCGCTGAATCACTTCAAGCCGCAAATGATCTTTGTCTCGGCAGGATTCGATGCCCATGTGGAAGATGACATGTCAGGGGTCAGCCTGACCGAAGCAGACTATCGCTGGGTTACCGAGCAGATCCTGCAGATAGCCGATCAGTATGCCGAGGGCAGGGTTGTCTCCGTGCTGGAAGGGGGCTATGAGCCCCATGCCCTGGCGCGCAGTGTGGAAGCTCACATCAGGGTGTTGATGGATCTACACTGAGCACCGTCAGACCCGCATCACGGCGACCCGGCTTCCTGAAGTGCCGTGGCGCCGTACCTCAAGAATCATAGCCGGGACCCCGCGTCCCGGATCGATGATCCGTTCGACCGCGTACATGGAACTCAACAGTTTGGGACGGGCATGACGGGAGCCGGTGGCTTCCACGACACGCATGTTGCCTCCTGCAACGGATTGATTTACATAGGAGTCGACGACCGCCACATGTCCCGGACTGCGCCTGACTGAATTACCGTCCATCCAAACCAGCAAGTCTCCCTGCTGGATTGCGTTTGGATCGTTCACCGCCCGGTTCGCCTGAAAATAGGAGGCGGCGCCGGTGTTACGAACCGTGTTGTCTGTATAGTTTCGTTTCCCGCAGGCAATCAGATAGTTGGTGACAAAGCCTGAGCA
>JAKSBX010000100.1 GCA_022360905.1 Chromatiales bacterium
CGGCTTCATGTAACCGGCAACTCCACCTCAATGGTGGAGCAGCTCGATAGATTTCACCACCGCAATCCCGTTGCCTGGCTCTGGCCCGGTTAACCAGGCGCAACATCTCCTGTTGATGGGTGGTGATTTCACACTGTCCAAACGCCTGAACTTCATCTCCGGTCACGTGCTCGACCCCATGCTCCGGATCATGCACATCTCTCTCTTCATAGGATCTGGCAACCCTGCCAGCGACTGTTAGAAATTTGCGCGCCTGAACTTTTTTATCCCCATGATCATCGGAAAGTAACTGGGAGGGTGCGGCTAAACAGCCGATCAGGATTGCCAATAGGAGAAAGTTAGTTCCAGGGTGTTTCATTAGATTCTATTTTTCAATGATAACGAGAGTAACAGTCTAGAGCCTGTTAACACGAATCCATCAATTAACCCGGCAATCAAATCGTATAGTTGCGGCAAACAGGTGCACTACGGCTGAAAGTAAACGATTTGGTTGCCGGGTCAATAAAAAGACAGATTACCGATTTGTCGGTTCAAACCAGGAATTAAACTTCGCTCACTAAAGCTAGGGGAATCCCTAGTTTCATGAATTTATTGGATCAACTAAATTGAACATTATTAAGCGTTAACCAATAGACAGTTTTTAATGTCCATGTTGTTATATCCAATCAGACATCTCCACCACCATCCGGCGCAACGCAGACTGATCAACCGACAGCAGAGTTCATTGCGCAATGACAAGAACATGCAGCGAATCAGCAGCCGGTTGAAAAACATTGCAGATGATTATGGTGCTGAAGATATGGCAGCCGGTTTCATTAATAGTTTCACGGATCGCGCGTTTGAGAGCTTGAATCAGCAACTCTGTGATGCCTGCTTGCCCGGTTTTTTACAGGATCAGTTGCGCGACACGACGAAAGACAGCTGTTCAATATCGACCATCGCTGCAACGCTGGATTGCCGCCGTAAAACGGATTCCCTGTGCAAGGATTTTCTACCCCTGGGAGACCAACAGGCTACCTCGAGTTTCAAGGAGACTACTGCTGTAGATCACCAACAACTGCCCAATCTGCTAAAGATCGATACACTAAAGACCAGTTGGTCGTGGCAACGCACACTCAACTTCATCTACGAGAAGATGGTATTCAATATAATGAAGAGTGGCACAACCCAGGAGGCCAGCAAGAAAACCATCAACTGGCTGGCGATGATCTCCGGCTCGATCGCTGCCATACAGATTCAATTTCTGCAGGCCGCCATGGATAACCTCAACACCATGAAAGAGAATATCAATTTCTCCAACAAAAGCCAGGAGGCGCTGGATACCATGCCCCGTGACGAGCGGGATTGCTATATCAAGTTGCGGGATGGCCGCCGTAGAAAATTCATCACCGCCCAAGCGCACTATCGGGCCAATCTACACCTCTTCCGACAGGCCACGCAGATGTTGATTACCCTGTTCAGTCTGTTCAGCAAACCCTGTCGATACCGCACAAGCTGATCCATCCCTGCCGAAAAAACCAACCAGCCCTGACCTCAAGCGCGGCGAAATCGAGCACCAATGGCAAACAGGCTGAACAGCCCTAGCATCAGGTTCAGCAGCCACAGCAGACCACCACCACCGGGACTGTCGAATTTTGTCGCCCCACCCGCATCGGTAAACAGCGTGCCATGCTGTAACGTTGTCCCATCCAAAGGCTTGCAGTCACCGGCAACCGTCTGTGAACCGCCTTGAATCGAGAAGTTCTGCCCAGACAGATTGAAAAACAGACCGTCGGCACAGGCCAGCATGATTCGACCCTGTTGCAGAGTGACATCGGGTAGCTCGACCAACGCAGCACCACTGTTGGGATAGCGCCCCAGATTGAGCGTCGCCATGCCGGGATCATGATATTCACAAAAATTTATCGGCGGATCGTTTTCGTCAAGACTGACCAGCGTAATCAGCACTTCCGGACAACTTTGCTCAGTGCCGCCAGTCGACCAGTTGATCGACTGACTGGAACCACTGTTGAATCGACCGCCACTGTTGAGTGAGCCACCGGTGACCTGGAAGCTGCCGGAGCTGTCGTCCACATCGATGACCAGGTCATCACTGGCCACACCGGACTCACCATCCCGCACGGTGAGTCGGAAATTGAGCTGACGACTAGTGGTTGGCAGTGTTTCACCGATATCCTCACTACCGGCCAACAGGGTACTGAGTCGAGGCAAGTAGCGATCCGGGGTCGTGGTCGGTAGAAAGGAGCGAAACAGCGGATTGTTCTGCTGATCGATGTCCGTGCCGATAGTATCCGCGTCCGTAGCGCCACCCTCACCGCCCACATCCATCTCATCCCACTGATAGGAGACGCTGTCTTCATCCGGATCCTCGGCCTGTCCCGTGAGCCGAAAGGGGGTTCCGGCAGGGATGGTATAGACGCCATCTTCGCCAACGGCACCCGCATCGACCATCGGTGCCCGGTTGCCGGTTGAAACCAGCGTACCACACAGCCTGCCACTCCCCTGATTGATGTAACCCCCCATCTCTTCGATGCTGAGGGCATGGAAAGTGGCATCCGAATTGGATTGGAGATTTTCATCCCCGCAAATTCCGGCGTAGCTCATAATGGTCGAGCCGCTGCCCGGCTCAACCGCCGCAAAGCCGACCCGGTTGACGCCACCACAGTTGGCGGTTGTTCCGTTGAATGTGTGATTGGCATTCAATTGATGGCCCAGTTCGTGGGCGACGAAATCGATGTAGAAAACATCGTTGTCAGGCTCGGAGGTACCGGTATAGGCCTGGGCTTTGAAACTCTGGCAGACCGAACCCACACTGGCCAGACCGCCGCCCAGAATACCGAACAGATGGCCGATATCGTAATTGTCGGCACCCAGGGTGAAGTCGAGATTCTCTTGATTCTCAGTCAGCATGGTGGGGATCCCACTGGGCGTATGGGTATAGGGATCCGAATCGGCATCGGTGTAGATGATCCGATCGTTGTTGCCCACCAGCTGAAACTGGATCGCCAGATCACGGCCGTAGATCTGATTGACCCGGTTGATCGCCGTCACGATCTGGGCCAGGGTAAGCGTAACATTGCCACCGAAATAGGCGGAGTACTCCCCGGTAGCCGCTACGGCAAGCCGGTAGATGCGCCGCTGATCGCTGCTGTGGGTCTGCTTGCCGGCCCTGACAATCCGAGGATCCAATGCTTCACCGCTGATATGATGATCGAGCTGACAGATATGAGGGGACTCAACCATACCGACAGATTTTGCGTAATCCGCTTTATAGAAGCTTCGATAGTGGCCATCCAGACCCGGATCGATATAGATGGTTCCGGACGAAGTGGTAAGCATGGCATGAAAGCCTCTGGGGGTCAGATCAAGGCGCCCGGTCAGCTCCGGGTTATCCACTCCCCTGACACGATAGGTGGCAATCTCCGGATAGCGCTCCGCCAGGCTTGGGGCCATCACCGGCGACTGTTCTATCCAACAGCGCACCATCTCGCCATCCGGCATGGGCAGGTCGATTTGATGACCGTTTTGAATGGACAGGCCGGTTTCCGCAGGCGCCTGGGAGAGATGAGCTCGCAGGGTGGCCATATCCGCCTCAAGGGCACGATAGTAGCGTGGGGTTTCAGCTACAGCCCGGGCGGCATAATCGGCTGGCGCCAGATCCCGCCAGATGCCGGCCTCGGCAACCAGCGGGAAGAGTACAAAAGACAACAACCATCCGCTGCGCTTCATGCTAGGCCAAATCCGCATCGAACCTCCTTGGATCACGTCTGTGAAACCTGGCTGGATGGTAAACAGAGTTTTTCAGTAATACCCCCTGTCTGCCCATCAACCTTTCAGTTTTTTCAGCAGGATTTGGTTTACCTGGCCTGGATTGGCCTTACCCTGGGTCTGCTTCATCACCTGACCAACGAAAAATCCCAATAACTTACCCTTACCGGCCTGGAACTGTTCCACCTGCTTTGGATTGGCGGCGATGATCTCATCGATGATCGACTCGATTTGACCACTATCGGTAATCTGCTTGAGTCCTTTCGCCTCGATCACCGCATCCGCATCGCCCTCACCCTGCCAGATCCCTTCGAACACCTGTTTCGCCAGTTTGCCTGAAATGGTGTTATCGGCGATACGCTTCAGCAAACCACCCAGCTGTTCCGCACTGACCGGTGAATCGGCCAACTCCAGGCCGGCCTTGTTGAGTGCACCGGCCAGTTCCACCGTAACCCAGTTGGCGGCCATTTTGGGGTCGGCGTCGCTGGCGACAACCTGTTCATAGTAGTCGGCCTGCTGGCGACTCTGGGTAAGCAGTGTCGCATCGGTCTCAGAGAGCTGATAGTCCGTTACGAAGCGGGCTTTTTTCTGATCCGGCAGTTCCGGCATCCGTTCCCTGGCCTGCGCCAGACGCTGCTCGGTGATCTCTACCGGCAGCAGATCCGGATCGGGGAAATAGCGGTAGTCGTTGGCCTCCTCCTTGCTGCGCATGGAACGGGTCTCATCACGATCCGCATCATAGAGTCGGGTCTCTTGAACAACCTTTTTGCCACTCTCAAGCAGGTCGATCTGGCGCTCCCGTTCGTAGTTCATCGCCCGTTCCAGAAAGCGGAAGGAGTTGATGTTCTTCAGCTCGGTTCGGGTCCCGAACTCCTGCTGGCCTTTGGGCCGCATGGAGAGATTGGCGTCGACCCGGAAAGAGCCCTCCTGCATGTTACCGTCACAGATCCCCAGGTAGACCACCAACTGGTGAATCTTGCGGGCGTAGGCCACAGCCTCTTTGATCGATCGCATATCCGGCTCGGAGACGATCTCCAGCAGCGGTGTACCGGCCCGGTTCAGATCGATCCCGCTCATACCGTGAAAATCCTCGTGCAGGGATTTGCCCGCATCCTCTTCCAGATGCGCCCGGGTGATACCGATCTGTTTCTGCTGACCATCCTCCAGATCGATGGTCAAGGACCCCCGGCCGACGATCGGCAGCTCGAACTGACTGATCTGATAGCCCTTCGGCAGATCGGGGTAGAAGTAGTTTTTCCTGGCGAAGACAGAGCGGGAGCCGATCTCTGCATCCACCGCCAGACCGAACATCAGCGCCATATCCACAGCCGCTTCGTTGAGTACCGGCAGCACACCGGGGAAACCCAGATCCACGATACAGGCCTGGCTGTTCGGTTCTGCGCCATAGGCGATGGAGGCGCCGGAGAAAATCTTCGATTTCGAAGCAAGTTGGGTATGTATTTCCAGGCCGATAACGGTTTCCCACTGCATATCTATAACTCGTATGTTGCGCTGATCTGTTTACTGTTTTGATCGAATCCGCCCTGTTACGGCCAGACCCGTTTAATCCAATCCCTCGGGAATGAGACGATGCCAACCTGTCTCCTGCTGAAACTTATGGGCCACATTCAGCAATCTGGCCTCGGCAAAATAGTTGCCGATGAGCTGTAACCCCACCGGCAGTCCGTTCACCGGCTGCACCGGCATCGAGAGCCCCGGCAGGCCGGCCAGATTGGCCGCGATGGTGTAGATGTCATTCAGATACATGGTGACCGGATCATCGGTCTTCTCACCCAGTTTGAAAGCCGGTGCCGGGGTGGCTGGACCCATGATCACATCGACCTGCTCAAATGCCTGCTTGAAATCGTCCGAGATCAGATGCCGGGTCTTCTGCGCTTTCAGATAGTAAGCATCATAGTAGCCCGCTGAAAGGGCATAGGTACCGATCATGATGCGTCGCTTCACCTCAGCGCCGAAACCCTCACCCCGTGAGCGTTTATAGAGATCCTCAAGATCCTTGGGATTCTCACACCGGTAGCCGAAGCGGGCACCATCGAAGCGGGACAGATTGGATGAACACTCGGCCGGCGCAACCACATAATAGGTGGGCACCGCCATCGCACTGTTGGGCAGGCTGATCTCGACCAGCTCGGCCCCCAGCCCTTTGTAGACCTCCAGAGCCGCGTCAATAGAAGCTCTGACATCCCCATCCAGGCCCTCACCGAAATACTCTTTCGGCAGGCCGATTTTCAGTCCGGCCAGGGAGTCGTTGAGGCTGGCCGAATAGTCGGGTACCGGATGGTCGGCACTGGTGGAGTCCCGTGGATCGAATCCGGCCATCGCCTGCAGCATCAATGCGGCATCCTCAGCACTGGCAGTCATCGGACCGGCCTGATCGAGACTCGAGGCGAAGGCGATCATGCCAAACCGGGAGATACGGCCATAGGTCGGCTTCAGTCCGGTGATACCGCACAGCGCCGCAGGCTGTCGAATCGAGCCACCGGTATCGGTACCGGTTGCCGCCGCCGCCATGCGTGCCGCAACAGCTGCAGCCGAACCACCTGAAGAGCCGCCCGGCACCCGCTCGTTATCCCAGGGATTATGCACATTCCCATAGAAACTGGTTTCGTTGGAGGAACCCATAGCGAACTCATCCATATTCGCCTTACCCAGTGAGACCACACCGGCCTGTTTCAGTTTTGCCACCACGGTGGCATCGTAGGGCGAGACAAAATTATCCAACATTTTTGAACCACAACTGGTCTTCACACCCTGAGTACAGAAGATGTCCTTCTGTACAATGGGAATGCCGGTCAATGGGCCGGCATCACCGGCTTTCAGCTTCTCATCGGCCGCAGCGGCTTCAGCCAGGGCCTGTTCCGCTGTGGTGGTAATCAAGGCATTGATGTTCCCATCCAGACGCTCGATACGATCGAGAAAATGGCTTGTCAGTTCAACACTGGAGAACTCACCGGCCTTCAACCCGGCAGCCAGCTCAACAATAGTTTTTTTATGCATGGTTCGACTTCATTGACTGTGGATAGTGCTTACTTACCATATACTTGCAGCGCACTATTTGTGATGCAGCAGACCGTTGTTATGGGATTAACCGCCAATGCACGCCAATCACCGCGAATCAACGCAAAAAGAATTTGCGGCCTTTTGCGGTGGTTGGCGTTCATTAGCGGTTTTATTCTCTTAAGTTTAAGCGTCATTCGTGCTGCGGCCTATCAACACCACTACTCGATCACCTTGGGGACCAGATAGAGAACGTTTTCAACCAGCGGGGCAACGGCCTGATTCTGCGCGCGACAATCCGGCTCGGTAACCTGATCCTCCCGCAACCGCTGGGCCATATGCAGGGGGTGAGCCATCGGCTCGATCGTATCGGTATCCGCCGCTTCAAGCTGTTCGACCAGAGCAAGGATATTGCTCAACTCCGCCGCGTAGCCTTCTACCTGGTTTTCATCCAGCGCCAAACGCGCCAGATGAGCAATCTTTTCAACATCGGAACGATCTAGTGACATCCGGCTGATTCCTGGTTAGAAAAACAGGGGAATCTACCACACTCTGGAGAGCGGT
Organism: Chromatiales bacterium; assembly: GCA_022360905.1. Classification (GTDB taxonomy): domain Bacteria; phylum Pseudomonadota; class Gammaproteobacteria; order Chromatiales; family Chromatiaceae; genus Thiodiazotropha. The sequence goes on from JAKSBX010000100.1 coordinate 7,351, forward strand.
TACATGGCGAACAGGTTGTCTTCATGCTCAAAGCGGCGCGAAATGACGATTTGAATCAGCCAGTTCACCCTGTCCGGAGCAGAATCTTGCTAATTTTGTGATTGTAATTCCGTTTCACCTGTTTGAATTACCATCTATAATTCACTAAGAGGGTCAGTTGGGATATTATTCCCAACAAGTGGATGATCAAGGGGTTAAAATCACCCACCACCTATCTGTTGATGTTTGGGGAAAAATGACCAGAATCGATAAATATCAAAGACTTTTCGAGCTATTTGGGATTAGAGTGAAGCCTGATATAGATCGTAAATCGGGTTAGTGAGACGTCAAAATGGATGAAAATCGTAAAGTACTTACCGCCTCTATCCTGAAGTTGCTGCGGCCGCTCGTCAGGCTGATGTTACGTAATGGCTTCACCTATGGTGATTTTGCCGACCTGAGCAAGTGGACCTTCATGGATGTTGCCTCGAAAGAGTTCGGCATTCCCGGCCGTAAGCAGACCGTCTCCCGCGTCTCCGTGATCACCGGCCTGACCCGCAAAGAGGTCAGCCGACTGCAGAAAATCGATACCCCGGACGACAGCGCCATCGCCCATCAGTACAACCGGGCCGCCCGAGTCATCTCAGGCTGGCTCAGAGACAAGCGCTTCACCAACAAGAAAGGGGAACCTGCCGCACTGGAATTCGACAAGGGTAAAAACAGCTTCAGCGACCTGGTGCGAGAACACAGTGGCGATGTGCCTCCCCGGGCAATCTATGACGAACTGCTGAGGGTGGGTACCATCGCAAAGAATGAATCCGGCAAGATCACACTGCTCAGTGACGGTTATATTCCCCGTACCGGGGAGACCGGCAAGCTGCATATATTGGGTACCGATGTGGAGTTGCTGATTGGCACCATCGACCACAATCTACAGACTGGCGCCCAGTCACCTTTTTTCCAACGTAAAGTTTCCTATGACAATCTACCAGCCGAGGCCCTGCCGGAGTTTCGCAATTTGAGCGCTGAAAAGTCACAAGCGCTGCTTTTGGAGTGCGATAAATATCTCTCCCAACACGATCGGGATGTCACTTCAGAGAGCGAAGGGACCGGGCGAAAACAGGCCGGCATAGGCATCTACTATTTCGAAAAGGATGTACAACGAAATGACTAGCTTGAACAGGTTAATCTCGCCCATTGTCTGCGCCGTTTTCGTTACCGCACTTTACAGCTGCGGCGGTGGTGGCGGTGGCTCCCAGGTCGCCGACGGCGGCATCGGCGGTACCGGGGTAACCCAGGGCAGAGTAACCGGATTTGGTTCCATCTTCGTCAATGGCATCGAATATGAGACTGACAATGCCAGCTTCACCGTAAACAACCTTGAAGGCACCCAGGACGACCTGGCCATCGGTATGGTGGTGGTCATCAACGGCAGCAGTGATCAGGCCAGCGCAACCGGTGAAGCGGAAAGCGTTGAGTATGACAGTCTGTTAGAGGGGGTTGTCGACAGCAACGACATCGCTGCCAACAACAGACTCATCATCATGAACCAGACCATCGTGGTCGATGCCGATACGGTTTACGAAAACCCCTTCGATGCCACCACTCTGGCGGATCTTCCGGTTAACAGCGTCGTCGAGGTAAGTGGCTTCACCGATGGTAACGGGGATATTCTGGCAACCCGCATCGAAGTGGAATCCCTGGGTTGGTCGGGGGATAGCCTGGAAGTATCCGGCGTGGTGATGAATGTCTCCGGCAGTCGGTTCCAGATCGGCAATCTGACCATCGAAGCGGGCACACTCACCATCCCAAGCGAAGGCACCTTTGTCGAAGTCGAAGGCGATAGCTTTGTCGGCGGCGTGTTTGAGGCCGATTCCATTGAAATCGAAGGCGATGGCACCAATCAGATTGCCGAAGACGGAGATGAAGTCGAAATGGAAGGGCGCATTACCACCGCCCTGGACAGTCAGGACCAATTTGCGTTGAACGGCCAGATCGTCGATGCCTCGAATACCCCATTCAGTGGCCAGACCAGCCAACTGACGGTTGGCCGAATCGCCGAGGTTGAAGGTGTGATGGATGGCACCGTCCTGATCGCTGAAGAGATCGAGCTTAAGGCAGAGGAGTCGGAAAAGGGCGAAATCGCCGGAATCCTCGGGGCCGGCAACGTGGATAGCGCCGCCGGGACCATCACCCTGCTGGGCCAGACGATTCAGGTCACCAGCTCCACCATCATGAAGAGCGACCTGGAGGGTGAGGACAGTTTCACCCTGGCACAACTCGAATCCACTGACTACCTTGAAGCCAAGTTGTTCAGTGACAACGGCCAGTTAATCGCCACCAAGTTAGAACGGGAACAGGTACCCGAAAACCATACCGCTGAAGTTGAGGGTATACCTGAACTCGTCGATGACAACACCATTCGCATATTCGGAATTCTGATCGACACTTCAAATCTGGAGTATGAGTTCTCAGAGCAGAAGACAGAGGTCGAGGGTGACTACAGCAACGGTGTGCTGGTCGCCAGCAAGATCGAAGAGGATTGATTCCAGGCAATCCCTGCCCAGGTAAGGATCTCACACTCCTGGGCAGGGAGTATCCCGACTGGAATTCCGGAATACTCCGTTTGTGACTTAAAAAAGGTGAATTCTGCTGGATTCACCATCCCCATTCTTGCTCAACTCCTGTACCATTGATAGATTAGCCGTCTTTTGGTTTATCCAGGATCCTCGAGTCAGGTGCAGCGCGATTCCTGCTGCCTTATCGAGCCCAGGAAAAACCCCCATATCAACCACTGACACGAGAAGATAAAGAGATCCATGCTGTTCAGACGCATCCGTGGCATATTTTCCAATGACCTTTCCATCGACCTGGGTACAGCCAACACCTTAATCTATGCCCGGGGTCAGGGCATCGTACTCAACGAACCCTCAGTTGTTGCGATTCGCCAGGACAGAGGACCGGGCGGTGCGAAATCAGTGGTGGCCGTGGGCGAAGACGCCAAGAAGATGCTTGGCAGAACCCCGACGAATATTACTGCCATCCGGCCGATGAAAGAGGGCGTGATCGCCGACTTCACGGTTACCGAGAAGATGCTTCAGTACTTCATTCACAAGGTACATGAATCCCGTATCATCCGCCCCAGCCCCCGGGTCCTGGTGTGTGTACCCTGCGGCTCCACCCAGGTTGAAAGACGTGCCATCAAAGAGTCGGCCGCTGGCGCAGGCGCCCGCGAAGTCTACCTGATCGAAGAGCCCATGTCGGCGGCGATTGGCGCTGGCTTACCGGTTGACGAGGCGCGTGGATCGATGGTCCTGGACATCGGCGGCGGCACGTCCGAAGTGGCGATCATCTCATTGAACGGTATCGTTTACGCCAACTCGGTCAGAGTCGGCGGCGACCGGTTTGACGACGCCATCGTCAACTACGTTCGTCGCAACTATGGCACCCTGATCGGTGAAGCCACGGCAGAGCGGGTAAAACACGAAATCGGTTCCGCTTACCCCGGTAACGAAGTGAAAGAGATCGATGTCAAAGGACGCAATCTTGCTGAAGGCATTCCGCGCAGTTTCACCCTCAACAGCAATGAAATTCTCGAGGCTCTGCAGGAGCCCCTGTCCGGTATTGTCGGGGCGGTGAAGACCGCACTGGAGCAGACACCACCCGAACTCGGCGCCGACGTTGCCGAACGGGGTATCGTACTGACTGGCGGCGGCGCCCTGCTCAAGGATATCGACCGTCTGCTGCAGGAGGAGACCGGCCTGCCGGTGATTGTAGCGGAAGACCCTCTGACCTGTGTCGCCCGCGGCGGCGGACGGGCTTTGGAACTGATCGACGAACGGGGTGGTGAGTTCTTCATGGTGGACTAATAGCTGCCCGGGCCTGCAGCCATGCTGTACGCCTGAGCGATTGCAGTAGACACTTTACGGAGTCATTCAACCATTAAACTGATCTTCACACAGGGTGCTTCGATTACCACAAGGCTGGTGGTGGCCGCCCTCATGTCCGTCTCATTGATGGTGCTGGACCATCGCTATAACCATCTGGAATCGCTACGATCGGCACTTTCCGTGCTGCTCTACCCTGTCCAGTATCTGGCCAGCCTGCCGCTGCTGCTGAGCGAATCCGCCAGTGACGCCCTGATCAGTCGCAACGAGCTGGAAGAGGAGCGGGAAAGGCTGCACCAGGAAAACCTCCAGTTACGCGCCAGACTACAGAAATTCGAGGCCCTGGAAGCGGAAAACATGCGCCTGCGAGGCTTGCTCGACTCATCGTTCAAGGTGGGAGACCGGGTATTAATCGCTGAAATCATCGCGGTCGAGCAGGACCCGTTTCGCCAACAGGTTTTGATCAATAAGGGTAAAAACTCCGGTCTTTTCGAGGGCCAGCCGGTACTCGATGCCAATGCGGTAGTCGGCCAAGTTACCCATATTACGCCCTTCAATGCCAGCGTGCTGCTGATCACCGATGCCGCCCATGCACTGCCCATCCAGGTCAACCGTAACGGCCTGCGTACCATCGCACTGGGCACCGGCCTGATCAATCGTTTGGAGCTGCCTCACCTGCCGAACAACGCCGACATCCAGGTAGGGGATCTGCTGATCACCTCCGGCCTAGGCGGCGGTTTTCCACCGGGTTATCCGGTGGCGGAAGTGATTGAGGTAAGGCGCGAACCGGGACAGCCTTTTGCCTCGGTCATCGCCCAAACCACCGCACACCTGGACAGAATC
>JAKSBX010000113.1 GCA_022360905.1 Chromatiales bacterium
TGATTCCTGAGGGAGTGGCTGTCCCCAGCACTTGGCTATCTGCAAATGGCTACACCCCTCAGTTGGTTAGCAAATATGCGCAAAGTGGATGGCTCAACACACTCGGCAGCCGCGTATACGCTCGACCCGGTGAACCGGTTACCTGGGAGGGGGTGGTGCTCGGGCTACAAAAACTGGCCCAGTTAAAGCTCCATATCGGTGGAGTCACCGCTCTCAATCGCCAAGGTCTTGCCCATTACCTACCACTCAGCGGTGATACCAATATCCATCTCTGGGGGAAAGACCGGCCACCATCCTGGGTCGAACAGGTTTCTATCAATGCACAGTTTTCTTTCCGTCGCCGGTGTCTCTTTACCCAGGACCCTGAACAGGGTTGGGTAATGCTGCCCACTAAAGTGCGCGACTGGACAATACAAGTATCCGCACCAGAGCGGGCGATCCTTGAAATGTTGAGTGAAGTGGATGAAACACCGGCCTCATTTTCATTTGCTGCAGAGCTATTCGAAGGGCTGACCACAGCGCGACCAGCTGTAGTAAATGCCTTGCTGCAGTCTTGTGTTCACAATAAGGCGAAACGACTGTTTCTTTTTCTCGCTAACCACTATGCATACCCCTGGACAAAGCGCGTTGACATAGACGCCATAGATCTGGGGCGCGGCAAACGATTGGTCACGCGTGGCGGCAAACTAGACAAGCACTATCAAATAACGGTGCCAAACACCTTCCATGCTAAATCGGAGTAACCCCTATTACCGTCAGGTAGAGCTTGTTGTGCGTGTACTACCGCTGGTGGCACGCGAACCTCGCTTTGCCCTAAAGGGCGGCACAGCAATCAATCTGTTCGTACGTGATCTTCCTCGTCTATCTGTGGACATCGACCTAACTTATCTTCCGTTGGACAACCGGGATTCCGCACTGACAGCGATCGAAGATGGACTCAATGGTATTGCAGACAACATCCAGCGTGTATTTCCAGATGTATCTGTTGATGCGGCACCGGGAGAAGGCAATCGTATTCAACGCCTCCTGATATCCGCAAGCAGTATCTCGATCAAAGTCGAGGTTTCTCCAGTTCTCCGGGGTAGCGTGCTTGATGCCAGGGAGATCCCAGCCATGGATTCGGTAGCCGATCAGTTTGGTTACATTGAAACCCATGTATTGTCGCTGGAAGAACTGTATGCAGGCAAACTGGTAGCCGCTCTTGACAGACAACATCCTCGTGACCTGTTCGACGTGATGATACTGCTTGAAAATGAGGGCATAACCCCAGACTTGATGGAGTTGTTCATTGTCTACTTGGTAAGTAGCAATCGCCCTATCGCTGAACTACTCGCACCGAGACTGCAGCTACTGCAACCGGTATTTGAGCAACAATTCCAAGGCATGTCTCTACAGACTGTAACGGTCAAGCAGTTAGAGGAAGTCCGTATCACGATGTTAGAGATAATAAGGAATCAACTGACTGATGATCACAAGCACTTTCTGCTGTCACTCAAGAGTGGAGTGCCAAATTGGGATCTACTGAAACACACCCACGCACAGAACCTGCCTGCTGTGCGTTGGAAACTGCAGAACATACAGCGACTAACTCCTGAGCAGAGAGAGGAAGCACTGAGCCAGCTAAGAAAAACCCTTGAAGAGAGACCAAAATAATAGATCAGAATATCGCTTGTTGTTTGATCATCAGCCTGCCACAAATATATCTGTTATAGATTAATTGGCACTACCCGTGACGGCACCCTACCCTGGTCCGGTTTATCTACTGATCAAGTTCGTCACATATCTTTCTGCTTGGGTAGTTCTATTAAGAGTGAAGCAGACACTAGACCTTATTTGCAACCATTTTGAGATTGTACCGAGCGACTGATTAGATATCGCTACCGGACAAACTCAGTCGGCTTCTCAATCTCATAGAGAAATACACAGGACACCCATCCCAGATTCAAAATAATTAAGAATGGGTGTATCGGTTACTCGCGGTTACTCGCCCTCGGTTACTCCGGTTACTATTTCGGTTACTATTTGTTATTTTTCAAAGCAAGTATCACTGCCTCGAATAATTAACAATCTCAGTACTTGAATCTCTTGCATCCAAGAACTGCACACTAATACTTGTCTCTGTAAATGAAGTAATGTTAGTTGTATGTGATCCCACATCACCTGATACTACATCAGAGAATGTCTGTTGGATCTGTTGGTAATCTGAAGCAGTGACAGGATTCGATATATTTAAACCAGACAGATCTATCGTAATCGGCTCTGAAAGTTGTGTAATTGTACAATCGTGATGCCAAGTATCACCAGAAAGAACCATAGACATTACAGATCCAAATTGTATGTTGTAAGACATAGTAGCTTGAGCGCTATTTGTGCAATTGGAATACCTACCATTAACTACCCACACCTCAGAAATATCAACTGTTGTCGCAGGCTGCTCTTCAGGGAGATCCGGTGAAGGTAACAGGTTATTAGCTAATGAAGCAATTTCGCTGTCGGATAATGGTCGATTGTAGATGCGTAACTCATCAATTTTACCGTTTAGATAACCCTGCATGACACCTTGAAAGCGAGTTACGCCGATATAGATGGGATCATTATCCGTATAATCAGAAGTTTGGCTTATAGCGGTTTGATCAATCAATACACCATCCACATACCCTTTGATCTGGCCTGTCGATTGACTGAAAACGTAGCCAATATGATGCCATTCACCTACTCTAAATAAGCTCCCATCATCTATTGTTATACTATGGTCCACATGACCGCCTGACCGATATCTCGTAACTGCTGTCAGTTCATTATTTTGCGATCTAGCAATCACGAATGGAAAATAATCATCGTAAAAACTGGCGTCATATTCATTGATAACGCTTGCGGTTGAGTAAAGATCACCAAATTGCAGCCAAAATGACAAAGAAATTTCTGCAGGATGATCTGAGGCGAAAAGGTCGTCGGATCTAGGCAGCTCTATGTAGTGATTAATCCCATCAAGCATGGCAGCATTCCCTGTTACACCAGCTGAATAGGTAACACCATTGTGGGCAATGCCATGATTGTTGTTTCCACTGGTATCTGCTGCATCACGATCAAACGCATAATAGGCTATTAAGCCACCTTGTGCATCTTGATTTATAGGGGTTGCACTAAATTCATTACTTGGGTTACTTTCTGATCCACTACTGGTTGATGTTACTACTAAGTAATAAGTAGTATCGTTACTTAGCTCGTTTACAGTAAACGGTGGTGAGGTGTTTTGATATAAAACCCCACCTAACAATGAACCATAGTTATCCGGACTAATTCCACTTTCCCTAGCGATATATACATTATACGAATTTGCACCACTTACTGAGTCCCAATTTATCGTTATACTTTGATCACTACTTGATATAGAAATATTTGAGGGTGGCACAAGGTTATCCGGAGAGGTGTCTTCTGAAGGCAAAGGAATTATGCCTACATCAAACGCCGTAGATTCGTATATCTCATCACTGTAACAACCCCTGTACCAAAAAATAAAACGTTGGTCTTCAACATCCATAAATTCTAATATGGTGCCATGCGCGTCAGACCTTGAAAAATCAGCATAATTCTGAACAGTAGAGTGCGCCAAACCGGACCATACTCCTACCCGTTGCGTGGTATTAGGATGACTGATTAAATAAAGTTCAGCGTTATTTTGTCCTGCAAATCTTCCTGTCGTATAACAATCATCAGAAAATGTTGGTTTACCCCATTCCAGATGGTAGGTATCTGTTGATTCATCATAGCTTACGCTTGCATTGATTCTAGTAAAATCTTCAGTATCAGACGTACCACCATCACCTCCCCCACACGAAGTAAGCAAAAGCATCAGGATTGAAAAGAGTAAGGTAACTGCATAATAGTACTGCTGATGATTCATTATTATTCCTTGCGTGCGCAACATTCGATCTCGAAGAGTGTTGATATCTACTAAGTTTCGAGAGCATTTAGCAGTACAAAACTAATATTTTTGTACTGTTTTCAGAATATTTCTTTATGCTGAGGACAATCAAGGACAATTTTTCTCAATTTTGGAACAGCCTAATAGCTGCACGTATCCTTTTGAAAATACTTAATGTTTCCGTCCAATTTGCTTGAAATACACAACATTCATCACCACGCGTGACACAAGCCAACTCTTTTATGCAGATATTTTTGGCACCTCCTAAAGACATATATCCATGATAAAGCCCTTTGTTCCAGGCGCATATTGAAGGAATCACATATTCCCCTGAATCCAGATGCGTTAAATTTGGTTTATATTCAGCTTTTATGACAGCGCTGTTCGCACTAAGGCTTTCAATAGTTACGACTTTAGTTCTGTTATATGACTCATTCTCTTTTGTAACACGCTCGATAACTTTAGCTGGTGACATCATTAGAATGGCCCATGCAGCTTTATACCTAAGATCTGTATTCAAGACTGAAAACTTACCCGCTCTTTCAATCTCAACTTCATCACCAAGCAAATTCAGAGCTTCTTTGAACACAGTTAAAGACAACCTATTCGGTATCCAAACATTCGTATCGAATACCAGGTTCTCATAAGTTAGAGGGACTAAGTTTTGGCTGCTAGTGTCAAAAATAGCATAATGAGATAGATCAAGATTATCTCTGATATGTTTACTCGATGATGGTCCTATTTTATATTCGAGATATGATATGAGGCTTGAGATATTTGTGGCTAGAATTTCTTCTTGTGTCCATATTTTTTTGTCTTCAGCTAAAGATACAAAAGTCTTGTCTAAACATCTTTCTAAACACAGCAAACTTGTATGGGTAAGTTGCTCTCCACGCTTTAGCCTTTTGTACAATTGATACTCAGAACTGCTATTCGATAAAAATATACTCGATATCTTTACACCGTGCTGTTCATGTAGAAAATTAACACGCTTAACTACTTCTATACCTCGAGTGGTTTTAATTGAATATCGACTAGCCAATAGATCGTTCCCACGCGGTGAAAATATCATCAACACAGTTGTGTTGAATTAGCTGATAGTATTATTCTTAGTACAAACAATTTTAATAACCTGAATTCAACCAATAAGTGTACAACTTGTCTAGTGGGTCATGCGGTAAATTCTGTAACTCTTAGAGCCCCGCTCGTGGGCCAAAGCAAGGAGCACTTCGCAAGGAATCGCCGGACCAAGCCGGACACCCACAAAAACTCACTACAGATGACATCTATTTAATACATCTATCGGGGGTGAAGTCACTACATCACCCCCCCAACCGCTCCAAAACCATCCCTTTAATTTGTATAGATTTTTTTGTTCTACATCCCCCAGAACACCCGATCTCGTGTGGATCTAGTAGGAAATCCATTCAAACTGATCGTTTATGATGACTCCTCCCCAGTTTCCACTCGTCGGCAGGTCATTATGGAATTGGCTTGTGACTCGGTGTACCTTAACCCGTCAATCGTACTTGCTCCAACTCTCAGTAACCATCCCACATTAACTAAGTCATCAGCCTGGATGGTTTCGGTATTCTCACTAAGAACTCGACCTATAGTATCAATGCCTGCCGTACGGCCATCAATTTTACTGCTGGTCATTTTGATAGTTTCTTTAAGATTCTCGATATCCTCAGGCGTGATGGGTGTTTTACGATCGGAATTGATAGCCTGGAAAAATGGCAGGCATAAAAAACCGCAGGCCTGACGGGTGCGGAATCCACTTAGAGTTTCGTAGTGTAAGTATCCTGCACCTGTAGGCTGGTATTGCAAATACGCAATCAATATAGCTGTGTATTATGGCTAATAGCTGAAATCACAGATACCTTGCACATGATACCGCCACAAATATAGTTTTACCCTGCGCGGAGCAGGATAGATTTAGGAATCAAGTGGATTTCCTCTATTTAAAAACTCTCTAAATTCATCAGATATTCTTTCATCCTTTCTTATATCCTCCCAAAATTGATACGCCAACTCTTTTACCGCCTTAAAAGAATTACTGGGCAAAATTGAACTGGAAATGTCTGGTGGATTGAAAGCGTAAGGATTCACCTCTCCACTCTTCGGAGCAAAACCCATCGAACACATATCGTATACAGGTAACAACCTAAATACTTGACCATCAATGCGTAAGCTTAAATTTCCGAGATGCATATCTGTGTTATTAATCAAGCGGCCAAAGCACCACAAAAATAGTGCATCAAAGACATGCTCCCCACTTACCAACCCTCTTTCATGCAATGCATCCATAACCCGAGGCCAGCTGCTCCCCAAGCCTACAAATTCAGCATCTACAGCCTGAAGTGAAATTGTTGACATACGTCCATATTCACCGGTCCTATCGAATCTCTGGGACTCTAAAAATAATCTACCGCCCACTTCATGCAGTCTTGTCTCTGCTGCTGGAAATTCAAGACTATGAAGCGCTTCCGCGGCATGATATTCGGTGACCAAGACATCTCTCCAGCGCCTAGCAATCGGGTCGCTTCCTGAAGGAGAAAACTTAACAATTACATGCGCAGAAATATCTCCACAGTATGCTGTAAATTTAGGTCGCTCCCCTCCTGCAGAAGAACCTGGAATAACACCATTCATTACATCATCTGCTAAAGCTGGATAGTCTTGTATCGATACGCTCTCCGGTTGACGCCTGACTCGCAGAAGGGCTTGCTGACCAAATTTGAAATTCCCTGGAAGGTCATCACCGTTAGAGACCAAATAACGACCAACATGATTTGCATTCCAACGACGCGGATCTGGCGGGAACTCATCTGATTGTTCTGACATCTCTTCTGCAATCTGACGCCCTAAAAAACCCTGCGGCCTCAAATCATCAAGAAAATAAGGCAAGTCATCATAGAGCCCTGTCTCATTATCACCTAATAGAACAGGAGACATCCCCGTTAGCGGCTGGACCAAGAACCCCTCAGGGGACAATGGCCTCACCATTGCCACTGCCACACTGTTCCCATGAGCATCTATCTCATACAAAGGGAGCTGATTATCTGCACCAAACGCATTTCTGGTCATGGCATATTTGGGTGAACGGCCACCAGGCAGCCTGACGATGGACTCCCCCATCGCCCTCAATTGCCGGGATACCGCTGTTTGGTTCAAACCAGTAGCTTCTTGTATCTGCTTCGAGGTTGCCGGTCCACTAGCAAGAAATTGTGCTATAGATAATGCCATTTTAAATTTCGACTAAAGCCATGACTAACTTTAAACGCACCTATAATATGCTTTTATCTTTTTATTACAATTACTTAGTTAGAAATAAAATATTTATTGACTAATAATATGACTAAATTATAGCAAACAAGTTCTGGAAAAACCGATTTTTCTGTGCATGGAAGCTCAGGGTCGTCTACCAAACAGCACACCTAGTATTAGTCACTATTTCTCTGATGAAGGCACGAATAGCCCATCAGCAAATACCGCGACCCACCTCCTTTAATTGTGGCGACGATGTGCTGAATCATTTTTTACATCGCCACGCAAGGCAGAGCCATGAGAATGGCGGAGCGAAAACCTACATTACACCTTAAGCCCAGCCTCCATTGCTTACGATCGCACACCAGAGGTGGTTAAACGTGGCTTGGCTCGGCACGATGTACCAATATTTCGCCTTGGGCATTTGACAGTTGAGGTCTCAGAGCAAAGACAAGCGGACGCTGGCCAAGGGTTATATCGAGAACACGGCACGCAAGATTCGTATTCTCAAAGAGTGCTCCGACCTGGATATGAGCATCTAAATTCTCTAGCCTGTTCCAGTCAAAGACTGGGCTCTTCTCAGAGATTAAACAGGATGAGGAGTCGATGGACCTGACTCCCAGCCATAAATGAATCGTTCACTCAGAGCATTTCAACAGAATTCATAGTATTAACCTTCAGGTGGTCAAACGCCCGGCCAGTTGTTTCAGGTGTTGCATCTGACTAACAATATCCTTCACCGCCGTGGCGGTCTGTTCCGCCTCGCGGGTGCTGGCGTTGGCAGCATCGGCAATGCTGGTGATCCGTTGATCCATCTCACCCGCCACCATACCCTGCTCTTCAACAGCGGTCGCGATCTGATTGTTCATGTCCTTAATGGTGGCGACGGCAGTGGTGATTTTATCCAGGGCCTCGCCTGCTTCGGCAGTCTTTTCGACACTTTCGGTGGTCTGAGCCTGGCTCTGTTCGATGGTTGTGACGGCTTTTCGGGACTGTGCCTGCAGACGTTCGATGATAACGCGTATCTCTTCAGTTGATTGCTGGGTGCGCTGAGCCAATGTCCTGACCTCATCGGCTACCACCGCAAATCCGCGCCCCTGTTCTCCTGCTCTGGCCGCTTCGATGGCGGCATTCAGCGCCAACAGATTGGTCTGTTCTGCAATACCCTTGATCACTTCCAGCACTTGATCCACCTCCTGGGTATCGGCATTGAGTTGACCCATGACGCCGGCGGCCTCTTTTATTTGCTGCTCCATACCGTTGATACTGGCCAGCGTGCTGCTGACGATTTCCTGACCCAAGCGCGCCTCTTGATCCGCCCCATTCGCCGCTTCGGCAGCATGGACGGCATTGCTGGCCACCTCTTTGACCGTTGCGGCCATTTCGTTCATCGCGGTAGCCACCTGATCGATATCGGAATGTTGCTGATGCATCCCTTCACTGGTATTTGCCGAGGCGGTAGAAACCTGTTCGGCACCCACGGTGACTTCTCCGACAGCCTGGTTGACTCCGGCCACCAGACCACCGATCTGCTCAAGCATGGTGTTATAGGCCGTGAATATCTCACCGATCTCATTTCCCTTGTTTTGAGCTTCGATAAGAACAGCACGGGAAAAGTCACCTCCGGCGACAGCACCGAGGTCTTGCTTCAGCCTTTCAATGTTATGCATTAATAGCGTGATGCCGAACATTCGCCCAAAAATAACCAACAGCAGGATGCCACCTGTCATACTTAGCGCCAGAATTTGGTTATTACGTACCGCAAGATTGGCTTCGGCGGCCATCATATTCACGGCCTTATGCATCTCTTTCAAAACTTGGGGTGATTGAGTATGCAAAAATGTCAGACCCTGTTTGTCCGGGCTCTCCAGGTAGGCATGGATGCCTTCCCGGTAGCTATCCCATAGTCTACCCACCTTTTCCAGCTGTTCACGGATCGCCTGATTCTCTATGGCCACGATCCCGGCTTCCGAATCACCCTCGAGCAACTGTCGGTGTGAAGCTTCGAACAGGTCGATCGTCTCTTGAACCGTTGCCCTATTTTCCACGGCCTGGGCCGCCATGATGACCTCTTTTGCAACCCGCTGGCTGAGCATGCGCTGACGCCCGGCGATGTTAATCGCGTTGGCATCGGAACCTAAGCTCAGATAGAGTGAGACAGCCGTCGCCAGCGCAAAGACGAAAATAAGGAAATAGGAGAATAAATACTGTCCGTTGAGGGTTCGGATACCCATACCGCGCAACAGTTTCTGTATCAGATAGGATATGGTGTTTCTCATAACGTTTCCTTGACTTTTTACGTACTCTGTAATTAGTCAACCTCGAGACTGTTTATACATGACCGGTCAAATATGACTACGTTGGATTTATATCGTTGCTCTCGAAGAAAACTTTAATCGTCAGGTAAACTCGGATCGATCCCCTGCTTCCACTCGCGGCAGGTCATTGTGGAATTGGCTTGTGACTCGATGAGCCTTAACCCATCAATCATGCTTGCTCCTGCACTCAGCACCCGTGCTATATTAACCAAGCCATCAGCCTGGATGGTTTCAGCATTCTCACTAAAAATACGGCCTGTTGTTCGTCAGTTTTGGTATTGGGAATGATATCGTCCATGATAATCCCTTAGAGTTTAGTAGTGTAAGTTCTCACGCCTGTAGGCTGACAGGTGCAAATAAAGTGAATCGGGACAGTCACCGTTTGTACTCTCTAAAGACCAAACTCCCGACGTGCAAATAGGCCTGCCATTTTTTGCTTTTGCTCAAATCCATTAATAGATGTTTTGAAGTATCAAATGATGATTACTCTCGCAGATTGCTACTACCGGACGAACTCAGTCGGTTTCTCAATCTCATAGAGAGCCTCATCAATATTTTCCAACCGGCTTTCCAGTACTGCCCGGGCGTCTTGCAGGCCACGATTGTAATAATAGGGGCCAATCTCTTCTGAGAAGAAATCCAGCAGAAATTCCGCATCGAACTGACCGATATCCTGATCGAGTTTGTCACTGAAGTATTGCTTGATCTTATGAACGATGAGCGCTTTCTCATCGTTAGAAAACTCTATGGTTGACATCAGTTACTTCTTCTCCTTGAGCATTTCTGAAAGATTGGCGAATGGATTGTGGGTAGTGGTGCCTGCCTGCTTGCTGTCGGATGCATCACCATAGCTGGAGTCTTTGTAGCGGGAGTGTTCGTTGTCGTGGCAGTAGATGCATAACAACTCCCAGTTGCTGCCATCGGGCGGGTTGTTGTCATGATTGTGATCGCGATGATGCACTGTCAGCTCACGCAGGTTTTCCCGAGTGAACTCCCGTGCACAACGTCCGCATACCCAGGGGTACATCTTCAGCGCCTGCTCCCGGTACCCTTTTTCCCGCTCTTCCCGGTTACGGCGCGCCTCTGCAACAATCTGGTCCAGTTTGTCTGAAGAGCTTTCCGATGTCATGGTGGTCATCCCATAATGATTGCGTTCATGCAATGTAGATCATTGTAATCAGCTAATTTACTGAAACCTACAACATCTTATTAAATAACTAAAGAACTCTGGTACATACCTATTTCGTCATCCCGGCGAATGCTTGCGGTGATTGGCGTTCATTCGCGACCAAACCCAGTCTCAACTATTTACGACGGTATAGCCGCTTTCTAAATCTTCCTAATACAGTTCGGGCAGCTGTGGACAGTCGCCTGAATGACGGAGTCATCAAAAGTCTTCTCTGATTTCTCTATTTATCAATTACCTACCATACTATCTTTAATAATAGCGAAATTAACTCGGTAGGATATACCTTATGTATGCTAAAGCATGTGCATTTTCTGTTACGACTCTTTTACTGCTAATTTTTCCAACAATCAATCAGGCACAAGCCACAGAAAAAAGCTCAACCCCAGTCACCCCATCCGACACTGTGGTTGGCCGACCACTTGAGGCTCCTACCAATACAAGACCCTTATCTGAAAAATTCTGGTTCGACGAGGGCTGGCATGAGCACGGCATACTGCAGTCTCCTTCAAACTACGAAGTCGTTGAAAGAAAAGTGACTTATCTGAACCCGGATGATAACACGGAGGTTCCGGCAATCCTGTATAGGCCTAGGAAACAAGGCAAATATCCAGGGGTGTTATTCCAGCATGGCCGACGCGGTCTGGATGATCTTGTTCAACGCCTGCCTCGTCGTATGGCCGCACGAGGTTTCGTGGTATTGGCACCCGATGTCTATACCGCCCGGTTCATAGACAAACTACCCATCGAGCATCTCGCTGAAACTGAGGGTGATACCAACGCTGGCGTGGATTATTTGCTTGCCCAATCCGATGTATCGACTTCCAGAGTCTGCCTTTACTCCCACACACGGGGTGGTTACTACACGTTACAGGTAGCAGTAAAGTTCAAGCGGCAACACAAGGATGTCGCTTGTTATGTCTCCTTCTATCCCCACTGGCAGGATCCCAACGCCGAGGAGCCCATGCAGGTATACCGTTATGCGATTGAAGCCGATCGCCTGGAGATCCCAACCATGATTGTGATTGGCGAGTATGAACAGTATCAGCGCCGGCGTTCCATTGAGACTGCCGTTAAATCGATGAAACAGTCCGGCAAGGATGTGCGCCTGATAACTTATCCCGGGGTTGGTCGAGGATTCGATTTTCGACCGGTGCATGTTCGTACCTTTGCGGATGACCTGGCAACCAAAGATGCAACAGTTCGTGCCGCCTTGTTTATGCATAAACATCTAGAGCCATGGAAGAGAGAGTGACTTGGTCATACTGCCCGTCGAGGCCTCAATAATCTGCATCTACATACTGATGATGGGCAAAAAGTCAGCACCCGTTTGACTGGTAGAACAAGCTATGGACTCAGAGTTTCAACACTACTTTTGCTTAACCATATTAAATCAATGGTGATTTCGACTATATTGGGATATTTCATTTGAAATCACAGATGTAACAAACAAAGTTCATTTTCAATGGAATCAACCAAACACCAGGCTGGCCGGCATTCACACTATGCATAACCTGATTTAGGTATATCCTTCTATTTCCATGCCTTTTATTAACCCTGTGACCATCCAGTTAACAGCAGTGCCGGATAAAAGGAAAACCAAATGAAAGCCTTGAAAAGCAGTTTTTTTGTTTTCCTGTTGTTTAGCCATTTTTCACCAACAGGTGCGGTAACCCCTGAGCCTGCCAAGCAGCTCAACGGTCATGGAGGGCCCGTCAATTGTGTTTCGATCAGTCCTGATGGCAAACAGGCCATCTCCGGCAGTCTCGACTACACCGTCATGTTGTGGGATCTCGATACTCCCCAGCCTAAGAGTACAAAACGTTTCCTGGAGCACCGGGGTGCGGTGAGTGAAGTTCGCTTTCTGCCCTCAGGCGTTGAGGCTGTCTCCAGTGGAGATGATGGCACGATCTATCTATGGGATGTAAAGCAGCAGAAACTGTTACACAGGTTCGTCGGACACCAGGCGAAAGTGGTTTCTGTCGATATCACAGCGGATGGAAAGATGCTGGCCTCGGCAAGTTGGGATGGCACGGTTCGTCTGTGGGATCTAGCATCCAGACAGGCCCTGCATGAAATCAAGGTTCATCAACAAACCATGCACGCCGTGCTCTTATCAGCCGATGGCCAAACGGTCTATTCAGGGGGTTATGACGGCAAGATCAGAAGCTGGCACACACAAACCGGTAATTTCATAAAAGTTCTTCATGACCACGACTGGCCAATCAACATCATGCGCTGGCATGCGGATCAGATTCTGTTCGGCACGAGCAACGGGGATGTACAGCTACTCGATGTAACATCCGCCACTATCTCCAAGATTCTCATCCCCCATGAAAAACCGGTGATGGGACTGGCGGTTTCAAACAAACATGGACTCATTGCCAGTGGTGGCATCGATGGCGTCATCCGGGTATGGGACACGCATGAATGGTCTGTTGTCGGTGAAACATCCGGGATACCTGGCCCGGTATGGGCGCTGGCTTTTACCGCCGATGGCAAGGGCGTCTATTTCGGCTCCCTCGATGATGATGTTAAGTATTGGAAAATATCGGACACCGATAGCACCGACTGGGGCAAGCACCATAAACAGAGACGTTTTCAGGTAAAGACTGGACTCCCCCTTGGTGAGTTGCAGTTTGCCCGTAAATGCAGTGTTTGTCATAGCGTCAATCCTGAAGTGACCAATCGTGCCGGTCCATCCCTGTATAAAATCATAGGCCGAAAGGCAGGTACACTCGCTGAATACCCCTATTCTCAGGGATTAATCCAATCCGATGTGGTGTGGACGGAACAGACCATGGATGAACTCTTTGTCAAAGGGCCCAATCACGTGGTCCCTGGATCCAAAATGCCACTGCAAAAAATTCCGGATGCTGAAAAACGAGCGGCTTTAATCGATTACCTGAAAAACCAATAGATCATTACTGGCTCGGGAGCTGTTGCACGAACACACAATAAAACATAAAAGTGTATACACTGCTTTTTATGAACCGTGGCGGGGACCGCACTGATACGGTCCCCGCATTTTGCTTTAACAGTCGTCACCCTTCTCTGTGCAATCCTCATCGAAACAGCAGGCATCGATACTTTGCGGTGTACATCCGCGATCACAGCAGTTCTCATTACAGCCGCATTCACCGCACTCCTTAGCCGAGGCCTTTTCCCAGACCGTGTAGGCAAGCAGGTCCAGGGTAACTTTCGGATTCTTTGGATCGTCGCTCTTGATCACGATCCCCTGGGCACGCGGACACTTCTCTTCAGCTTTGTAGCGTATCAGGAGATCGAGACTTGCACCTGGCTGGAGCGTTGCCGGAAACGGGTTATTGACCAGCTCCCAGTATTTGCTCTGCCTGACCAGGCCGACATGAGTCACATGCAACGGGCAGTGACCCACATTCGTCAGGGTCAATGTCCGCTCACCGACGCAACAGGCCTTGACGCCACCAATACAGGTCGACCCGCTGATCGCGAGACGCCCCGATGGCGCCTTACCACTGACGCGAATTGTCTTCGGCCCTTGTGGATCGTCACTGTTGATCTTGAGAATACCCGCTTTCGTACCGAAGTCAGTCGGCTGGAAGCGGATCGGAACCTGGATAGAGTCACCTGCACCGATCACGATCGGGAAGCTCAACACGCTTGGCAGAACAAAGTCGCCACCTGACGAATCGATGCTTTGAATTGTCAGCGGGCAGTCACCACTGTTGGATAGGGTCAACATCCGGTCGGTGAAATCACCGACGCAGGTGTTGCCGAAATCCCCATTATTGGCAATCACCGAGACCAGGCGCGGTGGTGCGGCTTTCCCGGAGACATTCAGCACACGTATGCCATCGGGATCGTTCGAGAAGACCCGGATCAGGGCCGTCTTATTACCGAAAGATGTGGGCTGGAAGCGTATCGGAATGTCGATGCTGTCACCCGAAGCGATCACAATCGGATATGAGCCGACACCGGGCGCTATGAATTCCCCCGAATTCGAGACGATGTTGGTGATTGACAGCATGCCAAACCCACTGTTGGAGAGGGTCAGTATCATATCTTTCGATCGTCCCACGCATACACTCATGAAAGCACCGTTATCGGGTAACACCGTGACCAGTCGTGGACGAAGTTGTACTGTACGGATCGCAATGTTGTTGTCGTTGGGTACCAGACGCCAATCCTCGATAGTGCGCCCGGCATGATATTTGTCCGCATGGTCATCATCACCTTCGGCCGAGACCACCATCATCATGCTGTCATCCCCATCTTCATTCGGGTTCGGAACCCACTCGAAGGGGCCGACGATAATCTCTTCCCCATTGTTCGGTTGGATCGAGGGTGCACCGATCTCCGTGGTCTCCATGGTTTTGAAGTCTGCCGGCCAGAGATGCCCCGCCAATGGCTTGCAGTGGAAACCCCGAACGTTGACATGATTGGCTACCGAGCTGCCGCGATTCTTAATCCGGACATAGGCGTAGTTGGTTCCCATCACCGGCTCCTGATGGGCAGCGCCACCATCGGGCTGATGTCGATTCCAGATGGTTGTGGTGGCGCGGTGATCGGCCAAATACTCATATTCACCACTGCGTCCGTCATCGATATAGACATCCACCAGTGGTGGATCACCGTCATTCAAATCCTGTCTCTCGAATGACCACTCCAGAACCTTTGCATAGGCGCCACCCGAGAGGCCACGGGTTGTCCAGTCACCCGCATCGGCGGTCAACAGTGCATCGAGAAAACCGGCCGGTGAGTTTGGGTTCGTCGCAGGCGACAGGGTACCGACGGCACGCAGCATTAAGTAGCTCATGAGATGGGCCGAGAACTCCCGTCGGGTCAGATCGGTGGAATCGCCGCCGATGGCGCGGTAGGCACGGAACAGGGTCGTCGAGAGGATCTGCTCGGAGGAGTAACTGCCCACATCGTTGGTACCGCCCCACCCCCAGCCAGCCGCGGGATCCCGGTCTGAGCGCCGTCCCAGGGCGGAATAGGGCCAGAGCAGGAAGCGGTCGTTGTTGCCGCCATTGTGCCAACCGGAATAGGGATCGTTCAGGATCATACCGAAGCTGTCGCCGGCACTGTGGGCAAAACCGAAGTTGGCGCTGTTTACATGGTCGTAGAGGATACCGTGACCACCCAGCTCATGCAGCACCAGATACCAGTCGGAAGCGTTACCCGTGGGTGTCCCGCCGGTGTTGTCGATGCGACCGTAACAGGTATGGTCGATACCATCCCCGTCACCGATACAGTGGCCGTTGTTACTGCCACTGAAGCCTCTGTGGTCCACATCGATCGGAAAGTCTGTGCCATCGAAATAGGTATTGAGGGGAAAGCCCAGCTCTTCGACCAAACGGAAAAACCGGTCGTTGTGATAGTAGGCATTGACGGCGAGAAACTCATCGGTGCGCACGTCATAATCGAAGTCCACACCCTCAGGCTGAGTGGGTGGCGCGATATTGGGATTGTGCACATTTGTCACCTGGACATACTCCCCGGTCAGGGATTGTGTGCCACCTACGGCCGGGTCCAGCCCGAGCAGTTCCACATCGTCTCGCAGAGGATTGAGCACCGCATTGCTTTGGCTTGCATCGTTTGCCGTGTCCCCGGTCGATATAATCGGATCGTAGGTGAAGACCAGCCCGTTGACGTGGGAGGTAAGTGCCCGCATATAGAGTATGTCACCCGTCGCGACACTGACCAGGAGGCGCCAGTTCATCTTATGCCCCTGGTAGGGAAGCCGAATGACCAGTTCGGCGACCAGGTGCCAGCTTCCGTCCTGCAACGACTCAGGTAGCACTGGGAGCGGCAGCGTTGGCAGATCTTCATGCTCTTGATGCTCTGTGGGATAGCTCTCCTGCGTCTCCACGGTTTCCGGGTGATCATGCTGCCGCCTTGCCCGATCGAGCTGATGGACATAGAAACGCCCGGAGATGAGCTCAGGTGTCGCACGCTGTTTGCCTTTACCGGTGCCATCGAGGCTGGATCCAAGAATCTCAGAGAGCTGTGCAGACGCAGCACTCAACGCCTGTTTCGATCGACTCTCCTCCGCAGCAGGACCCGACTCACCGGCACAGAAGAGCTTACGATAGCGGTTGATCTCCCGTGCAGGGGGAAGCTCGGCATCGACTCCCAGTTTGCTTGTGTTGACGATCGAGAGGATACGACCGGTTTCATCATTCAGGGTTACGGTGATCCCGGCACCCCAGACCGGCGTATCGAGAAAGGTCTGAACATAGACGTAGGTAGTGGTATCGAAGAAGCTCTTTTTATCGGCAAGATGAAACGATGGCCCCGCTTTTTTTGGCTCGACATGGGTCGCGTTACGATCGAGCTCAGCGAGCTCTCTCATATCAAGATCGAATTTGTCCGCGAGCCGCCGTAGATGAGACTTTGCCGTGGCGGCGCCTTGGGTTGCCGAACCGTTGTCAGTGAATGTGATCGCCCGGATGGTGCCGTCATCATCCCGGCTGGTGGTAGCGTTGAGTTCTGCTTCGAGACGGTGTTTCATCGCTCTCCTCCGTTATTAGAACAATCAAACCTGTTGGAAACCCTGCGCAACAGGCATCCTTCCAACTTCCCTCTTAAGAAAACTGTTGATCGTCAGCTTTCTCGATTCTCAGACAGCTATTGCTTCTCAAGCAGGCTTCAACCCACCCTTGGAGGCGATGCGGGACGATATCCGAACAGTTGAGTCATCGAAAAACGGCAAAACAGGACCTGGTCCGATCCCTTCGCAGGCAGATTTGATTGATGCCGTGTTCACTGGCTTGCTCCTTTGCCGGTTCTAAGATATCCCACAGCTTATGCAAAACTGAGGTTGGAAATCCTTTCCCTATGAGCCGCCAGAGGCGCCGGGTCTCCAATAACTTGGGAGAACACACATGGGAATGTAAATCCCAGTGTAGAAGGGCGAATAAACTCTTTCAAAGTGAATGTTACCGTGCAATTGGATTGAAAATCGGTTACGGAGAGGATGGGAATTGAAGCAACTCTGATACCCTTTACAGAATATTCATCGGCCGGTATGGGGTGTGCGATAACATAATAGTGCCGACAGGTGTAAAGGTTACCTGATCATCAGGGTTCATCTCAATCCTGAATTAACCTATGATAATTTTTAATGTCACCATTGGTTTTAGGGCCTGTCATTGCTATCTGGTTTTTTGAAACTTGATTCAGTGACCA
>JAKSBX010000127.1 GCA_022360905.1 Chromatiales bacterium
CCTTTTTTGCTCAAAAAAACGCCAAATAAACAGCCATCATTTCCTTTCGTTTCCTCGCAAAAAAATTAAATTGGTTCTTGTAATTTTCAACCCAAAATGTTTAACCTCAAGCGGGGTTAATTACCCTTTAACATGCTAATATTTAGGCAAATATTATTTCATTCATCATATAAAACGAAAAAACAAGCAAATCTGTGTGTTATTTTGTTCTGAGCCAAACTCTTGAGGAAGGGCATTGAACATGCCGTTACGTCTAATAAATCAAAGATTTAACTATCATAACAACCGATCAAAACATGTAAAGAGAGGTGAGTGATGTTGAAATCAAATGTACTGATTTTTCTCGTGAGCTTAATTTTCTTAACTGGATGTGCATCCAAGAGCCCAACTTACAAAAAAGGAAACCACATCTCAGACCATCAATTATATCAACTTTATATAGACGAGGACGGTCATTTACTTCATCCAATATCCCAAAAAATAGTACATGACGAAGCTTCTTATATCGAAGAGATTTTAAACAACTTTGAATTTCATCGAAAAAACAATAAAGATATCGTTCTAACTATTTTCATCCACGGCGGTTTAAATACATTTGAGAATGCAAAGTCTAAAGTCGAATTCGCTAAAGATAAAATACTATCAGAGGGGAAATATCCGTTATTTGTATCATGGAACTCTGGAGCCCTCACAAACTATGGTGACCATCTTCTTTTACTAAGACGAGGAGTTAAATCTTCTGTCCTTGGGCCTATGTCAAGCCCATTTGTCTTACTGGAAGATTCTTTACGCTCAATAGCCAGATTCCCAGCATCCACTTACAATGTTTTATTTGGCCAAAATTCGGTTCGTATTAGCAACTACTCTAAGGAAGAAAAAGCAGCGAGTAGGGCTCTTCGCGAAATTAAGACTCAAGGATTCCAAATTTTCAAGAGTTCTAAAAATACAGGCCATACATTCAAAGATTGGATGACTCTTTGGAATCCCACTAAGCTTGTAACGGCACCTTTTGTAGATGGCTTAGGAACTGGTGCCTGGAATTCAATGTTACGTCGTACCGATTTGGTACTACGAAAAGATTTAGGGTTCGAGGGAGAATCTGAATCAAAGACAGATACGGCTGTGACAAAATTTTTCACAAAATACAACAGACAATATCCAAAACGGGATACGGTGATAATCGGACATAGTATGGGTACAATCATTGCCAATAATGTGGTTTCCAAATA
>JAKSBX010000213.1 GCA_022360905.1 Chromatiales bacterium
ACCTCCGAATTCATCGACGGTATCGAATACGCCGGTGCCGCTCGATTCTTCGAATTCGCAGGTAACAGCGATATCTGCCTTTACATTTAACCCTTAGTAAATGCAGTCACGGCGCCGCCCCACAAGGGCGGCGTTTTTTTTGTGCCTGAAGAAAGCAGGACAGGGGGGGCAGGTAAGCATTCAAGCCGCTAATGCTCGCCAATCAGCGCAAACATCCGCACAATGCATCTAACCGGTTCTATCTCTGCTGCATGGTCATAGGGGTAGGTAAAAAAAAGGTGCGGCTACTGCCGCACCCAATTTTTTGCCCGATTGCTCAGGATCAGGCGGATATCGATCCGGAGCTTTTACATGAAGGTCTTGGTCACACCCAGACCGAACAGATGTACGCTGGAGTCGTAGGTGCCGTTCACCGCGGTGGTGCCATTCAGCTCCTCACCGACAACGGCGGCCTTTGAACTGTCGACGGTCCGCTTGTCGAAATCCACATACATATAGCCTACATCGAATGTCCAGCCGTCATCGATGGTGTGTCCGACACCCAGGCTGTACAGTTGGCGATCCGCATCGGGTACACGGGGACTGAAATAGTCATCACCTTGAGGTGTTTCGTCGAAGGTGTAACCAATCCGCAGCTGTGTGGCTTTGGTGAAGTCATAGGTTATGCCGAGACGGTAGGCTGATGCATTGTCGAAGTCGTTTACACTGGTAAAGATGTTAGAGCCGAATTGCTCGTTCTTGACTTCCAGGGTATCGAACTTGTTCCAGCCGGTGCGGGTGAAGTCAAATTCGATCGCCAGCTTTTCAGTTGCTTCATAGCGTGCCCCGATCTGCAGACGCCATGGGAGCTCGAGGGTCGCTGTGACCTCGTCTGAGAGGGTTGAGGGCAGCACACCGACATCGTCATCCAGGGTTCCTTCCGCTTTGATCTTCGAACTGGAGTGGTAGCTCAGGCCGAAACTCCAGCTATCCACCACCAACAGGCCGCCCAGGTTGAAACCGACACCCTGGCCGTCACCTTCCAGATTGAAACCCGGATAGGCGTTGCCGTCGTTGAGAACGCTGTTGAACAGCACTTCCCGCATCCAGTAGTAGTCGACACCGATGGCCAGCGCGGCCTGATCGTTGAGTTTATAGGAGGCGCTGGGGCTGAAGGCGACGATTTCAAGCTTGGTCTGGGTGGGCATGAATGAACCCACTGGATATTGATCGCCGAATACATCGGTTTCCCAATCGGTCTCCAGACCGAAGGGGGCGTTGACTGAGATACCGAGGGACCACTCTTCGTTCAGGGTATCGTGTGCCGATATGGCCGGTATGGCAACCAGATCATTGCCTTCACTGTCGACAGTCCCTGAACCTGTGTCGACGGCCAGATCCGGCTGAATCAGGATGGTTCCCAGTGCGGCGGAGCTGCCTTCATGAAAGGACATGGCGGCCGGATTGTAGGGGATGGCCCCCAGAACTTCGTGATTAGCGACCAGCGCGTTGGACGTGGCCAAACCTGCGATACTCAGCTCCGGAATGGCAAAGCCTGAGGCCTGCACACCTGAGCTGGCGACCAACAGGGCCGAGCTACAGGCAAGTGCTAGGTTAGCGGCTTGAGATTTATTTTTATGGTGCATGCGGATCCTCCACCTTTCTGTTGTTATGTCCAGACCGTCCTCGCTCAATTTATTATTTGGTTTTGGTTGAGTCTGGTGCGTTTCTAATCCTGACCAGGCCATTTTTCATCCATCGGCAAGTCCAGTCAATCTGAAGTTAGTCAAATGTGTTAACAGGTCCTAGCCGCAAATTACCATAACCTGTCTCCGGGAAAAAAGGAAAAGTGTATCAGCGTTCCCTAAAGCTTGCTGTTTGTGATATAAAAAGTGCTTATCCATACAAAGAACAACTGATTGGACATCATAAGCATATGGCGGATCGTAGATTACAGGTTTTTCATACAGTTGCGCGTCTTTTGAGCTTTACCAAGGCGGCCGAGACCTTGCATATGACCCAGCCGGCCGTGACCTTTCAGGTGCGTCAACTGGAAGAGTATTTCAACACCCGATTGTTTGACCGAACCCACAACCGGATCAGTCTGACCGAGGCTGGGGAGAGGGTCTTCAGCTACGCTGATCGAATTTTTGACCTCTACGCGGATATGGAGAACTCTGTCAGAGAGATGACCGGAGAGATCCGCGGTGCCCTGACGATCGGGGCAAGTACCACCATCGCGGAGTATATGCTGCCCTCGTTGCTGGGGGATTTCGGCACTCGTTATCCGGAGGTGACGATCCATCTACGGGTTTCGAACTCGGAAGGGATCGTCTCCATGGTGGAGAACAACAATATCGATCTGGGGGTCGTGGAAGCACCGGTAGGAAACAAGAATCTTGTGGTAGAGGTTTGCCGCAATGATCAGTTGGTGGCCATCGTACCGCCCAACCATGATCTGGCGAATCTGGAGTCGGTGGCGATTGAACAGTTGCTTGAGTACCCCTTTATCTGCCGGGAAGAGGGATCGGGTACCCGGGAAGTGATCAATGAGTATCTGGACAACAATTGTGCCGACTCGACCCTCAACATCTACATGGAGCTGGGTAGTCCCGAGGCGGTGAAAGGCGCGGTGGAAGCGGGTATGGGGGTCTCAGTGGTCTCCCGTGCAACCATCCAGAAAGAGTTGAAACTGGATACCCTGAGGGCGATCAATCTGGTGCCGGCGATGGAGCGGCCATTCTCATTTGTCCATCAGAAGCAGAAATTTCGCCTGCGAGCCATGGAAGAGCTGCTCGAATTTGCTCGCGGCTATTGTGAGGATCATGCCGAAGAGCAGTTTTAGGATTGACTGGATTCCTGTTAACAGACTCTGACTGCAACGAGGTTGGTATCGGTGCATATTGTACCCAAACAGCAGAAGCTCGATCCTGATCAGCAGCGCTTGTTAGAGCTCTTCGAGCGGATTGCACCGGGTGAACGGGACTCCCTGCTGGCATTTGCTGAGTTTCTGGTACAGCGAGGCTCCCAGCAGACATCGACGGTTGATCAAAGCCTGCCACTCGAGCCCAAGCAGGTCGAACGGCCGGCGGATGAGTCCGTGGTGAAAGCCATCAAACGCCTTTCCGAGAGCTATTTCATGCTTGAGCGGGATCAGTTGCTGGATGAGACTTCATCCCTGATGACCTCCCATATCATGCAGGGCCGGGCCGCCGTGGAGGTGATCGATGATCTGGAAGCACTGTTTAAAAAGCACTATCAAGACTATCTGAACAAGTCTTAATCTCTTTTTGGTATCAGGTTACTCAAATGCAGGTCATTACCAACTGGTTCAAGCGCTACTTCTCCGATCCTCAGATCATCTTTCTGACCCTGTTCCTGGTCCTCTTTTTCGGTATCGTGATCACCATGGGGGATATGCTCGCACCGGTGCTGGCGAGCATCGTCATCGCCTATCTGCTCGAGGGGATCGTGACACAAATGGAACGCCGCTCCTGGCCAAGGCTGATCTCGGTGATCCTGGTGTTCATTCTGTTTCTACTCTTCGTGGCCCTGATCATTCTCGGACTGCTGCCGCTGCTGTCCAGTCAGGTAACGGACTTTCTGCAGCAGCTACCCAATATGATCTCTATGGGCCAACAGGCTCTGATGCAGCTACCCGAAAGATATCCGGATCTGATACCTCAGGATCAGGTGGATGAGCTGATTCAGCAGCTGCGCAATGAGATCGCCTCATTTGCCCAGCAGGCGGTCAGCTGGTCTCTCGCCTCGGTGGTTGGTGTGATCACCCTGGTGGTCTACCTGATCCTGATGCCCCTGCTGGTGTTTTTCTTTCTCAAGGACAAGCAGCTGATCATCGACTGGTTCGTCTCCTATCTTCCCCGCCATCGACGCTTCTCGGTAACGGTCTGGAAGGATGTGGATACGCAGATCGCAAACTATGTGCGGGGAAAATTCTGGGAGATCATCATCATCTGGTCATTCAGTTTCGTCGCCTTTTCAATGCTGGGGTTGAATTACGCTCTGCTGTTGGCGGTATTAGTGGGTTTGTCGGTGATCATTCCCTACATCGGTGCCGCTGTGGTGACCATTCCGGTGCTGTTCATCGCCTGGTTTCAGTGGGGCTGGTCTTCGGATTTCGCCTGGTTAGCAGCGACCTATTTCATCATTCAGGCCCTGGATGGCAATGTGCTGGTGCCCCTACTCTTTTCCGAGGTGGTTAATCTGCATCCGGTTGCCATCATTGTGGCGATTCTGGTGTTTGGCGGCTTTTGGGGGTTTTGGGGGGTGTTTTTTGCCATTCCTTTGGCCACCCTGGTGCAGGCCGTGCTGGCGGCCTGGCCCCGGGATGAATCCGAGGATGATGCCGAGACGGCAGAGGCTTAGGACCTGCCCAGCTACCCCAAATGGGTGGGGCCGGACAGGTTTTCAGAAAGGCTATTGGTCTCAGGCTTTATTGGTATTGATGCCGAACAGGCTCCACAGCGGACAGTAGGAGACCAGCCCGGTGACCAGTGGCACAGCGCCAATCGCACCGAGCCAGTTGATCGGGTCGCTGAGCAGAAAACCCCACGCAAGTATCGCCAGTCCACCCACAATCCTGAGAATACGTTCAATACCGCCTACATTTTGAGTCATGTTATCTCTCCTGAGTAATACATATGTTGCAACTGTTCAGACCTGGGGCTTGCGCCTCAATGGTTTGATATCAACCTCGCGCCTGAATAGGGCCTATTGAGGTGCCGGGTCAATGGTGGCTCAGAGAATAGTGGTCCTCCAGGCAAATGTATGTGACTAAGTCACACTGCAGGCGGTGCTATTGGTTTTCTTGACTTTTTTCGACAAGACGCTGATTGTCACGAATATTGATGACACCTCTGGCGGTGGAGATCATCTGCTGTTGCTCAAGGTCTTTCAAAATGCGACTGACGACCTCGCGGGAAGTTCCGAGGTCAGAGGCGATCGTCTGATGGGTTGATTCGATTCTCGAGCCGTTGAGTTTGCCGAGTTGAACCAGATAGCCGGCCAGACGGCGATCCACCCGGCGAAAAGCAATCTCTTCGACGACACCGATCACCTCGCTGAGCCGGCTGCTGATCAGATTGAAGAGATAGTTACGCCAGGCTGGGGTCTCATCCGTCCAGCGAATCACATCCGCGGTGCTGATCAGTACGGCTTCGATCGGTTCTTCAGAGACCGCGTTGGCTGGAAACGGCTCTCCGTTCATGATGCAGGAGGCGGTGAGAATGCAACTCTCTCCGGGGCCGATCCGGTAGAGGGTGATCTCCCGGCCGCTCTCACTCAGTTTGTAGACCCTGGCGGATCCCGAGATCACCAGTGCCAGATGGGAGCATTGGGTGCCCTGATGACAGATCGGCTGATCGGCTGGCAGGTCGATTTTGCTGGCACGATCGAAGAAAAGCTGTTTGAAGCCACTCTCTGCCTGTTGCAGAAACTGAAACTGCTGGGTAATTTGGTTTATGTTGCTCGTGTCGGTAATCAAGACAACCTCAAGCTATCACTGTCATGGGATTGATCGAACAGGGAAGTGATTGCCGATAGTAGTTTGTCCTGGTGACCGAATGCAATATGAATAGTGGGTCCAATCTGAAATGCTTGTAAATGAGGCAGTTGTATCCATGATATGCTAATTTACTAGATATTTGTGATGTTAGGCGCCAAATTACCGTCATGTCAGAACCGGACATCGAAGCGATTAAAATAAAAAAAGAGCGTGTACGACTGCTCTATGCCAATGGCGTAACCCTGATTATCGCCAATTTTATAGCCGGCTTGATCTTCTTTTATCTCAATAAGCTGTGGGAAATTGATCTGGGCATGATTTGGGGTGGGCTGTTGGCCCTGTTGTTGGTTGGGCAGACAGTTCTGACAATTTTTGCCAAATATAGCGAACTGGAGAGGCTGCAGCTTTGGCGTTACGCCCTGTTACCCGGCGTCCTGTTACTTGGTCTGTTATGGGCTGCCGCTTTAATCCATCTGCTTTTCAATCCTGACGCAACAGAGTTTCTGGTGATCGATCTGGTGTTGATCGGTACTGTCTTTCTGCTCACCGCGCTTTTACTCACCATCGATACGTTTTTCAGCATTGTTTTCGTGCTGACCGCCTCAATGTTGGTAGTGGTGGCTTTAAACGGGGAGCAGGGGAGTGTCAGTGAGGAGTTCATCGCCGGACTGATCGCCTATGCGTTGGCACTGCTGATTCTGGCGGCCTGGATGACGGTCTATCAACAGGGTTATCTGCTGATCGCCGCCAATCGGGTGTTGCTGCATGAACGGATGGTGGCCTCGGAAACCGAGTTGAGTGAAATGCGCAGTCGGCTGATTCAGGAGAATGATCAGCGTCAGTCCGTGGAACAGGAGCTGTTTCTCGCCAAGGAGGAGGCGGAAGGGGCCAATCTGGCCAAATCAGAATTTCTGGCCACTATGAGCCATGAGATCCGAACCCCGCTGAATGGCATTCTGCCAATTCTGGAAATGCTCTTGGAGACCAAGCTGAATGGTGAGCAGAAGCAGTTTGTCGCCACCGCCCTGAACTCCTCTCAGCTGCTGCTCAGTATCATCAACGACATTCTCGACTTCTCCAAGATCGAGGCCGGGAAACTTGACCTTGAGTTTATCGAGCTCAATCTGGAAGGTACCATCGAGCAAGTCACCTCTTTGATGAAAAATGCAGCCGACCGGCGTAATTTGAAGTTAAGTTACCGTATTGACAGGGATGTACCGAAAACCGTTCGCGGCGATCCGATCCGTTTGCGCCAGATACTCACCAACCTGGTGAGTAATGCGGTGAAATTCACAGAGCATGGGGAGGTGTCGGTTGAGCTGACCAATCGTCAGACCTCGCGCACCGAGGTGGATCTGATGTTTGCCGTGCGTGATTCCGGTATCGGTATGACCCAGGAGCAGGTGGAACGCCTGTTTGAACCCTTTTCCCAGGCCGATGCCTCAACAACCCGCAAGCATGGCGGTACCGGTCTGGGGCTGGTGATCTGTAAACGCCTGACCGAATTGATGGGGGGCAAGATCGGGGTTAAATCCACGCCGGGAAAAGGCTCCTATTTCTGGTTCATACTGCCGATGCGCAAATCCCTGCAGGAGATGCCGTCCGGCCGACGCAATCTTCAGGATATCCGTACCCTGCTGGTGGCAGACAGGGGTACCCCCGAGACCCGGCAGCTGCTTTATGCATTGAAGGAAGAGGGAATGCTGGTAGAGCAGTCGGAGGATCAATATGACGCGCTCAGCAAGCTCAAGTCCTCGGCCAACCTGGGTGCGAGCTGGCGTTATGAACTGATGGTGCTCGATGGGATGCTGTCGAGTGTCAATCTGACTAAGACCATAGACTCTGCCAGAGAAGTGCCCCATATGAGGGAGGTGGAGATACTGGCCGTGAATCTGCCTGAAGAGGATCAACTCACCTACGAAGCGATGGGAGTCGAGTGTCTGAGTGCTCATGTCACCGCCAAAGAGATCAAGCAGCGACTCTACCGCATTTTCGATGTGGAGCAGACCCCCGGGGCAGCGACTATGCCGGAGGAGATACCGGTGCCCCGCATGCCCGACGACCATCTCGCCTGGCAGGACAGTCAGAACGAACCGTTGTCGGAGCCCGGTGCGAAACGGGCCGAGGATATCCAGCAGGACCAGCAGCATACCAAACTGGTTGGACGGGTATTGGTGGTAGAGGATAATCCAGTCAATCAGGCGGTGGTAAAAAAGATGCTTGAGAAGGCGGGGTTGTCTCCGGTTACCTCCAATGACGGTGTCGAGGCGATGGAGGCGTTGCGGGCTGAACAATTCGACGTGGTACTGATGGATTGTCAGATGCCCAGGATGGATGGTTACGAGGCGACTGAGGCGATTCGGGAGCGGGAACAGAATCAGGGATTGATGCGTACCCCGGTCATCGCCATGACCGCCAACGCCATGGCTGGCGACCGGGAGCGTTGTCTGGCGGTGGGCATGGATGACTATCTTTCCAAACCGGTAAAACCGGCCCAACTGGAGAATATGCTGCGTCAATGGCTGCCCATGGAGGAGATGATATCTCCAGGCGGGGATGCTAGTCTAAGGGAGGGTCTGAATGAGGTTGGTGAAGATGCCGAAGTTGATATGTCAAGTGAGGGATTACTAGAAGTTGGTGGAGATACAAACATGACATCAGGCGGCATGATAGACCGCAGTGTGTTGGAAGAACTCTATGAGATCATGGAGGAAGATTTTGTTTCAGTGCTCGAAAGTTATCTTAAGAGTGCACCTGGTCTGATGCACGGTATTCGTGATGCGGTTAAGTCCGGAGATATGGAGGGGCTGGTGAAATCGGCACATCCGTTGAAATCGAGCAGTGCCAATGTGGGGGCCATGGAACTCTCGATCTTGGCCCGAGACCTGGAATTCAAAGGCCGCCAGGGGGATACCAATGGACTGGTGGCCAGCTACAATCAAACCGCCGAGATCTATCGGCGTTCGATCACCGAGCTCAAGGGCATCGTCGATCGGGGTAGCATTCATTAGGGTTTATTCAGTCCGCAAATTACCGCTAATAAATGCAAATGAGTCTAATCTAGTCCCACAGGCTGAACCCATAGTCAGTATGTCAGCTAGCTGGAATTACGGTTCTCCTCAGCTGAGATTCTCAAGCAAGCACCTGTGAGTGGCGCCAACCGCAGCCTTCAATCCAATGGATCTGGCTTACTTTAACCCGATTACAGATTGGCAGAAGCGTAATCCGCCAGGCGTGAACGCTCACCTCGCTGTAGCGTGATATGCCCGCTATGGGGCCAGTTCTTGAAGCGGTCCACCGCATAGGTAAGACCGGACGTGGTCTCTGTCAGATAGGGGGTGTCGATCTGCGCCACGTTGCCCAGACAGACGATCTTGGTGCCCGGGCCGGCGCGGGTGATTAGGGTTTTCATCTGCTTGGGGGTGAGATTTTGCGCCTCGTCGAGAATGATGTACTTATTCAGGAAGGTCCGACCGCGCATGAAATTGAGTGAGTGGATGCGAATCCGGCTGCGCAGCAGATCCTCGGTGGCGGCACGCCCCCACTCTCCCCCTTCAGTCTGGGTGAGCACTTCCAGGTTGTCCATCAACGCCCCCATCCAGGGCGTCATCTTTTCCTCTTCCGTGCCTGGCAGAAAACCGATGTCCTCGCCGACAGGTACGGTGACCCGGGTCATGATGATCTCCCGATAGAGGTTGAGGTCCAGGGTCTGCACCAACCCTGCCGCCAGGGTCAGCAGGGTCTTGCCGGTACCGGCGGTGCCCAGCAGGGAGACAAAATCGAGATTTGGGTCGAGCAGCAGGTTCAGGGCATAGTTCTGTTCCTGGTTACGCGCCGTGATGCCCCAGACCGCATGCTTTGGATTGCTGTAGTCTTCCGCCAGCTCGATGACCGCGCTATTGTCCTGCTTCTCTCTGACGATGGCCTGGAAACCCTCGTCGCCCTTCAGGTAGAGGCACTGACTGGGATACCAGGACTGGGTGTCCGGACCGCTGACCCGGTAGAAGGTTCTTCCCTCCTCCTGCCAGGACTCGAGCTCCTTGGTGTGCTGCTCCCAGAAATCCGCGGCAACCTCATCGAGCCCGCTATACAGCAGATTGACATCTTCCAGTACCTGGTCGTTGCTGTAATCCTCGGCTCGTATCCCCAGTACGGTTGCCTTGATGCGCAGATTGATATCCTTGGAAACCAGCACGATCCGCTTCTCCGGATAGTCGGTTTGCAGACTCAGGGCGGTGGCCAGGATGTTGTTGTCCGGAGTATTTCCCGGCAGGCTCAGGGGGAGATCCTGGGTCACCGGCTTGGTCTGAAACATCAGATGACCCGTGACCGAATCGGTAGAGCCATTGAATTGCAGGGTATTCAACGGGATACCCTGGCTGATTGTCTCTTGCGAGACATGGCCCATCAACTCATCGAGAAAACGGCTGGTCTGGCGTACGTTGCGTGCCACTTCAGACATGCCTTTCTTGCCTTTGTCCAGCTCTTCAAGCACCACCATCGGCAGATAGATATCGTGTTCTTTGAAACGGAACAGGGCGGTTGGATCGTGCATCAGAACATTGGTGTCCAGGACGAACAGACGGGGTTTCTTAGCTTGGTTTTCTGACATGCTGGGTCTCATCTACAGGCAAGCGAATAACGGCTATGGCGGTCGCGCCATGGCGGTTGAAAATTATCTGGTGTTGGTTCAGGAGAGTTTTCCGGAACGCATGGCCTTGAGCGTTTCCAGGACCTCTTCGGCATGGCCCTTGACTTTCACTTTACGCCACTCGTAGCGTAGCTTTCCATCTTCGTCGATCAGGAATGTACTGCGTTCGATGCCGCGAACCTTTTTGCCGTACATCGATTTCATCTTGATGACATCGAAACTGTTGCACAGGGTCTCTTCCTTGTCCGAGAGCAGTTCGAAGGGAAAGCCCTGTTTGGCCTTAAAGTTCTCCTGGGCCTTAACCCCGTCACGGGAGACACCAAGAATGACCGCAGACTGACGGCGGAACTTGGCGATCGCGGCGGTAAAGTCCAAACCCTCCTGAGTGCAGCCGGGTGTGCTGGCCTTGGGGTAGAAATAGAGCACAATGGGTTTGCCGCGAAAATCGCTGAATTTTATCTCTTTATCTCCCGTAGCCGGTAGCGGGATGTCAGGCACGGTTTTACCGATGGCGATCGAGCTCATGTGTGGGGACTCCTCCTTAGGGCCTCTTGGATTTGTGTAACAGGCACTAACCTTTGATGGGTTCGATGACCGCGTCCAGGTTGAGGGCATCACAGTAATCCATGAACTCCTCTCTGAGAACGGCGATCTGTCTGTCCGCAGGTATGCCCACGCTCAGATGTACCGAGAACATCGGGGTGCCGGTATGGGCGGCAGAATAGCTGCTGGTGGTCATATCTTCGATATTGATCTGACGTTCGGAAAAAAATTCCGCCAGTTGATTGACAATACCCGGATGGTCCATGGAGACCACCTCCACCAGGTAGGGCAGCTGATTGCTGGATTGGACCCGGCCTTCGGTACGTTTGCAGATGATGGTCAGACCGAGATCCTTCTGCAGCTCCGGAACTGCCGATTCCAGCTTGGCCAGAGTGTTCCAGGGGCCCTCGATCAGCAGCAGTATGGCAAACTCACCACCGAGAACAGTCATCCTGCTGTCTGTAATGTTGCAGCCCTCATCGAGGATTTTTTTGGAAAGATCCTTGACGATACCTGGATGGTCTTTGCCAAGTGCGGAGATAACCAAAAAGTTTTTCGGTGTGGTCATTGAACTCTCTTAACCCTAGTTATTGTTCATGGTTGTGTCGAGTTTAACACCAGGAATGAGCGACAAGCGATATTTCATGAACATCTTATGGTTTAAAACCTGAATCAGTGGCTTTGGCGCGGCTTATCGCACAAGCTACGGCTTT
Organism: Chromatiales bacterium; assembly: GCA_022360905.1. Classification (GTDB taxonomy): domain Bacteria; phylum Pseudomonadota; class Gammaproteobacteria; order Chromatiales; family Chromatiaceae; genus Thiodiazotropha. Next base: position 11,411 of record JAKSBX010000213.1, read on the forward strand.
CCCTGCGGCATAAAAAATGCCCTAAAATTCCAAATTCCATTGGGTAACCAATATCTTACACTCTGCACTCGCCAACAGCCCGCCAATTCAGGTTGAGAATATACACTACTTGTCAGAGTCACGAGCCACAGGCTAACATTGCGGATTGATATAAAGTTAGGGGTGTGGACTGATGTTTCACGGCAGTATGGTAGCAATGATCACTCCAATGAGTGAAGACGGCGTCCTGGATGACAACGCCTTGCGGGGCTTGGTGGATTTTCACGTCGAGCAGGGCAGTGACGCCATTGTGGCCGTTGGTACCACGGGTGAATCGGCTACGCTGGACGAAGAGGAGCACTGTGCTGTGATTCGCCGGGTGGTTGAGTATGTGGATGGACGGATTCCGGTGATTGCCGGAACCGGCGCCAATGCCACCCGGGAGGCGATCGATCTGACCCGTTGTGCCAAGCAGGCGGGCGCCGATGCCTGTTTGTTGGTCACACCCTACTACAACAAGCCCACCCAGGAGGGGCTCTACCAGCACTTCAAGGCGGTAGCAGAGGCGGTGGAGATACCGCAGATTCTCTACAACGTACCGGGTCGTACGGCCTGTGACATGCTGCCCGAGACGGTGGGGCGACTCTCGTCAGTCGCCAATATCATTGGGATCAAAGAGGCGACAGGTGATCTGGATAGGCTGCAACAGATCCGGGATCTGTGTGGTCCTGAGTTTGAGCTCTATAGCGGTGATGATGCCACCGGTTGTGAATTTCTGCTGCAGGGTGGACATGGGGTTATCTCAGTGACGGCGAATGTTGCGCCGAAATTAATGCACGAGATGGTGGCCGCGGCACTGGCCGGCAACCGGGCTGAAGCCGAATCACTCGACCAGCGGCTGGCCGGCTTGCATAGTGCGTTGTTTGTGGAATCCAGCCCGATTCCGGTCAAGTGGGCGATGTCTGAGCTTGGGCTGGCGGGTAGAGGAATCCGCTTGCCATTGACCTGGATGACCGCTTCTTCCGAGTCACAAGTTCGTGACGCGATGCGCCAGGCTGGCGTTTTGTAATCAGCCGATGCGCTGGCTTGCATGCGGCGCAAAACCTCCGTCTCTGACAAGGCTTGGTAAACTTGATGTGCAAATCCTTGTCATAGGCAACAGAGTACAATCTGACATAACTTCATAATATGCGTTTAAACCCTACTCGTCTGTCTCTTATCTTATTGATTTTGTTCATTACCGGTTGTGGTTCCGACGGGGGGTATTTCTCCGATTCTGAACGTGAATATCGCAGCCAGAAAGAGACGGTGGACGATCTGGAGATCCCACCGGATCTTTCTAGCAATACGATTCAGGATGCGATGACCATCCCCGGAGCGGGAAGTGCTTCCTACGAAGAGTATGCCAGCCAGAGGGAAAAGCGCAGCTTCGGCACCATTGTGGCTGAAGAGGTGTTGCCGTCGTTTGAGGGTATCCAGGTTGAGCGGGATGGTGACAAGCGCTGGCTGGTGATTGCGGCAACACCAACCAAGGTGTGGCCCAAAGTGGTCGAGTTCTGGCGTAAGAATGGTTTGCTGCTGGTGGAGCAGAATCCGGCGGTGGGGGTGATGAAGACCGACTGGTTGGAGAGTCGGGCTGATATCAAGCAGGGCTATATCACTGAATTCTTTCGCCAGGCACTGGGCAGTGTCTACACCTCGGCGACCAGAGATCAGTTTCGCGTGCGTCTCGACCACGGGCTCGAACCGGGAACAACGGAACTCTATCTGACCCATCGCGGCATGGAGGAGAAGCTGAAAGAGGATATCAGCGGTGATGCGGATACCACCTACTGGGCCCCCAGGCCGAACGATCCTGATATCGAGGCCTCGATGCTGCGCAGTCTGATGGTCCATCTGGGTGTCGCCAACGAAAAAGCCAAGCAGGCCATTACCGCGCCGGATGGCAGACAGGATCGTGCTCGCCTGGTACAGGGTGGGGAGCAGCCCGAGTTATGGATTGATGAGGCCTTTGCCCGGGCCTGGCGTCTCACGGGTGTTGCCCTGGACCGGGTAGGTTTTGCGGTGGAAGACCGGGATCGTTCCAGTGGTACCTATTTCGTTCGCTACAGCAACCTGCTCAATGAAGAGAAGGAAGAGAAGGGCTTCTTCTCTATGTTGGCTTTCTGGGATGACGAAGAGAGCAAGATCGATACCGAGGTTCAGTATCAGGTGAAACTGCTGGCGGATGGAGAGGCCACCCGAGTGGTGGTGAGAAACGAGCAGGGTGAAGCAGCCGACCAAGTGGCCGTTGAAACCATCTTGAGCCTGATCCACGAACAGATACGCTGATCCCTATGCCCTTGCGATTCGCTTACCTTGGCAGTGGCAGCCGTGGTAATGCCCTGCTTATCGAATCAGCCAATGCAAGAATACTGCTCGATTGCGGTTTTGCGGCTCGGGAGATCGAGCGCAGGCTGAAACAGCTGGAGGTGGATCCGGCCAGTCTGACCGGGATCCTGGTCACCCATGAACATGGGGATCATATACGGGGTGTGGGAGCGATGGCGCGGCGCTACGCTCTGCCGGTCTGGATGACCCCAGGTACCTATCACAGCGCCAGCTACGGAGAGCTGCCCCAGCTGCAGCTGATCGATTGTCACACCGGACCCTGGTCGATTGAGGATATCGCCATCCATCCCTATCCGGTGCCCCACGATTCCAGAGAGCCCTGTCAGTTTGTCATGACGGCGGGCAAACAGAGCCTCGGGGTGCTCACCGATGCAGGCCATATCACGCCCCATATCATCGAACGACTGCAACAGTGCGACAGTCTGGTGCTGGAGTTCAATCATGACCCGCAAATGCTGGCGGATGGCCCCTATCCACCATCGTTGCAGGCCAGGGTAGGCGGCAGTCATGGCCATTTGAGTAATCAGCAGGCACTGCAGTTGCTGCGCAGAGTGCCGGTGGAACGGTTCAGCCATCTGGTGGCCTCCCACATCAGTGAGAAAAACAACGATCCTGAGTTGGTTAAATCGATGGTTTCCCTCCATCTGCCCGAGCTGGAAGCCCGCTTCAGCCTGGCTGAACAGCATTGCGTCAGTGACTGGTTAAGCGTCTAGCAATGCTGGGAAGGGCAGCTTTCCCGGAGTGATTGGAATTGTCTCAACAGGCCCTTGGGGAGCCAGTGCCAGGCGACGCCGTGGGTAAAGATTAGAGCATATTGAATTACTTCAATAACTTTGAATTTCAGTAGCTTGGATATAGACTGGTAAGCTCGACAATGAGCGGCGTTGTATCCTCTCCTGGCAGCATCGCGAAATAGATAAAATCAGGGGGGTGGAGGTTTTACGAGATGGCGCATATCGTGGTTATAGGTGCCGGGACAGGCGGGATGCCCTGTGCTTACGAACTTCGCATGGAGCTTGGTCGCGAACATGAAGTCACGATGATCAATGAACGGGAGTACTTCCAGTTCGTGCCATCCAATCCATGGCTGGCGGTAGGCTGGCGGGATCGCTCCCATATCACCTTTGATATTCGCCCCCATCTCGAGCGCAAAGGTATCAACTTCATCGCCCAACGGGTCGATAAGATCGACCCGGATGCCAATCGGGTCACGCTGGATAACGGCGACAGTGTGGATTATGACTATCTGGTGATCGCTACCGGGCCCAGGCTGGCGTTTGAAGAGGTCGAAGGCTCCGGACCGGAAGGCTTTACCGAATCGATTTGTACCGTCGATCACGCTGAAAAGGCCTATCGGGCCTATCTCGATCTGCTCGACGAGCCTGGGCATGTGATTATCGGTGCGATGCCTTTTGCCAGCTGTTTCGGACCAGCCTACGAGTTTGCCTTTATCATGGATTCAGACCTGCGTAAGCGTAAAGTCCGTGACAAAGTGCCGATTACCTTTGTCACCTCTGAGCCCTATATTGGCCATCTGGGTCTTGGCGGCGTAGGCGATTCGAAAGGTTTTCTGGAGAGTGATTTCCGCAATCACCATATCAACTGGATCACCAATGCGAAAGTGACCAAGGTTGAATATGGCAAGATGTATGTGGAGCAGTTCGACGATTCCGGGCACAAGATCAAAGATCATGAGCTTGAGTTCAAATACTCGATGATGTTACCGGCATTCAAAGGCGTGGGTGCGGTGGCCGAAGTGGAAGGCTTGTGTAATCCACGAGGTTTCGTGTTTGTCGATGATCATCAGCGCAACCCCAAGTATCCCAATATCTATGCGGCGGGTGTCTGTATCGCCATTCCGCCGGTGGAAGCGACCGCGGTACCGACCGGTGCACCCAAAACCGGCTATATGATCGAATCGATGGTGACGGCCATCGTGCATAATATTGCGGATGATCTGGCGGGCAAGGAGGGTACTACCCTGGCAACCTGGAATGCGATCTGCCTGGCGGACATGGGGGATACAGGTGCTGCCTTCGTTGCGCTGCCCCAGATACCGCCGCGAAATGTGGCCTGGTTCAAGAAGGGTAAATGGGTCCATATGGCCAAGATCGCCTTTGAAAAATACTTCATCCGCAAGATGAAAAAAGGAACTTCGGAACCAATCTACGAAAAATACATTCTTAAGATGCTGGGTATCGGTAAACTGAAGTAGCAATTCGCCCATTTATCCAGCGGCAATGACGGCTGTTGGTTTGGAGTTAACAGGCCCTTACATGGCAATCAAACGACATCAAACCCGAAGTGTAGAGGTAGGTGGTGTGGTGATCGGCAGCGACGCCCCGGTGGTAGTGCAGTCGATGACCAACACGGATACGGCGGATGTGGAAGCCACCACTGAACAGGTGGCGGCTCTGGCCCGAGCTGGTTCCCAGTTGGTGCGGATCACCGTGAACAATGAAGCGGCGGCAAAGGCGGTAGGCCAAATCCGTGAGAGGCTGGATCAACAGGGGCTTGATGTGCCGCTGGTCGGGGATTTTCACTTCAATGGGCATCGTCTGCTCAGCGACCATCCCGACTGTGCACAGGCTTTGGCCAAATATCGAATCAATCCGGGTAATGTGGGCAGTGGTGAAAAGCGTGACTCCCAATTTGCACGCATGATCGAGCTCGCCTGTGAGTATCGCAAGCCGGTAAGAATCGGGGTTAACTGGGGCAGTCTGGATAAAGGCCTGGTAGCCCGCATGATGGATCAGAATGCCCATGCGGAGAAACCGCTGGATGCGGATCAGATGACCCGGGAGATCATGGTGGCCTCGGCCCTGGAGAGTGCCCAACGGGCGATCGAACTGGGACTCTCTCCGTCACAGATTGTGCTCTCCTGCAAGATGAGCGGGGTACAGGATCTGATCGCGGTCTATCGGGAGTTGGCCAAGCGGTGTGATTATGCCCTGCACCTCGGACTTACCGAGGCCGGTATGGGTTCTAAGGGTATCGTCGCCTCCAGTGCCGCTCTGGCGGTGCTGCTGCAGGAGGGGATCGGTGACACGATCCGCATCTCACTGACACCGGAACCCGGTGGAGCCAGGACCCAGGAAGTGATCGTCGCCCAGGAGTTGCTGCAATCGATGGGTATACGCGCTTTCACGCCGATGGTGGTTGCCTGTCCCGGATGCGGTCGAACCACCAGTACTTTTTTTCAGCAGCTGGCCCAACAGGTCCAGGCCCACCTGCGTGAACGGATGCCAGGTTGGCAGGAGAGACATCCGGGGGTCGCTGAGATGTCGGTCGCGGTGATGGGATGTGTTGTCAACGGTCCGGGGGAGAGCAAGCAGGCCAATATCGGTATCAGTCTGCCGGGCACCGGGGAGTCACCCTCCGCACCGGTGTATGTAGATGGAGAAAAAACGGTCACCCTGAAAGGAGAACAGATCGCTGAACAGTTCATCCAACTGGTGGATGAATATGTAGAGAATCATTATCGTTAATGGGCTTGTCAATACGAAGTGCGACAGCCTGTGCAAAGCTTAAATCGATACCAGAGACCAGCTGCAGCCTGTCGTCATCCGCATCTGGTCTGGAGAAGAATAATCCTTGAGTTGGAATGACAATAAAACCACCCATTGAGGAGGAGATGATGAAGAGATCCCTGACAACCCTGGCGCTGCTGACCAGCCTATGCGTAATACCCGGCGTACAGGCCGAAGATGAAGTTCCGCCAACAGTGACACTGAAGCGACTTTCGATGGAGACCGCCAATCAGATTGCTTTGGGTACAATCGAGGCCTGCAGGAAACAGGGCATCCAGATCGGCGTCACTGTGGTCGATCGGGACGGCATTGTGCAGGTGACCATGCGTGACACCATTGCGGCACAAATCACCGTACCGATCAGTCGTCAGAAAGCCTTTACCGCCGTCAATTTCAATGCCGCCACCTCAGCGCTGAAGAGCCGGGCCGACACGCCGATCGGACGCCTCGACGGGCTGGTGATGTCCGCCGGAGGGTTGCCGATTCAGGCCGGCGGTCAACTGCTCGGTGGGGTTGGGGTGAGTGGTGCCCCTTCCGGTGAAACCGATGAGGCATGCGCCCAGGCGGGCATAGATCAGGTGATCGATGACCTGGAAATGGAAATGTAATTATTATTGATTAGCCTGGCGACTGAGTACCTCGTGTTCAGCCGGGTTAGCTGTCGAGTTTCGGCATGACCGGAGCTTTCTGCCGGTGGTGGTCATGAGGTTCCACCGCCGGTAGGGGCTTGCCTTCCAGATAGTCTGCGGCTGCACGATAGGGGTCTGTCGCGCTGGTACAGATAACCTCGACCTGCTCCTGCTGCAGACGTCGGATAAATCCCTGTCCCGCACTGGCGGTCAACAGAACATCGAATTCAAACAGCGGGTGTTGCAAGCCCTTGAACTCATGCATGGCCATCGCTTTCGGCAGATCCAGCCTGTCGAGCTCAACCAATGTTCCCTGGTCATTTTTGCCGAGAATCAGAAAACGGCGGCACTTGCCGGCGTGGGGAGTGATGGTACGGAAGTTCTGGCTGGTTACGGCAATTTTCATCATCTTTATTGGTCTGGGTTTCAGCAGCAGGATCTATTCGGCTGACACGCTCTTGAATTGGGGGGTGGATGAGTCGTTTTCAATCAACAGCGATTTGGTCCACTTTTCCATCAGGGCATTGGCTACCGGCATAGGTGCCTCGAGAAAAGAGACGATGATCTGGTCATTCATCTGACAGATGCCGATCGACCTGGGTCTGCAGGCCAGTTGATCCGGCGTCTGCAGGGTGAAGCCGAAGCAGAACACCAGATTGTAGGCTGCTACGATACCGTCCGCCAGCTGTCCTTCCGGGAGCTCTGATGTGTGCTTCCTGTGATCGAAGGTGGCAATGAATTGAGCCGCCTTATGGGCCGATATTTCTGATTCAAAATAGGTGACAATCTCTTCAATTGTGTCGAAACGACACTCATCGGGATCGATCTGGAGTGAAAATACCGGAAGTTCGATTTCCTTGACGACTTGTTGCAAGTGGCATCTCCATTGACCATCGGATTTCGATGGCAGAACAGTTGATTGTCCTGGAAATGTACTGACAGAGCCGGTTTAAAGCATTGAAAATGATCAATCCTCAGCGATTCGCTGGAGATTGGGGGTATCCAGCAGGAACTGATTCGGTGCCGTTTCGATCAGCAGACTCTGCCGCTTGAATTCCGCGATGGTGCGACTGGCGGTTTCTGTGGTGATGCCCAACATGGCCCCCATATCCTCTCTGGCGAACAGGCTGCACTGACTCTCCTGAGTATCTTTTACCAGTCTCAACAAGAGTCGTGCGACCCGCTGTTTCGCCGATCCGGTGGAGAGTTCGGTGAGCCAGGCATCCGCCTCCTTGAGTGCCCGTTGCCAACGGTTGAGCAGCTCCATGTGGAGTGCCGGGTTCTCTTTACTGAGGTTATCCACCACCCGTACCGGCAAGGCGCAGACTTCAGTCTCCTGCAACACAACAGCATCGTGCTGATAGGCTTCACCCAGGATGCACTCCAGGCCGGTGATATCGGTGCTGCGGATCAGGCGGACGATCCGTTGACTACCATCCGGCAGGTACTGAACAAGCTTGAGGATGCCGGAGCGAACGGTATACATCCGATCGCCCCTGTCGCCAGAGTGATAGAGTGTGGATCCAACAGGAAGCGTGTATTGATCGATCGGGTCGTGTAGTTTTTCAAAGTCCTCCTCTTTGAGGTCGGCGAACAGAACCGATTCACGCAGAGAGCATTTCAGGCAGTCCGCGACCCCATCCCTGGCTTCCTTGAAGGAAACGATCTTAACCATAATTTTTTTACCACATAAAATTAACGGCCATACAGGTAACTGTATTTACGATCAACCGCAAGTCTTTTGATAGTCTGTAGTTGTCAGTAATTCGGTACCCATCATGCGCCAGATGCTGCCAGTTGTACTGGCCTACTGTTTATTGTCAGTACCTAAGACAGTCCTCAAGCATATGGTTTTAGTTCCCCGGTTTGTCAAATTTACAGGCAATGACAAATTCGGATTGGGAATTTAATTCCCTACCCTGTAAAATTGTTTTTGTAAAGTAACCTAAAACACACTTGTACAGTCAACCATACCAGAACCGGCTTTCAAAGGCAGTGAATTTTTATCTGACTGTGGAACCGGCTTGTGCTGGGGTGTATGGTTGACCTGTATAACAGCAATTTTCCATAGCTAAAGCCGGAGAGATTTCAGGGATAAAAAAACATGCGCTTAACTGGGAAAGTGGGGTTGAAGCATTGTATCCATTGGTTGGTTCAGACATCTGTACTGTCCGCAACAGAATCCACTGTTGTTTTATGTGACCCATGGGAGCTCTGATCATGAGTCATCAACAACAGAGTACTGCGACGCAACATATTCTGGTTGTGGATGATCAGCCGGCCAACCTGGATAGTCTGCAGCTGATCTTAAAGTTCAATTACCGGGTCTCTCTGGCCTCCAGTGGACAGGCCTGTCTGGATCATCTGGCGGTTTCAACGCCGGATCTTATACTGCTCGATGTGGATATGCCGATGATGGACGGGCTGACCGTCTGCCGCATCATCAAAGCCAATCCGTCCACATCCGATATACCGGTGATATTTGTCTCTGCCCTATCAAGATTGAGTGAACGGCTTGCCGGCTATCGGGCCGGTGCGGATGACTATATCTCCAAGCCCTACGATGCCGAAGAGTTACTGCTCAAGATCCGGGTCGCGTTGAACAATCGACACGATCTGGAGAACGCGAAACAACGTTCTGTTTTGATCCGGGAAGAGATGGAGGAGTCCCTGGCGCTATCCACTGAACTGGGAGAGATCGCCAGGTTTATCGGCCGTACACTGGAGTGTGATGATGTGCGTTCCCTGGGTGAACAGATGTTGGTTACCTTGGAGCGATTCGGTCTACGCGTGATCGTACGGATGATTCCCAGTGGCCACTACTTTTCCCATGCGGGAGAGGTCGGTGTGCTGGATCAGGAGATGATGGAAAGCATGTATGAAAAGGGGCGGATCATCGATTTCGGTCATCGTACATTGATCAATACGGAATCGGTCTCTCTGCTGGTACGCAATATGCCAATCCATGATGATGACCGCTATCAGCGCTGGAAAGAGAATATCAATCTGATGGTCGAAGTGGTTAACCAGCGCATCTCTGACGTTCAGAGGTTAATGGATAAGCAGGGAGAGCGTGAACGTCTGCAGCCCTTGATCAACGGTCTTCATCAACTGATTGAAGCCGTCCAGGAGAGCGGTTATGAAGTGGTGAAAGAGGAGGCGGCTGTCACCGTCAGTCGCCTGCTGATGGCCTGGGAATCGAAACAGACGATTTAACGACGCTGACTGAAATGGTGCTTACTGACGTACACCTGCACCTTATCATTTGCGATGCAGTAGGCCATTGTTTACGAGATTAACCGCCAATGAACGCGAATCACCGCAAAAAGAAGCTGTATCGCTAAAGCTCTCTTTGCGGCATTTTGCGGTGATTCGCGTTCATTAGCGGTTTTATTCTCTTGAGGCCTGTTAACACTAACGTCGAAACTGTCGTTTTCGCCGATGCCTTTTAGCCGACTTTCGGCAGCTTGGCGAGGGACTCCTGGATCGCCTCATCCGGATAGTCGTAATCCTCCAGCTCACCTTTGAAATAGCGATCGTATGAGCTCATGTCGAAGTGCCCGTGACCGGAGAGATTGAACAGCAGGGTTTTGGGCTCACCGGTCTCAGCACAGCGTTTCGCTTCCCGAATGGTCGCCGCCACCCCATGGCACGATTCGGGTGCCGGAATGATGCCCTGGGTTTTGGCAAACAGCACACCCGCCTCGAAAGTCTCCAGTTGAGGAATGGCCACGGCACTGAGCAGACCTTCATGGTGGAGCTGGCTGACCAGGGCTGATTCACCATGGTAGCGCAGGCCGCCGGCGTGGATTCCCGGCGGCATAAAGTCGTGACCGAGAGTATACATTTTGGTCAAAGGCGTGAGGCCTTCCGTATCACCGAAATCATAGGCATAGACACCCTTTGTCAGGGTCGGGCAAGAGGTCGGTTCCACGGCTACCAGCTCCACCTCCTTGCCATTCGCCTTGTCGGCGAAAAACGGAAATGCCACTCCGGCAAAGTTGGAACCGCCGCCACAGGGGGCAAAGATCATATCGGGATATTCACCGATCATTTCGAACTGCTTTTTCGCCTCTTCACCGATGATGGTCTGATGCAATATCACATGATTGAGGACGGAACCCAGTGCATAATTGGTGTCGGAACGACCGGCCGCCTCTTCCACCGCTTCCGAGATGGCAATGCCCAAGGAGCCGGCGGAGTCTGGATGCTTCTCCAGGATATGCCTTCCCGACTGGGTCATGTCGGTTGGGCTGGCGAAGACCTCGGCACCCCAGGTCTGCATCATCGAGCGGCGGTAAGGCTTTTGACCGTAGCTGACCTTTACCATAAAGACCCTGACATCCAGGCCGAACATCTGACCCGCCAAAGCGATCGAACAGCCCCACTGTCCGGCGCCGGTTTCGGTGGTCAGCCGTTTGATGCCCTGCTGTTTGTTGTAATAGGCTTGAGCGACCGCGGTATTCGGTTTGTGCGAGCCGGCCGGGCTGACAGCTTCATTCTTGAAATAGATTTTCGCCGGGGTATTCAGTGCCTGTTCCAGCCGTTCGGCACGGTAGAGTGGAGAGGGCCGCCAAAGCCTCAGTACTTCCCGTACCTCTTCCGGGATCGGAATCCAGCGCTCGGCACTGACTTCCTGTTCGATGATGGCCTCTGGAAAGATCGCGCTCAGTGCATCCGGTGTCACCGGAGTCCCATCGGGAGCAAGGATCGGTGCCGGTGGATTGGGCATGTCGGCAACAACGTTATACCAATGGGTCGGCATTTCTGCTTCTTTAAGCAGAATCTTGGTTTTCATGGTGTTTTCTCTCCAGATGAATGGCCAACCGGGTAGCCATCTAAGATAATCTATGCTGACAGAGGAGTGGGCCGCATCTCGGCAGCGTTGCTGCAGTAGATAAATGGCGTGCCAATTCGTCCATCAATGGCCAAGCGAATGCACTTGCCTGCTTTCACTTAGGCTTAATGTCACCTTTGAGCATGCTTGATGCACAGAGCGTGACCTATTATGGTGCACAGCAAAATTTCGCTCAATTACTTTTCTTGATACAGATCATTAGCAATCACAATAGGAAGTTCGATGCCCTTAATTACCCTGCGCAATCTCCATCTGAGCTTTGGTGATGCCCCTTTGCTGGATGGCGTCGAGCTGAGCATTGAGAAGGGTGAGCGCATCGCCCTGTTGGGTCGAAACGGCATGGGTAAATCGACTCTGATGAAAGTGATCCTGGGCACCCAACAGGCCGATGACGGTGAGCGGGTGGTCAGTAATGGGGTCAGTGTCGCCCGGCTGATTCAGGAGGTGCCTCAGGATATCGAAGGTAGTGTCTACGATCTGGTGGCGGACGGCATAGGCGATCTGGCGGAAAAACTGAAGGCCTATCATCGCATCAGTCATCGCCTTGGGGAGGGGGATCAGTCGCTACTGGAGAATCTGGCGAAAGCCCAGCACGATCTTGAGGCCGCCGGAGGCTGGCAGCTTGAACAGCGGGTCGAAACCACGATCTCCCGTACCGGTCTGGATGCCGACGCGCAGTTCAGTGAGCTCTCCGGTGGTATGAAGCGACGGGTTCTACTGGCACAGGCGCTGGTGGCCGAGCCCGATCTGCTGTTACTCGACGAGCCGACCAACCATCTGGATATCGATGCCATCGACTGGATGGAGAATCTGCTGCTGGGATTTTCCGGTGCGGTTCTGTTCGTAACCCATGACCGAGCCTTTTTGCGTCGTCTGGCAACCAGGATACTGGAGCTCGACCGGGGGGAGCTTACGGACTGGCCCGGCGACTACGACAACTTTCTGCGCCGCAAAGAAGAGATGCTGAATGCCGAGGCGCTGGCCAATGCCCGTTTCGATAAAAAGCTGGCACAGGAGGAGATCTGGATACGGCAGGGCATCAAGGCAAGACGCACCCGCAACGAGGGGCGAGTGAGACAGCTCAAATCGATGCGGGATGAGCGAAGTAAACGTCGCAGCAGCATGGGGCAGGTGAAGATGCAGCTGCAGACCGCCGAAAGATCGGGGAAACTGGTGGTCGAAGTTGACGATGTCAGCTACTCCTGGGAAGAAAAACCGATCATCCGGGGATTCTCCACCACCATCATGCGCGGTGATCGGGTCGGCATTATCGGACCCAACGGATCGGGAAAGACAACGCTGCTGAATCTGTTGCTGGGCCAACTGCAACCGGAACGAGGCCAGGTTAAGCTCGGCACACAGATTCAGGTCGCCTATTTCGATCAGCTGCGCAGTCAGCTGAATGAGTCTCTGTCGGTTCAGGAGAATGTGGGTGGTGGCAGCGATAAGGTGGAGATCGAGGGTAAAAGCAAACACATTATCTCCTATCTGCAGGATTTTCTGTTTACCCCTGAACGGGCAAGAGCGCCGGTAGATGCCCTTTCCGGTGGAGAACGAAATCGTCTGTTGCTGGCCAAGCTATTCACCAAACCAGCTAATGTTCTGGTACTCGATGAGCCGACCAACGATCTGGATATCGAAACCTTGGAGCTGCTTGAAGAGTTGTTGGTGAGTTATCAGGGAACACTGCTGCTGGTCAGCCATGACCGGGAATTTCTCGACCACTCGGTGACCAGCTGCCTGATTTTTGAAGGAGAAGGCAAAGTCACCGAGTCGATTGGCGGTTACAGCGATTGGGAGCAAAAACAGAAGCAGACTAAAATCAGCCGTGACAAAACCGCTCAGGAAAAGGTCAAGTCTCAACGGCAGAAGCCGAAAAACAGAGCAGCGAAGTTGAGTTACAAAGATCAGCGGGAACTGGATCAATTGCCGCAACAGATCGAGCGGCTGGAGCAATCCCTCAGCGGTCTACAGGAGCGGCTGAGTGATCCTGATCTCTATCAGACCGGAGAAGGAGAGGCGGTCGTTGAACTGCAGCAGCAGATGACAGAGGTGGAACATGACCTGGAGCAGGCTTATGCGCGTTGGGAAGAGCTCGAGACATTCAAAGCCGGCAGTTGATCAGTGCCTAATTTTCCCATCCGGCGTGGTCTTCAGGGCAATCCTGATACTGTTGTTGTGGTCCATGCTGACAGCGGCCTGGGCAGGAGGCAGCTGTGTGGTCGCCAAACGACAAGGGGACTCTCTGGCTATTGAGTGGCAGGCATCCTTTTCCGACACAGCCTTATCGGCCATGGAGAAGGCGAAAAAACGTCTGCTCGATCAGGGGTTTCGAAAAAAAGGGCAGGATGTACACGCCCAGGCCGGTAGCGATCTGCCGCATGCCTATCTGGTTATCGTCAAGACCGTTTACACCACCCTGAGAGGCCGGCCCCGTACCAGCTACGGTTGCGGTTTCAGCCCGCGCTCCGCAGCGGAAGCCGAACGGGCGGCGCTCTACGATCTGCGAAACTACTCCTGGGGCTGGAAGCCGGAGTTCGGTTATGAAGTTATCGAGCGTTTCCGCTATTGAGCGGCCTCTGCCGTATCTGGAATAGAAAAGGCAGAGAGGATTTGCGCTAACTGTAAGTGACTTATTTAACAGAATATTTTTAAGTTGCAGTCAGTTTGCCGTGGGCTTGAAGCCGCTGTATAGTGCCGGTTAATAACAGGGTTGGGCTGTCAATCACAGTCTGCATGTTGTTCCGCTCAATCGGCCGCCAAAAAGAACCTGAATAATGACCATGAATCAAAGCAACGACCTGCAACAACGATTGATGCGACCGCTGCTTTGGTCGATTCTTGCCGCCATCGCCATTTATGGGGTTTCCGTGGTCGCCAGCGATTTTCAGGCGGTTACCGAATCGCTCGGTAAGCTCAGCCTGTTGGATTGGTCGATCGTGTTGGGCCTGTCGCTGGTTAACTACGGCCTGAGGTTCATTCGCTGGGAGATCTATCTGAATCGTCTACAGAGCCGGATTCCGCCGCTGCGCAGTCTTGCTTACTATCTTGGTGGATTCGCCTTCACCACGACCCCGGGCAAGGCGGGTGAGGCCGTCCGGTCTCTCTATCTGAAACGTCATGGCGTCTCCTATACGGCCAGTCTGGCGGCATTTTTTACCGAGCGGTTTACCGACCTTGTTGCCATGGTTCTGCTGGCACTGGTCGCAGCCATCAGTTTTCCGGAGTATCAATGGCTGGTAATTGCCATAACGGTTTTCATTCTGGCCATGTTACCGTTTATCCATCTCAGATCTTTTCATGCGCTGATCAACCGCTATCTGCATAAACTGAGTTCGGAGAAGCTGCGCAACTTCGGCCTGAAAATTCTCGATCTATTGGTTTCCGCATCGACACTGCTGCGCTCCGGACCGCTGTATGCGGGGCTCGGTCTGGGCGTTGTGGCCTGGGCTGCAGAGGGTGTGGCTTTCTATGTAATTCTGCACTCCCTGGAAATTGAGACCTCGGTTGAAATGGCGGTGGGTATCTACTCGGTCAGTGTGCTTGCAGGCGCCATCTCGTTCATTCCCGGAGGATTGGGCGGCACGGAAGCGGTGATGGTGCTGTTGCTGACACTCATCGGTGCCGATACCTCGGCGGCGATTGCCGCCACCCTGATTTGCCGCCTGGCCACACTTTGGTTTGCAGTGTTGATTGGCGGTATGATCATCGCCTCATTGGAGGTAATTGATAAAAACAAAAACTTTCAGGCACCTGATGTGCAAAGTTAGGGCCGATTGGACTCGCGATAACAGGCCCTAAGTAACCGTATGAGTGATTCAATGAATAAACCACTTGTCGTAGATCTGGATGGAACGCTGATACAGACCGATCTTCTTGCCGAGTCAGCATTCGCCCTGATAAAGCAGAACTTTCTTTTTCTCTTCATGTTTCCGATTTGGCTTATGCAAGGCAAGGCGGTACTGAAAGAGGAGATTGCCTCAAGGGTCGATATCGATGTCACTATTCTGCCTTACCAACAGGAGTTTCTGGAATTTCTCAAGGGTGAGCATGGCAATGGCCGTCGACTTGTGCTCGCAACCGCCTCGAACCACAAATATGCCGATGCAATAGCTTCGCATCTGGGGATTTTTCAGGATGTTCTGTCGAGCAATGCCGAGATCAATCTGTCGGGTGATCGCAAGCTACAGCATCTGACCGAACTGTTCGGCAACAGTGGTTTCGCCTATGCGGGCAACGGCATGGTCGATATGAAGGTGTGGGCTGGCGCCGATTCAGCCATTCTGGTGAATCCTGAACGGGGTGTGAAAGATCAGGCGCAGAGCCGGCATAAGGTCGATGGGATTTTTGAAAACAGTAGTAACAACCGACTGAAAAACTATATCAAAGCGCTTCGGCTGCATCAGTGGCTAAAGAACTTTCTGATTTTCATCCCCCTGTTGATGGCGCATAAATTTGGTGACATTACTCTGCTCAAACAGGCGGTGTTGGGTTTTTTCGCCTTTGGTTTTTGTGCCTCCAGCGTCTATCTGCTGAATGATCTGCTGGATCTTGCGGATGACAGGAAGCACCCAACCAAGCGAAACCGGCCGTTTGCAGCAGGCACCGTCTCGCTCATTCATGGCATTCTGCTGATTCCCGTGCTGTTGATCACTGCCTTTTTGATTGCCCTGTTTCTGCCGGTGGAATTTCTGATCGTGCTTGGATTGTATTATCTGATCACCGTGGCCTATTCCTTCTATCTGAAACGCTTTGCACCGATCGACGTGTTGACTCTGGCAAGCCTCTATACCACGCGTATCATCGCTGGTGCTGCAGCGGTATCTGTGATGCCGTCATTCTGGTTGCTGGCATTTTCCATGTTTCTGTTTCTGAGTCTCGCTCTGGTGAAACGCTTTACCGAACTGCTGACCATGCAACACCAGGCCAAAACCAAAACCCTTGGCCGCGGCTATATGACCACGGACCTGGAGACCCTTTCCCATTTTGGCAGTGCCAGTGCCTATCTGGCGGTGCTGGTATTGGCATTGTATATAAACAGTGAACACGTAAGAGGGCTCTACACCCATCCGGAAGTGATCTGGCTACTCTGCCCGCTACTGCTCTATCTGGTTACCCGGATCTGGTTGCTGGCTCGACGGGAGAAAGTGGACGAAGATCCGGTGGTTTTTGTCATCCGGGACCGGCACAGCCAATGGGTAGTCGGCATTGGTGCAATTTTACTATGGCTGGCTATCTAAAATGACGAATAGAAGCTATCAATCCTGGGCAGGTTATCCTGTCGTCGACCAAGAAGCCCGTAAGTTGAATTGGCAATCTGACTCCCTGCCGCTGCAAGACAGCGACGGTAAGAGCTTTTTACCTTACGGCAATGGCAGAAGTTATGGCGATGTGTGCCTGAATGACGGTGGTATTGTCATTGATTGTCGTGGCTTGGATCACTTTATCGAATTTGATGCGGAACATGGTGTGCTGCGTTGCGAAGCCGGCGTCACACTTCAGGAGATCCTCCACTTCGCGGTGCCAAAAGGGTGGTTTTTATCGGTAACTCCGGGCACCCAGTTTGTCACGGTGGGTGGCGCCATTGCCAATGATGTGCACGGTAAGAACCACCATAAAGCCGGTACCTTCGGTCGGCATGTCAGCCGGTTCGAGTTGTTGCGGTCGGATGGTTCCCGGCGTATCTGTTCAGCCGATGAAAACACCGAGTGGTACCAGGCCACCATAGGCGGGTTGGGATTGACCGGTGTCATAACCTGGGCTGAGATCCGTCTGCGCCCGGTGAAAAGTGCCTTGATCGATCAGGAAGTGATCCGCTACTCGAATCTTGCGGAATTTTTTGAGATCGCCAGAGCATCGGATCAGGATTATGAGCATACCGTTGCCTGGATAGACTGCCTGGCACAAGGGGATCAATTGGGCCGAGGTCTGTTTATACGTGGCAACTACTCTGACACGGTACAGAACAGTGCGGTCAGGCAACCTAAATTCAATCTTACGGTGCCTGTTGAACCACCGTTCACGCTGATCAACAAAATGACTTTGAAACTGTTCAATACGGTCTACTACAACAAGCAGAGAAAAGAGCAGATAAAAGGTCAGGTGCACTACAAACCCTTTTTCTATCCGCTAGACGCCATCTATCAATGGAACAGAATCTATGGGTCGAAAGGTTTTTTCCAATACCAGTGTGCTCTGCCGGTTGAACATATGGAGGATGCCATGCGTGAGATACTGGAGAGAATCAGCAGAGCCGGGCTCGGCTCTTTTCTTACCGTGTTGAAACTCTTCGGAGATAAGCCATCCCCGGGGTTGCTCTCATTTCCCATGCCGGGTGCAACGCTGGCCCTCGATTTTCCAAACTATGGGCAGAAGACATTGGATCTGCTCGATCAGCTTGACGAAGTGACCCGTTCCGTGGGCGGGCGGGTCAACCCATCCAAGGATGCGCGCATGTCGAGTGAGGATTTTCAGCTTCATTTTGCCAACTGGCGGAAGATGGAGGATTATATCGATCCCCGGATTTCATCGAGTTTTTGGCGAAGGGTAACGGCCGAATCATGAGAAAAACACTGATCATTGGAGCGACCTCCGCGATCGCTCAGGACCTGGCGAAGCTGTTTGCTGAAGCGGGGGATTCCATCTGCCTGGTAGCGCGCAGTGAGAGCAAGCTGAGCATATTGGCTGATGATTTGAAGCTTAGAGGAGCCTCATCAGTGGCTGTGCAGAGTATGGATGTACTCGAATATGATCGACATCAGTCGGTCGTCGATTCCGCTGTGGAATCCCTGGATGGATTGGATCTTGTGGTCATCGCCCATGGCACACTGCCGGATCAAGCGGCCTGTCAGCAGTCTCTCGATATGACGAAAAAAGAGTTTGAGGTCAACGCCCTGACAACCATATCTCTGTTGACACACCTGGCAAACTATTTTGAAGAGAAGCAGCGGGGAAGTATCGTGGTGATCTCATCGGTTGCCGGAGACCGGGGTCGGCAGAGCAACTATGTGTATGGTGCTGCAAAGGGTGCCGTTACAATTTTCCTGCAGGGTTTGCGCAACAGGCTCGCTAAATCAGGGGTCAATGTAGTGACGGTCAAACCAGGCTTTGTCGATACCCCCATGACGGCGGACTTCCCCAAGGGAGCGCTATGGGCATCGTCTGAAAGGGTCGCGAAGGATATCAATAATGCCATCGACGGCCAAAAGAGCATTGCCTACGTGCCCTGGTTCTGGCGCTATATCATGCTGATTATCAAATCCATACCCGAAGTGATTTTCAAAAAACTATCGCTTTAGTCCCCTCTGCGACTGCGAAATGAACTATTTCGTCGCCGGGTTAGGGCCTCGTCGCCGGGTTAATAAGCCAGATATCGGTCATGCCGGTATGTGGCATATGCCAGGAGAGGGCATACAGAACCAACAGGGATAGGATGCCAAGATAGAGAATCAGACTGCTTACCTTGCCTTTCGATAACGCACCATCAATATAACCATCGGCTCTCGAAAGAAGACTTTTGGAGCTCTCATGCTTGGTCGAATTGATCAATAGTACGACCAGCAGCGATACCATATGGATATGCAGGAATCGACCCCAATCTATGGCAACGATAAACAGCGGTATCGTGCCTATGATGCTGCTCAGGATGAACAGGGAAGAGAGTCGGTTGCTGTTGATAAATGAGAACCTATGGGCAATCGGAACAAAGGCGATTAAGGCGAGCAGCAGACAGGTTGCATATTTATAAAAGTATCCATGATTGTCTATCGCGTCTCGTACCGCATTCAAGCCATGCTCAGTCGAACGAGCCAATGCGGATATAGCACCTTCGGTCTTGCAGAGATGTACCGCATGCGGACTGAGTGAGTCACAAATGATGTCGACATGTTGATTACTGCCAGCGTGGGTAATGGCTGCATAGAAAGCCGCAACGGATAGGATCAGCAGAACACCAATCGATAGATCGGTCTTTACCGATCGATCTGTCCTGGCAATGTAGACCGAAAGAAAGTAGGGCAGGAAAACGGCCAGCATCTCATGGGTCAATATCAAAACCGGATAAACAAGCAATATCAGAACCGTGGTGACTCTGATGACGCTTTGGCTGGTTGATAGGGCTATCCAGGTAAAGAGTGGGAACAGTGCCAGGTAGAGTATCTCTTTTCTGAAGCCACCCTGAAGATCATGCAGGTGAAAGGTAAAGATAAAGGGTGAGACGATGAGCAGCAGAAAAGGAAACAGACTTTCCTGTCTTCTCAGTAACAGCCCCAGAAACAGAAAAAAGGTAAAGTAGCAGACAATCTGGGTTAGTAGCACAAAGGTGGCCGGTTCGGTGCCTGTGGCTTTCCAGAGCCAAAGATAGGCTTCGCCAAGTAGACCTCTCCTGACAAATCCTGCCTGATAATTGATCAGCCAGTCACCAATCCGCCAGTTGTTGTTATCGATATATCCCTGCAAGCCCAGATAGAAAGTCACCAGGCAGAGCAGAGAGAGATAGAAAAACAGATATAGGTCGGATATTCGGAAGGGTTTTATCTGGCTTTCAATTTTAAAGATTCGGTTCAGAATCGGAGATGCCAACGTCAACAGAACGGCCAGGCTCACTGCCAGTCTGATGAAATTATCATAAAGTGCGTAGTACTCCTCGAATGTTACGTGTGACTGTCCTTGAATCAGTCGGTTGAAAACATACGCGTTTCCGTCATAGATGGCCTTTAGCATTTCATGGCCAAACAGCCACGCCAGTATCAGGCCGGACCACATAACCAGCAACAGCAGATAGTGATTTCTGCTCAAATTGAACATTATCCTGCCATACCCCAACCATAAGGGCCTAGAAATATTGACCCATTGGACCCTAATCTGTAAGCACCTTGAAACCGGCCTTTGGGTGTTATTCCTCTTTTACCTGTCTTCAATCTACTGGCTCAGTAATATTCGTTTAACAATCCTCTGGCTGTTCCGTCATTCGGGTAAATGCCGGAATCCATGCGCCTAATACTCCTGGCTCCCGCTGTTCGCCGGGATGACAAAAGTGAATGAATCAGAGGTTCCATTAAGGTGTTGTCATGAAATGGCGTCTACATAAAGTCCAATAAAAATCCGAATTGTACTCTGTTTGCAAGAAAAACAGAGAACTGATTCAGTAATCAAGTCTGAACCCAAGGTTGATAGCCTGAATGTACTCTCAAGCCATTAACCCGTTGATTTCTACGGTTGATCGGTACCGGCCCTCTACCGTCTGTGGCCATTATAAGCATCGATAAGCTCTCCGGGTGTTAAATATTTACATTAAAAAGCGCAGCGATTTCGATTAATTGAAGCCTCTGTACCCACTCCCTCCCATTAATTGAGATAGGGCCTCCCCAAAGGATTGTGATGAATATCGTCTAGCATGCTAAATAATAAAAAGCTAATATAAGAAAATTCTTACTTTTTCTCAATTGATCAGGGCATTCCACCATGCAGGACCCTACAAAACAGTCAGACAGCGAACTTGGTCGTGTCGAAATCAAAGAGACGACCTGTTACATGTGCGCTTGCCGTTGCGGCATCCGGGTTACCCTGCGGGATGGGGAAGTACGTCATATTGAGGGGAATCCCAATCACCCATTAAATAAAGGGGTTATCTGCGCCAAGGGCTCCTCCGGCATCATGAAGCAGTACTCCCCGGCCAGACTGACCAAGCCCCTGTTGCGTAAGTCGGGGGCTGAGCGTGGCGATTCCGATTTTGAGGAGATCTCCTGGGAACAGGCGTTCGATCTGATCGAAGAGCGTCTGGGAAAAATACGCACGGAAGACCCCAAGCGGTTTGCTCTGTTCACCGGGCGCGATCAGATGCAGGCCCTGACCGGCCTGTTCGCAAAGCAGTTCGGTACCCCCAACTATGCAGCCCACGGCGGTTTCTGCTCTGTGAATATGGCCGCCGGTCTGATCTATACCATCGGCGGCTCCTTCTGGGAGTTCGGTGGTCCGGATCTGGAGCGCTCAAAGCTGTTCATCATGATCGGAACGGCGGAGGATCACCACTCCAATCCGATGAAGATCGCCCTGGCGGACTTCAAACGGCGCGGTGGACGGTTCATCTCCATCAATCCAATCCGCACCGGCTATTCAGCGATTGCCGATGAGTGGGTACCGATCAAGCCGGGTACCGATGGCGCCTTGCTGCTGGCCATCATCCGTGAGTTGATACAGCAAGGGCTCTACGATCGTGAGTTTTTGATCAAATACACCAATTCAGCCGAGTTGGTGGTGGATGACCCTGACCGGGATGACCATGGCCTGTTCCGCCGTTTTGAGACCCATGTGGAAGAGGGCTGTTTCGACCCGGAGAACAAGCTCTGGTGGGATCGGGAACTGGATCGGGAGATATCGACCCATACCCCGGGCACCGACCCGCGTCTGCTCGGCCGTTTCAAACTGGAGGATGGTACACCGGTTAAACCGGCCTTTCAGTTGTTGAAAGAGCGTGTCGAGGAGTACACCGTCGAATGGGCGGAAGATATTACCGGGATACCGGCTGAGACGATCAAACGGCTGGCCCATGAGATGGGTGTGGTTGCCCGGGACCAAAAGATCGAGTTGCCGATTCAGTGGACCGACAGTTGGGGTAACGACCATGAGAGCGTCACCGGTAATCCGGTCTCGTTTCACGCCATGCGTGGATTGGCGGCGCACTCCAACGGTTTTCAGGCGATTCGCTCTCTGGGCATTCTGATGACCATTCTGGGGACCGTCGATCGGCCGGGTGGATTTCGCCATAAAGCGCCTTTCCCCAGGCCCATTCCCCCATGCCCCAAGCCACCCAATTCTCCAGAGGGTGTACAGCCCAATACCCCGCTGGACGGCATGCCGCTGGGCTGGCCCTCGAAACCGGACGACCTGTTTGTCGATGAACAGGGTGAGGCGGTACGTATCGACAAGGCCTTCTCCTGGGAGTATCCCCTGTCGGTGCATGGTCTGATGCACAATGTGATCACCAACGCCTGGCGCGGCGATCCCTATCCCATCGATACCCTGCTGCTGTTCATGGCGAATATGGCCTGGAACTCCTCCATGAACACGGAAAATGTCCGGGATATGCTGAAGGACAAGGATGAGAACGGCGAGTATAAGATTCCGTTCATCATCGTCGCCGACGCGTTTCAGTCGGAGACCGTGGCATTCGCCGATCTGGTGCTGCCGGATACCACCTATCTGGAGCGTCACGATGCCATGTCGATGCTCGACAGACCGATATCCGAGTTCGACGGGCCGGTGGACTCGGTACGTATCCCGGTGGTGCCTCCCAAAGGGGAGTGTAAGCCTTTCCAGGAGGTGCTGATCGAGCTGGGTAGCCGACTCGGCCTGCCGGCATTCGTTAAAGAGGATGGCAGCCGCAAATTCCGCGACTACCCTGACTTTATCACCAACTTTGAGAGTTCCCCCGGATCCGGGATCGGCTTTCTCGCCGGTTGGCGGGGCAAAGGGGGTGAGAAGTTTCTCAAAGGCGAACCCAATCCCCGTCAGTGGGAGATGTACCAGAAGAACGGTTGCGTCTACCACCATGAGCTGCCGAAATCCTACCAGTACATGCGTAACTGGAATCAGGGCTATCTGGAGTGGGCCAGGGCACATGGTATGACCCGTTATGTGGAACCGATCACCCTGCATCTCTATTCCGAAGTACTGCAGCGATTCCGTCTTGCGGCACAGGGTAAATTGCCGGGTAAGCAACCACCGGAGCGGCTGCGTAAAAGGATCATCAGTCATTTTGATCCACTGCCTTTCTATACCGCACCGTTGGAACACAAACTGATCGATTCGAGGCAATACCAGATCAGCGCTCTGACTCAGCGTCCGATGGCTATGTATCACTCCTGGGATTCACAGAATGCCTGGTTGCGTCAGATTCACACCCATAACTATCTGTTCGTCAATCCCAAGCTGGCGGAAGCAAACGGCTTCGGCGATGGGGATTGGATCTGGGTCGAATCACCCACCAACAAAGTACGCTGTATGGCGCGTCTCTCGGAAGCGGTGGAACCCACCACGGTGTGGACCTGGAATGCCATCGGTAAGGCGGCCGGTGCCTGGGGATTGAGTGCCAAGGCGAATGAGTCACAAAAGGGGTTTCTGCTCAACCATCTGATCTCCGAAGAGCTACCGCCCTGTGAAGCCGGGGAGAACATGTCGAACTCCGATCCTGTCACCGGTCAGGCCGCCTGGTTCGATGTGCGGGTCAAGATCTATCCGGCCGGCGAGGATGAGCCAAAGGTTACCTCACCACAATTCAAAGTGCAGAAAAAAGTGCCGGGCCAGGATCCTCAACGGGGTAAATGGCAGGCCTACTTTGCCGGGATGTTTCGGCGCAAGCACAAACTTGACTGAATGATTTAACGAGTGGTTTTAACATGACACAACTTGCACTTGTCATCGATCTAAACGTCTGCGTCGGCTGTCACGCCTGTGTGACCAGTTGCAAAGAGTGGAACACCTCCGGTTGGGCCGGTCCGATGACCGATCAGCGCCCCTATGGTGAGGATCCCACCGGCACCTTCTTCAACCGGGTGCAGACCTATGAGGCCGGTGTCTTTCCGCATACCGAGACCTATCACTTTCCCAAGTCCTGTCTGCATTGTGAAGATCCACCCTGCGTACCGGTCTGTCCTACCGGCGCTTCCTACAAGCGTGAGGATAACGGTGTGGTTCTGGTCGATTACGACAAGTGCATCGGTTGCAAATACTGCTCCTGGGCCTGCCCCTACGGTGCACGGGAGATCGATGAGAAACAGCGGGTGATGAAAAAGTGCACCCTGTGTATCGATCGCATTACCGATATGAGCCTGCCCGAGTCCGAGCGTAAACCGGCCTGTGTGCTGGCCTGCCCGACCAGTGCGCGGCTGTTCGGTGACGTACACGATCCGGATTCTGAAGTCTCCGTGGCAATCCGTGAGCAGGGTGGCTATGCGCTGCAGCCCGAGTGGGGGACAAAACCGGCCAACCACTATCTGCCGCGTCGCAAGACCCGCATTCAGATCCACGAGGATGAACTGGTTCGGGCAGACAACCCATTGAAGAAAGAGCAGCTGCCCAGCCTGCCGGAGGGTGGCGAGACACTCGACGACGTGGCCTGGTGATCAGCACGATCGGCGAATGAGGTTATGTTCCTGAAGTGTCCCTGGGCAAGCGGCGACAACAGCAGATCACTGATGTCATCGGTTGCCGACCAGCTTCAGGCAATTTGAGTTTTTGGAGAATTAATCATGCATCCAGCCTTTTCAGTCATATTTCTGACCACGCTGATTGGCGTTGGACAGGGGCTGTTTCTGGCCCTCTTTACCGGCCAGCTCTATGCGTTGGCCAAGCTGTTGCCGGCTCAGACCGATGAGTTTTACGCCCATGGCAGTCTGATCGCGCTGCTGTTACTGATCGGCGGGCTGGTGGCGTCAGTATTTCATTTGGGTCGTCCGGAGCGGGCCTGGCGTGCCGCCACCCAATGGCGGACCTCCTGGTTATCCCGTGAGGTTATCGTATTGCCGGCGGCGATGCTGTTTACTGCCCTTTACGGTCTGTTCCACTATGTTGGATGGACCCAACCCCTGTTTGTCATCTCCCAGACCCTGCCGGTGGATGCCACCCTGATCGTCGGGGCATTGGGTACGGTGGCCACCTTTTTGCTGTTCCTCTGCACGGCGATGATCTATGCCAGCCTGCGTTTTATCAAGGCCTGGCACTCACCACTGACCGTAGCCAACTTTCTGTTTCTCGGTATCGCTTCAGGATTCATGCTGGCGGCGGCCCTATCGGCCTATCTCTCCTCCAGTCTGGTGGTTTTCTATGGCACCTGGGCGGTTGTGGCGACTCTCCTTGGAGCCATCAGTCGTGGAGCCTCGCTCTATCGCAACAGTGAATTTCGCTGCAAGGTCAGCCTGCAGTCAGCGATCGGTGTACACCATACCAAGCTGGATCAAAAAGCCCAGGGGTTTATGGGTGGGGCGTTCAACACCCGGGAATTCTTTCACGGCAAAAGCGATGGTCTGTTGCAGATGCTGCGCTACGGTTTTCTGCTGATGGTTTTTGTCTTACCGGTGTTGCTGATACTGCTTGCCTATCTGCTTGAATCCTCGCGATTGCCGATAGCGGCATTTTTGATTCAATATGTCGGTCTGGTGATGGAGCGCTACTACTTCTTCACAGAGGCCAAGCATCCGCAAAATCTCTACTACCAGAGTATGGCGTAACTCAATCTGAGTAAGGAGGGTTAGATCATGAAATGGTTTACTGCATTACTGTTGAGTCTGACTGTGTTGTCGGCAAAGGCCGATGTGGCGGTGCTGGTGCATGGCTACTTAGGCAACGCTGCATCCTGGGAACGTAGCGGTGTGACCAATCTGTTGCATCGACAGGGTTGGCAGGCGGCCGGTGTTCTGACCCCACGTGGGTTGCTGCCTCTGCCAGGTGCCGAGGCGGAGAATAAGTTCTATACCGTAGAGCTGCCCTCAATGGCACCCATTGCAGCCCAATCCGGAATCCTCAATGGCATGCTGACTGCCGTTGCCCGAAAGCACCCCGATGAATCCCTGATTTTGGTCGGCCACTCGGCCGGTGGTGTGGTTGCACGCATGACGCTGGTGATGGGAGAGATTCCTCAGACCAAGGCGCTAATCACCATTGCATCCCCTCACTTGGGTACAGGACGCGCCGTGCAGGCGTTGGATGAGACGGATGATGTTTTCCCGATCAGTATGGTGAAATCGTTCTTTGTCGGGGATATCTACGATGTGGTGCGTGACTCTTGGGGGGTATTACTCGATCTAACCCCTGAACACCCCGGCAGTCTGCTGTTTTGGCTCAACCGCCAGCCACACCCGGAGATTGAATATGTTTCGGTGATCCGGCCCGGACCTGTGGGTATGGGGGATGAAGTCGTACCGGCCTTTAGCCAGGATATGAACAATATCCCGGTACTCAAAGGACGGGTGAAGAGCCGCCACACAACTCTCAGTCATTCACTGCATCCGGTTGATGGTGAGGTGCTGGCAGATATTATGTCATCACTTTGAGCAGGTAAGTCGCTACTTGGCCGCAAATAATCAGCTGTGATTATTCCGCGGCCCCCAATCCTATCCATTCCGTTTTTCAGTCGATTGCCATGACTCTGGTGATCAGGTTATCGCGACGTCTGTCCGATTTTCGCCGCTCGTCAGACTGCTGGACGTCGTTCTGCATATTTCGTCTGTCTCGATTGGCAAATCTCCGTTGGTAGCGGTGCGGTCTCAGATAGAGGCCGTTGACCGTTCTGCCATCCAGATTTTCAATAATGGTATCGGTTACCGACGTGGGGTTTATCTGGACGATGGCATGATACTCAACACTGTCTTTCTGCAAATCCCGGATACGAATGATTTTGGTGCGTTTAATTTTGGGCTTTTTCAAGATCGCCATGGGTGACCAACTGCTGCGGGCACCTTTGATGGTTACGCTTTGGATCTCTTTCAGGGTCACATTTTTAGGAAGGTGTTTATAGAAAATCCACATGGTTGCCTCCAAAAATCAGCGCTGATCCACAGGTTTCATCCAGTGAGCAGTATTCCAAAATCCTTGGAGGGGTGGTATCACAAAAATTTGTTCGTGTAATGCGCGACCTGTGTTGTATGGCTTGCCATTTTCGAATTGAATGTGGTTTGCTTAACTTATCCCGATCTATTCAGGACCTATCCAAAGATATCGGAGGTCGTTGGTCAGAATAGAGTCGATTTGTAACTGGCTTGACCTGGGTTCGCTCAGATGGTCGTCAAGGCTTCATTAAAGCCCATCTGCGGCGGCATATCGTGTCAAGAGACTTTGAACTCTGTATCAATCCTAAATGTATACCATTACACAGCACATCCACCCCATTGTTCCCAATCGGTCTTCCCATGGATGCCTAAGTTGTTGCGTTAAATGACTGAGATAGTCAGTCATAGTTTATGCAAACAGCGGGCATGGATGTGTAAACTATTGTAACCAGTAAGCTGAAACTTGTACTCGGCTAAAGCCACTGAAACAATAGGGTAAAAGGGGGAATCATCAGCTCCTGGATGCTATTTCGTTGTATTGACTAACCTTTGAGGTTAAAGAGAACAGTGCCGACATGAGATTGCTGTCTATCCTAATATGTCTTTTGGGTTTACTGCCTGTATCAAAGCAACTGCTGGCGGACCCTCTGGCCGTGGCCCGCATCGCGGTGCAAAGCGAAACCCAATCCGGTTTTACCCGCGCCCATACCAGATTGATTCTTTCTGCTGAAGAGTCCGGTCGCATAGAGACGGTCAATGGGGACGTGGGAGATCGGGTGAGTGCCGAAAAACCAATTGTTTGTCTGGATAATACCTATCTGGCGCTTGAGCTGAGAACCAATCAAGCCGAACAGCAGGCACTTGAGGTGGATATGGCCTACTACCGTAAGGAGGTAGTGCGCTATAGCAAACTGGTGAAGAAGAACAGCTCTTCCGAGAGTCAATTGGATAGTGCACAACGAAACCTGGACAAGACTCGAAATCAATTTAAAACCCTGTCGATTGCGGCAAAGATTCTGCAGGAAAGAGAAGACAGGCTCTGTGTTTCAGCACCACAGGGGTGGCAGATTATCAAGCGCTATGTTGAACCGGGGCAGTGGGTGAATGCCGGTGAACCGGTGGTTGAAGTCGGTGATTACAGCCGCCTGGTGGTGCCATTTGCACTCAGTAGCCGGGAGTTCCAGGCGCTGTTGACAGAACAGGAAAGCGGGCTGTCGGTAACTTTACCGGATCATCAGCTTGCCATACCGGCTCAACTGATACGTCTCTCTCCCGCCTTTGATGAGATGTCACGCAAGATACATTTCGAACTGCA
>JAKSBX010000120.1 GCA_022360905.1 Chromatiales bacterium
GAACGACGAGCAACGCCGAGTGGCGCTTTTTCAGGCGCAACCCCCCATATTGATATCAAAGAGGGGGCTGGGTCTGTTTTTGCGCCCAGCGGCGTTATCATTCGCTCATGTAGAATAACTACACCACGCTCATTCTGCCTTGCTGGACGCAAAAACAGACCCAGCAGGGCGCATTGGATTAGTGTTAACAGGCCCTAACACGCAACAACCAGGGTAGAATCAACGTATAGATAATCAGGCCAAGCCCATCCGCCGCCAGGTCAAGCATGGAAAAGAAGCGATGGGGCAGAAATGCCTGGACAGTCTCGATAAACAACCCATAACCAAGCAGCGACAGGGCTTTCGTTAAATTCCAACGAGCTTCGGGCCAGGCGAAGTCGCACAGCAGCGCGAGGTAGAGAAAGGCGAGAATGTGGGAGAGCTTGTCATTCAGGCTGCTGACAGCCGGTATCTGGAGAGGTGTGAAGGCTAGAAAACTGATCGCGATCAGGCTGATCGCCAAAGCACCCCGCAACAGGGTGCTTTGCAGGCGGTGTCGGTTAGCCTGGCGATCAGCCGCCATCCGCCGCCTGTTCCCTGGCGATGGCTCGATAAGCAATATCCGTACGGAAATAGACACCATCCCAGTGGATGGCGCGGGTCAGCTGGTAGGCATTCTGTTGTGCCTGGGTGACCGTCTCACCCAGTGCGGTGGCGCAAAGTACTCGGCCTCCGGAGGTAACGACTTCGTCACCCTTCATGCTGGTCCCGGCATGGAATACTTTAAGCTCATTGTTGCCACTCTCCGGTAGACCGGAGATCGGTAGTCCCTTGTCGTAGCTTCCAGGGTAACCGCCAGCGGCCAACACCACGCCAACCGATGCCCGGGGATCCCATTCGGTTGTTTGTTGATCCAGCTTGCCCTCCAGGGCAGCCAGACAGTGGGCGACCAGATCCGATCTCATGCGCAGCATGATCGGCTGGGTCTCCGGATCGCCAAAACGGCAGTTGTATTCGATGACCTTCGGTGTACCGTCGGCTGTGATCATCAGGCCGGCATAGAGAAAGCCGGTATAGGGCAGGCCTTCCTCGGCCATGCCTCTGACGGTTGGCAGAATCACTTCATCCATGATCCTCCGGTCGATGCTTTCCGTGACCACCGGGGCCGGGGAGTAGGCACCCATACCGCCGGTGTTGAGGCCGGTATCCCCATTACCGACCCGTTTGTGATCCTGACTGGTGGCCATCGGTAACACATGTTCGCCATCGGCCATCACGATGAAGCTGGCCTCTTCACCTTCGAGGAACTCCTCGATCACCACCCGATGGCCCGCCTCGCCAAAGGCGTTGCCGGCCAGCATGTCTTTGACCGCTGTTTCTGCGGTCTCCATGTCCATTGCGACAATCACCCCTTTACCGGCAGCCAGGCCGTCGGCTTTGATCACAATCGGGGCGCCACACTGATGCAGATAGGCCAAAGCCTTATCGATCTCCGTGAAGGTCTGATAGTCGGCGGTGGGGATGTTGTGACGGGCCAGGAAGTCCTTGGTGAAGGATTTAGAACCCTCCAGCTGGGCGGCCCCCTGGGTGGGGCCAAAACAGCTCAGACCGGCCTGCTGAAAGGCGTCGGTGATGCCCATCACAAGGGGTACTTCCGGACCGATGATGGTCAGACCGATCTGATTCGACTTGGCAAAGCTGACCAACTGCTCGATCTCTTCAACCCCGATGGCGACATTTTCGAGTTTCTCTTCCAGTGCAGTACCGGCATTGCCCGGTGCTACGTAGACCTTATCCGCCAGGGGAGACTGTGCCGCTTTCCAGGCGAGGGCGTGTTCTCGGCCGCCCGAACCGATGACCAGAATATTCATTAGTGACGGAAGTGACGCATGCCGGTGAAAACCATCGCCATACCATGCTCGTCAGCTGCAGCGATGGCTTCCTCATCGCGCATTGAACCACCAGGCTGTATGACGGCTGCAATCCCCGCTTCTGCGGCATTGTCGATACCGTCGCGGAAAGGGAAGAAGGCATCGGATGCCATCACCGAACCCTTTACCTCCAGTTTGGCATGCTCGGCTTTGATGGCGGCGATACGGGCGGAGTTGACCCGGCTCATCTGACCGGCGCCGACACCGATGGTCATGCCGTTACGGCCGTAGACGATCGCATTCGACTTGACGAACTTGGCGACCCGCCAGGTGAACAGCAGATCCTGCATCTCCTGCTCGGTAGGTTGCCGTTTGCTGACAACTTTGATCTCGTTGCTCAGCTGCAGATCCGCATCCTGTACCAGCAAGCCGCCATTGACCTGCTTGTATTCGGTACGGTGGATCGATTCACTCAACCACTCGCCACAGGCAAGCAGGCGCACATTCTTTTTACTGCTGACCGCTTTTACCGCAGCGGCGGAGACCTTGGGAGCAATGATCACTTCAACAAACTGCCGGTCGACGATGGCCTTGGCGGTCTCGCCGTCCAGCTCCCCGTTGAAGGCGATGATGCCGCCAAACGCCGATTCCGGGTCGGTGCTGTAGGCCCGATCATAAGCTTCAAGCAGGTTGTCACCATAAGCGACACCACATGGGTTGGCGTGTTTGACGATCACGCAGGCCGGTGCTTCATCGAAACTCTTCACACACTCCAGTGCTGCATCGGTGTCTGCGATGTTGTTGTAGGAGAGCTCCTTGCCCTGCAGCTGTTGCGCGGTCGCCACACTGGCTTCCTCGATATTGTGTTCGACAAAGAAGGCCGCTTTCTGGTGAGGATTCTCACCATAGCGCATGGTCTGACTCTGCTTGAACTGCATCGACAGTGTGCGTGGGAAGTCGCTGGTTTCGTTGTTCAGCCTGGCACCCAGGTAGTTGGCGATAGCGCCATCGTATCGTGCCGTATGTTCAAAGGTTTTAACCGCCAGATCGAAACGGGTAGTATCGCTCAACTGGTTCTCATTGGCCGCCATTTCGTCAATCACCCGCTGGTAGTCAGCGGCATCCACAACCACGGTGACATCCCGATGGTTTTTGGCGGCGGCCCTGAGCATGGTGGGGCCGCCGATATCGATGTTCTCGATGGCGGTGGGCAGATCGCAATCCGGATTGGCCACCGTCTGCTCGAACGGATAGAGGTTGACCACGATCAGGTCGATCGGGCCGATACCGTTCTCTTTCATGACCCCGTCATCGGTGCCGCGTCGGCCGAGGATGCCGCCATGGATTTTCGGATGCAGGGTTTTCACCCGGCCATCCATCATCTCCGGAAAACCGGTATATTCTGAAACCTCGATAACCGGCACATCATTTTCGGTGAGAAGTTTTGCGGTGCCTCCGGTGGAGAGTATCTCGACCTGTTTGTCCGCCAGAGTTCGGGCGAAATCAACGATGCCGGTCTTGTCTGAGACACTGATCAGTGCGCGTTTTATCGATGCCATGAGTGATACCGTTAGTTGTTGTAAAGAATGGATTGTGAATAGATCACGATAGTATTCGAAAGAGGGAATAGTCTTATCAGGCCTTGAACCTATGTCGATGATGAAGACTTCGGATGTTAAGGCGTGTCCTGTAACCTATGCGATATTTCTACCTGACGCTGGGAACCGGTGCTCAATCCAGATCGTACTGAGACAGTTTTTTGCGTAACGTACTGCGACTGATGCCCAAAATGGTGGCCGCCTGGGTCTGGTTACCGCCGGTATGTTTCATCACGCTTTCCAGTAGCGGGGCCTCGACCTCATTCATCACCAGACGATAGAGATTGTTGGCGCCGTGACCGTCCAGGTTATTGAAATAGCGTTGCATGGCGTCACTCACACATTGGCGCAAGGGTTCTGACTTCTTGCTGTGTGTGACGGTCAGATATTCTTCGCTCTGTTGGTCGGATAAAACCGATTCTATCATCATGCTGCCAGATCCCTATTGTCATGCAGAAACTGAAAATACTCTTCGATCGCCTGCAGCTGCTCGGCAGGGGATTCTGAGTAGTTTATTTTGTTTCTGAAAACGGTGCCTTCAGGGCGCCCTTTGCTATACCAGGCGATATGTTTTCGAGCAATTCGTACGCCTAGGTACTCCCCATAAAAACCATAGAGTTGCTGTACATGTGCGATGAGTATGTCAGCGACCCATTCAAGTTCCGGTTCAGGCAGTAGCCTGCCGGTAGTCAAGTAACTGTTGATCTCATTAAAGATCCAGGGGCGTCCTTGCGCAGCGCGTCCGATCATTAGAGCATCGGCGCCGGTGAGTTCTAATACCTCCGCCGCTTTCTGCGGGGAGTCGATATCTCCATTTGCAATAACCGGTATGGTTACCTTTTGCTTTATCTTGCTGATCGTTTCATATTCAGCTTGGCCCGAAAACTTGCAGGCCCGGGTACGGCCATGAACACTTAAAGCCTGAATGCCGCTCTCTTCGGCAATTTTTGCGATACGTTCACCGTTACGGTTTTGCGGATCTGTGCCGGTACGTATCTTCAGCGTTACAGGAACATCGACCGCATCAACCGTTGCCTTCAGAATGGCGGCCACCAGGGGCTCGTCATTGAGTAGTGCGGATCCGGCTGACTTTTTACAGACTTTTTTTGCCGGACATCCCATGTTGATGTCGATGATCTGGGCACCCATGGCAACATTGGCTTGTGCAGCCTTGGCCATCATCTGCGGGTCGGAACCCAGAATCTGTACGCTGATCGGTGCCTCTTCCCCGTCGTGATCAAGTCGTTTGACACTTTTTTTTGTGCCCCATAATGAAGCGTCGGCTGAGATCATCTCTGACACAGCCAAACCGGCACCCAGACTTCTGCAGAGCTGCCTGAACGGCCTGTCTGTCACACCGGCCATCGGTGCTAACAGCAGATTATTCGCAATGTCGTAAGACCCAATGCGCATCTTAATTCGCCACTCTTCGGGGGCTGTTCTCAGGAGAAGAAGGGGTTGGGATACTACCTGTAAATCAGGGTGGAAGCAAAGGCAAAATGGCGTTGAATTGACTCTGCACAGTTGGTTGAATCGTTCGATACTTAGCAATCGGCTGGAAGGGTGTTTAGTAAGCTATTCAATCTCCATTAGATATAGGGTTGTGACGATCCTGAAAACTAAAATCATTGCAAATGTAAACTTTTTTGCGAAATTAATTCCCTAGTTATTTTATGTACTTTGTCTGTGCGATCAGTGCCACCTTTACGGTAGCTCATATAAGGTGAAAGGTTGAGAGATTTAGTAGGTTGATGATGTGTTGTTTACAGGCCCTAGAGGAAGTCGAAGGTAAAACCGGTAACTTGGTTGCCGGGGTCGACCAGCTCCAATTCAATCTCTATCGGTTTCAGTTTCGGCATCAGTTGCGGAGCATCTGTAGAACTGCTCAGGTACTCCGATTCGGAAAAGGTGCGACGGGCGACGAGCGTGCCCATATCGTTAAACAGACTGAGCTGCAGTTTAGGATAGGGTTGTTCAAACGGTGCGGTGTTAACCACTTCGAGTCGCATGGCAAGGGTGTTGTCCTTATCCGGGTGAGCGGCCAGAGAGCGGTCCGTTATCAATATTTTCTCTCGGTCTTTTCGCAGTGGAGGTGTGCAGCCGGCCACGGTGCAGACCACATCCACGAGTTGTCGGCCTACATCATGATGTATCAAGCTGTCTCGAAATTGCCAGGTCATCTGCCCGAGTAGTGGAATCAACAGCAACAGCGATCCGATTGCCCATAGGGGTGAACGGGGAGAACTTGGACTGTGCTCTTTCTCTTCTTCAAAGGTGAAGGGTAGCGCTTCTTCCAGTTCGGCTTCCTCTTCCGCCGTCAGGGAATCCTCGGTTAAAGAACTCTCCGCATCGGATTGCTGTTCTTCATCCGACTCCTGTACGGTTTCGCTCTCTTCAACGCTCGGACTTAGCAAACCCTCTGCATATCCAGGAGGCTGTTCTGTCTCGAGTTCGGGAATATCCAGCTCGATAATCTCAGCTAGGTCTGCCGCAGGCTTTTCTGAGTCAAGCAGCAGAGAAGCCGAGTCTTTGTCGAGCAGTTCCGACATCTGAGATTCAGTGCCGGAGGCGAAGTAATCCGGTTCAGTCTCCAGGCCGTCATCCTGTTCATAGAGGAACTGACTGCTCTCTTTCAGCAGGTTCTGATCGTCACTATCAAGATTTGAATCGTCGGCTAAGGAGGGGATCGGTGTGGAGTCGTCGGCAAGATCATCCAGGGACCGTTCGACCTCGCTATCGTTGATTAAGAGTGAGCTGTGCTCATCCTGTTGTGGGGGGTAGTAGACCAGTTTGTCTTCGGAGAGAGTATCCCCATCAGTATCAGTTGGGGGGAGTTCTTCTTGCTGGTTACTGAATGGCATGGGTGATTCATGCAGATTCTCCAGCGCATTGAACGTCTGGTTGCATTGGCAGCATCGCACCTGCCCTGCAGCAGCTTTGAGCTGCTCCGGTGTAATACGGAACAAGGTTAGGCAGTGTGCGCACTGGGTAAACATGGCTGAACTATCGATGTTGCATGGGATTGATGTTAACAGGCCCTAATTCAGAGATTCATTAAGTTAGACTGTAGCAAAATCCCTGGCAATCCTGAATGATCTTTTATCAAGCATTTTTATGATTGACGCCGCTGATCAGGATCCACTCCTCCATTTGTTTTACCGGGTCAAGCGAGGCAAAGGGTAGATAGTGTTGCGCTACCTCATCGGACTGTTCGGCAAGAATGCCTGACAGGGCAAACAGTCCGTTCGGTTTGATGCGGTCAATCAGTTGTGGGGCAAGTTCAATCAGCGGCCCGGCGAGAATGTTCGCTACCAGGTAATCGGCTTTTAGCGCCGGTGCTTGATTCGGCAGGTAGGTTGCGAGTCGATCGGCGACATCGTTTTTCAGCGCATTGTCCTGGCTGGCCTGCAGTGCTTGCGGATCGTGATCTATGGCGATTACCGAGGAGGCTCCCAGCTTGAGCGCCGCAATTGCCAGAATACCCGAACCGCAGCCATAGTCGATCACGGTTTTGCCGGTAAGATCCTGGCTGTCCAGCCAGGTCAGGCAGAGTGCGGTTGTCGGGTGGGTGCCGGTGCCGAATGCCAGGCCCGGGTCCAGTTGAATAACCACGCCATTGGGTTCGGAGATCTGTTCGCCAGCCGGACATACCCATAAACGTTTGCCGAACGACATGGGTTTGAAATGTTCCAGCCAGACCCGCTCCCAGATGCGGTCTTCGATCCGTTCCCAGCAGAGCCTGCTGAGCAACTCTTCACTCAGTACCTGGTCAAGGGCCTGTTGAAGCTGCCGCTGATCCTGCTCGCCTTCGAACAAGGCGGTAACCCGAGTATGCTGCCATAGCTGTTCACTGGCAGGCGGTGTTTCAAGTAATGGCTGATCTCCCGCATCGCCCAGGGTCACAGAGAGTGCTCCCAGGTTTTCGAAGACCAGCTCGAGGATCGGTGCTTGTTCCTCGCTGGTGTCAAGTGTGAGTTGCAGCCACGACATCAGGCCAGGCCCTTATTTTAGAGTCCCAGTTTCTTTTCCAGGTAGTGAATATTGGCGCCACCCGCATTGAAAGCGCTGTCACGCATAATATCCTGATGCAGTGGGATGTTGGTCTTGATGCCGCTGATCACCATCTCCTGCAGTGCGATTCTCATGCGTGCAATAGCAACATCCCGGTTTTCACCATGGGCAATCAATTTACCGATCATGGAATCATAGTAGGGCGGTACTCTATAGCCGTTATAGATATGAGTATCGACCCGAATGCCGGGTCCACCTGCCGTATGCAGTTGCGTGATGGTGCCCGGGCTGGGCATGAAGTTATCCGGATCCTCTGCATTGATGCGGCACTCCACAGCATGACCCTGCAGCTTGATATCACTCTGTTTGAATCTGAGTGGTTCACCTGCGGCGATGAGGATCTGCTCTTTGACGATATCGACACCGGTGATCAGTTCGGTTACCGGGTGCTCAACCTGTACCCGGGTATTCATCTCGATGAAATAGAACTCACCGTTTTCATAGAGGAACTCAAAGGTGCCTGCACCACGATAACCGATCTGGCGGCAGGCTTCGGCGCAGCGCTCGCCCACATCCATGCGTTGCTGTTCAGTAATGCCTGGTGCCGGAGCTTCTTCGACGACTTTCTGATGACGGCGCTGCATGGAGCAATCCCGTTCACCGAGATGGATGGCGTTGCCATGGGTATCGGAAAGCACCTGAAACTCCACATGGCGCGGGTTCTCAAGAAACTTCTCCATATAGACGGTGGCGTTGCCGAAAGCCGCATCCGCTTCCGCCTTGGTCATGGCTACGGCGTTCAACAGGGTGGCTTCGGAGTGAACCACCCGCATACCCCGGCCGCCACCGCCGCCGGCCGCCTTGATGATGACCGGATAGCCGATCTCATTGGCCAGCTCTCTGGTGCGTTTGGAGTTGTTGTCGAGGGGGCCGTTGGATCCTGGAACCGTCGGTACATTGGCCTTGATCATGGCGTCAATGGCGGCAACCTTATCGCCCATTACCCGAATCGTGTCGGCTTTCGGACCGATAAAGATAAAGCCGCTGTTCTCAACCCTTTCCGCAAAGTCTGCATTCTCTGAGAGGAATCCATATCCAGGATGGATCGCCACCGAATCGGTGACCTCTGCCGCACTGATGATGGCCGGTACGTTGAGATAGCTCTCTGTAGAAGGTGCCGGTCCGATGCAGACCGATTCGTCGGCAAGCAGAACATGTTTCAGATCCCGGTCGGCTTCGGAATGAACGGCAACGGTTTTGATGCCCAGCTCTTTACAGGCACGCAGAATACGCAGCGCAATTTCACCACGATTGGCGATTACTATCTTGTCTATCATGGGGCTACTCAATCAATGATGTATAAGGGTTCGTTGTATTCCACCGGTTGACCGTTATCGACCAGGATCTTTCTGACGGTTCCTGCTTTGTCGGATTCGATCTGATTGAGGATCTTCATCGCTTCGATGATGCACAGGGTGTCGCCAACACTGACCTGTTGGCCCTCTTCGACAAACGGCTTGCTGCCAGGTGATGGAGAGCGATAGAAGGTGCCGACCATGGGTGAACGAACCGCATGGCCCTGAATCTCGTCTGAAGGTTCACTCTCCACGGCCGGGGCTGCGGCAGCCGCCGGTGCGGCTGGAGCCGCTGCCGGAGCGGCCATGGGTGCGGCTACCGGTGCCGCAAGCGGAATGGCCATGGAGTTGTTGCGACTGATGCGGACCGATTCCTCACCTTCGTGGATTTCAATCTCCGCAACATCCGACTCCTCAAGCAATTCGATCAATTTTTTTACTTTGCGAATATCCATGATGTTTATTTCTCTAAGATTGTTTATTTGTTGAGCCGCGCGGCAGCGGCTTGCAATGCAAGTTCATAGCCCTGGGCGCCCAGGCCGGTGATGATGCCTTCGGCCTTATCCGAGAAATAGGAGTGTTTTCTGAACTCCTCTCTGGCGTGCACATTGGAGAGATGAACTTCGATATAGGGTATGCCGGTTCCCAGCAGGGCGTCCCTCAGGGCAACGCTGGTGTGCGTGAAGGCGGCCGGATTGAAGATGATATAGGCGACCTTTTGCTCATAGGCCTGGTGGATCCAGGAGAGCAGTTCGTGCTCAGCGTTCGATTGACGGAAGTCGACTTGATGGCCGAGCTGGTCGGCCAGCTGCTTCAGGTTCTGGCTGATCTCATTTAAGGACTCATGGCCGTAGTGTTTGGGTTCACGGACACCAAGCAGATTCAGATTGGGGCCATTTAGGATCAGAATGGTCGCCATGTTTCTGTGTTCCCGGACAATGAGTTATGAAGAAAACCGCTCATAATTGTCCCGATTTCCGTGCCAGGGGATCGTTTTTGCGGTGTCTGTATGAGATGAATGTAATTCTGCAAGATCAGCGCGGTTTTGTCCAGTTTCAATGCAGAACTTATCAAGATCGTTACAATTTATCGGTGTGCAATAGAGCGGCTCAAGCCCCTCAAAGCCCAGATGCACCCTGATGGTGCAACTTTCTGGGCTTGGAATCCTGTTACTTTATCGCCTGTTGCGCATGTTCAGCGAAGGCATCAGCCGGTTTGAATCCGACTACCCGGTAGGCTTTACGCTCCTGGCCGTCCGCACCATAGAAAATGATCGCTGGAGGTCCGGGCAGGCCGAAGTGCCCCTGCAGCAGTGCCTGGTCGATATCATCGTTGGCGGTGACGTCAGCCTGCAGCAGGACGGTATTGCTGAGTGCAGCGATCACCCCGGCATCGGTGAAGGTGTACTTTTCCATCTCCTTGCATGAGACACACCAATCGGCATAGAAATCGAGCATCACCGATTTTCCGGCTGCTGAAGCGGAGGCCACTTCCTGCTCCAAGTCCTGCAGGCTCTTGATGCGCTTGAAGACCAGCTCCTGATGTGCGGATCCTGAACCGCCGCCGACGGCTAATCCGCGCAGTGGCTGCAGGGTGTCTTTGCCGCCGGCCGCGGCGCCGACCAGCATCAAGGTGCCGTAGACGAGAAACACCACGCCCAGACCTTTCCATAGTTTCTGCCAGCCGCTGGCCTCGATCTGAAGGTTACGCAGTGCTCCCATATAGACCGCTGAAATGATCAGCAGAATACCCCACAGTAGCATCGCCACCTCGGCCGGGATGATGCGTTCGAGCATGACGATCGCAACGCCCAGCAGGGCCACGCCGAAAACCGCTTTGACCGCATCCATCCAACTACCCGCCCTGGGCAGCAGCTTGCCTGCCGAAGTACCGATGGCAATCAATGGTGCGCCCATACCCATACTGAGGGCGAACAGTGCCAGGCCACCCAGCAAGGCGTCACCGGTCTGGCCGATGTAGATCAGTGCGCCGGCCAGCGGCGGGGCCACACAGGGGCCGACGATCAGGGCGGAGAGAAAGCCCATGATGGCAACTCCGGCAAGGGAGCCTCCCTGCTGCTTGTTGCTGACTTCTGTCAGCCGGCTCTGCAGACTGCTGGGCAGTTGCAGATCGTAAAAGCCGAACATCGACAGGGCGAGCAGCACAAACACCAGGGCGAAGGAGGAGAGGATCCAGGGGTTCTGAAAATAGGCCTGAAGATTCTCCCCGAACACTCCTGCCAGGACGCCGGCAATGGTGTAGGTGATCGCCATCGCCAGGACATAGACCAGCGAGAGCACAAATGCCTTGCGGGTGGTGATTTGATCTCCGTGTCCGGCGATGATGCCGGAGAGAATTGGAATCATCGGGAAGATACAGGGGGTGAAGGCCAGGCCCAGACCCAGCAGAAAGAAGATGCCGACGATCACCAGGGTCGAGCCGCCTTTCAGGGTGTTGGCGATCTCGTCTGTCTCAGACTGGAGTTGTTGGGGGGCTGCAGCGGAAGTATTGACCGCTACGGCCGTTGACTCCTCCGCCTGGGCCTCGGAGATGCCGGGCAGGTTGAGGGTGAACTGTTTGGTGATCGGCGGATAGCAGACGCCGATCTCGGCGCAGCCCTGATATTTGGCTTCAAGAACCACCTCGCCCGGATCTGTACTGCTTCTTACCAATGGTACATTCAGCGCCACCTGATCGTGGTAGACCGCCACATCCCCGATGGTGCCATCGGGGCGGACCGAGTCCTGTTTGATCTCCGCCTGCGGTAACTCATACTGACCCAGCACGGCAGTCTGATTGTCCGCCAGGGAGAGTTTGATCTTGTCCTGATAGAGATAGGTGCCCTCGGCAATGGCCCAGTCGAGCTGTAGGTGGGTGCCATCCTCGACTCTTGCGCTCAGTTGGTAGGCCTGGTCCGGTTCAAGCAGTTCATCCTCTCCACCGCTGTCAAACAGGGGAGCGCTATCATTCAGGGCCAGGCTTGGGATGGTGCTCTCTGCAGCGGCGCTCTCCACCGGCATCGGTAACAGTGCCAGACGAACTTCCTGCATGTGTGGAGGAAAGCAGATGCCCTGGTCTGCGCAGCCTTGGGAGCGTGCTTTCAGCAGCAGGGTCTCAGGTGAACCCTGGATGCGTTTGAGTGGAATTTCGGCAACCGCTTTATCGCGGTAGATGGCTACCTCGCCAAAGAACTCGTCCTGTTTGATCTTCGCTTTCGAGAGGCTGGGGTCGCCCAGTTCGATACCGATCGCTTCCGTATCGAAATGGATCTTGTCCCGGTACATGTAGTAGCCGTCGGCGATGCGCCATTCGACTTTGAGCGTATCGGCTGTGACGGTCTGCCCGGATATCTGGAACGCCTGATCCGGCATCAGCAGCTCATCTTCGTTCCACTCGGCCAGGGTTGTCCCAGCCAGCCCTGCCAGTAACAGGACCAGGACGATCAAATTGATTGGTTTGTGCATCTCTCCACCCAGTTTATATAGTCATCCAGCCCCTGTTCTACAGGGACTGCAATGATTTCCGGAAGTTCATAGGGATGTTCCGCCCGGAGTGCCGACTCACAGGCCTGGTAGCGATCCTTTGTGGTTTTTATGAGTAACAGGATTTCGTCGGACTGCTCGGTTTTTCCCTGCCACCGATAGATCGAGGTAATCGGTGCAGAGAGATTGACGCAGGCGGCCAGTCCCTGTTCTACCAGCACTCCGGCAAGACGTTCGGCAGTGCCACGGTCGGGGACGGTACAGAGCATCAGCAGGAGTGAGGTCGGCATGCGCGGAAAAATACACTATCCGGCCTCAGCAAGCAAAGAGAAACAGCGGCTGCGGATTTTCTCGCTGTTGCGGTAAACCCTTGTGTATTTTAGGGGAAATGGCGTGATTTCGTCGGTGGAAGTCGGGCAGGCATTGAGGGTGGTCCGGCTGCTCGGCTCATGGTTTGCCTGACAGATCGTTAACGCATCAGCGACCGGCCTCAGCCGGTCGCTGTGCAACTCGATCGATCTGTTTTATTCGCTGACTTTCAAGCGTCCGCCCTTACCCAGACCGCCTTTGACGGTTTGAGCCTTATAGTTACGCAAGGCTTTGACCATCTGGTTGTATGAATCGGCGAAAGCGGCGGTAACCACCTTACCTTCCGGGGTGTCGGTAAAGCCCTTGACGCTACCCCATCCGCCGCCGCCGAAGAGGCCGCCCCAGAGATTGAAGTCAAAGTTCTGGGCATTACCCACGGCCGCTGAGACCTGAACCCCTGAACGGTTGTCGATCAGCAGCAGGGTGGTGGCCGCCTCATTGGATTTCACTCCGCCGGCAAGCCGTCCGAGTCGATAGTTGCCGAGCAGGCCGCCGACAGTGGCACCGAGACCACCCGTGCCCTTTTCAGAAAACTGAATGCTGGGATTCATGGTGTAGTCGGCAGCGACCATCTGTCCCTTGCCGAAATTACTCCCCTGGCGCATCTCGCCAGACTGCATCAGCGCCCGCTCCTGCATCATATTGTTCATCGCACGACCCCGTTCCACGACCACAAAGCAGTTGGACTGCTGAATCATCATGCGCAGTACGGGCACGGTGGTGCCGAGGGTTGGATAGCGTCTTCTGTAGGTGTACCACCAGGGGGCGGACTGATCCTCCACTACGGCCAGGGTACCGAGGGTCTCATCGCAGCTCTCCAGTTGGCTGTTGGCTCCGGCGGAGGTTTCACCGCCCGCAGCGCCGGTTACCGTATTACCTGAGGAGCCGCCCATGGTGGGCATGGTTCCGCCGCATCCGGTCAGTCCGATTAGTGCGGCAACCGTAACCCAGGTTGCTGTTTTGAAAGAAGTTAATAATGTGTTCTGGAATCGCATACTCATTCTATTCCCCTGTGAAGTCCCGTCTGTTTAAGGTATAGCATCTCGTCGTATTATTTAGTGCGAAATTTACGCTTGCTTGTGTGACTTATTACGGCGGCGTAAGCTCTGCCCTATGAATCCTCTGTTACTTGTTTTGTTGTTATTTGTCGGCATCCCCCTTGTCGAACTCTATTTTCTGATCAAGGTGGGTGGACAGATCGGTGTGTTCTCCACGCTGTTTCTTACCCTGTTTACTGCGGTGCTGGGTGGCTGGATGGTCCGTGCCCAGGGTGTTTCCACCTTCGGCAGGGTACGGGAAGCCATGGATCGTGGCGAGGTGCCGGCCATCGATATGATGGAAGGTGCGGTACTGCTGGTCTGTGGGTTCTTACTGCTGCTGCCTGGGTTTGTTACCGATATCGTAGGCTTCATCTTCCTCATTCCTTGGGTCAGACGTTGGCTGTTGACCGTCGGCCTACAGAGTAGTGGAGTCATGCGCCCGATGCAATCGAACCGGCATGAGCCGCAGAGCGGGGAGCAGAAGCGGGTGATCGAGGGAGAGTTCCGGCGCGAGGATGATTAAATGCCGGCGGTTATTGGTAGGGCTAGGCTCTAATGGCGCTTACTTAAGAGAATAAGCCGCCAGTGAACGCAAATCACCGCAAAATGCCGCGAATAATTTTCACATTGAGCCCTCGGTTTGCGTTCATTGGCGGCAGGCCCGAATGGCACTTACATAAGCACCAAGACATACATCGCATCCAGTGTATCAAAGGGTTTTTGGTGGGGCAGGGCCCCACCCTCCACTCTGTATTCAACAGTAGGGTGGGGCCCTGCCCCACCAAATACTGGTTAAGTCAGTGCCATTCGCGGCAGGCACCACTAATCTCGACCAGGCATCTCTGGGATGCCTGGCCGGTAGCTTGAAGGGGTTAGGGGTAGACATCCGGTACGAAGGTCTGATCGGTGATCGGTGGTCTGACGTAGCCGGTGTTTTCCGTGCGGTGAGGCAGTTCGATCGATTCAGGTGTCAGGTCCTCATAGGGAATCTGACCCAGCAGATGGGCGATACAGTTCAGCCGGGCATGCTTTTTGACGTCCGAATGGACCACGTACCAGGGTGCCTGCTTGATGTCGGTATGGGCGAACATCTCATCTTTGGCCCTTGAGTACTCCACCCAGCGGGAGCGAGACTCCAGATCCATCGGGCTCAGTTTCCAGCGTTTATGGGGCTCTTCCAGGCGGCTCTGGAAACGGCGCTCCTGCTCTTCGTCTGAGACGGAAAACCAATATTTAATCAGGATGATGCCGGAGCGTACCAGCATCCGCTCGAATTCAGGGCAGGAGCGCATGAACTCCTGATACTCGTCCTCGGTACAAAACCCCATCACCTTTTCGACGCCGGCACGGTTGTACCAGCTACGATCGAACAGCACCATTTCGCCGGCCGCTGGCAGGTGGGGCACATAGCGTTGAAAGTACCATTGGGTCTGCTCCCGTTCGGTGGGGGCCGGCAAAGCGACAACCCGGCAGATACGAGGATTCAGGTGCTGGTTGATGCGCTTGATCACGCCACCCTTGCCGGCGGCATCGCGACCTTCGAATATGACAACCACCTTCAAGCCCTGGTGTTTAATCCACTCCTGTAGTTTGACCAATTCCAATTGAAGCTTGAAAAGCTCTTTCTCATAGACTTTGTTGTCGATCTTCTTTGGCTTTTTACTTTTCTCTTTTTTCTCTGGCTTAGCTTCT
Organism: Chromatiales bacterium; assembly: GCA_022360905.1. Classification (GTDB taxonomy): domain Bacteria; phylum Pseudomonadota; class Gammaproteobacteria; order Chromatiales; family Chromatiaceae; genus Thiodiazotropha. The sequence goes on from JAKSBX010000120.1 coordinate 15,398, forward strand.
GCCATGGTGATCTCCCGGAGTATGGCTAATGAGTTGCACTGCACTGAATGGTAATACGGGTTGAAGGTTTGGATGATGAAAATTTGCAAAATAGCGCGGCTGGCCATGGTGATCGGATCACGCCGGCTTACCTGGAATGGCCTCCCCTTATATTATGAAGCTCTCTATTATCACACAGAATAGCGGTAAATTAATTCAGAACTGAACTGCTCACATGAAAATATTTCCCGCTGGCCTTGACTCTCGGCGTTTTGCCTCTATTATTAGCACTCAGTAAAGGCGAGTGCTAACAAGCTTGCCCACTGACAAATCAAATCATTCGATTAAAAAACACCAAATATAGCTAGGAGAAACAGTCGATGAATATTCGTCCGCTGCACGATCGCGTAATCGTTCGTCGTATGGAAGAAGAGCGCACCAGCCCGGGTGGCATCGTGCTCCCTGATGCAGCCACTGAGAAGCCCGTTGAGGGTGAAGTGCTGGCCGTGGGTAACGGCAAAGTAACCGACAGCGGCGAGGCCCGTCCGCTGGATGTCAAAGTCGGAGACAGAGTCCTGTTCGGCAAATACTCCGGTACCGAAGTGAAAGTGGGTGGCGAGGAAGTCCTGGTCATGCGCGAAGAAGACATCATGGGTGTGATCGAGGGCTGATCCCGTATCAGCAGTGACCCGATCAGGCAGAGCCTGATGACGAATCTCAACATTTTCCAAGGAAATTAAGACATGAGTGCAAAAGAAGTACAATTTGGTGACGACGCCCGTCAACGTATGATCAAGGGCGTTAACACCCTGGCCAACGCAGTCAAGGTAACCCTGGGCCCGAAGGGTCGCAATGTGGTTCTCGAGAAGAGCTTTGGTGCGCCGACTGTGACCAAAGACGGTGTCTCAGTGGCCAAAGAGATCGAACTCTCCGACAAGTTCGAGAACATGGGCGCACAGATGGTCAAAGAGGTCTCCTCCCAGACTTCCGACGTGGCCGGTGACGGCACCACCACAGCTACCGTACTGGCTCAGGCCATGGTACGCGAAGGCCTGAAAGCGGTTGCCGCCGGTATGAACCCGATGGATCTGAAGCGCGGCATCGACAAAGCTGTCGTGGCGGCGGTTGAAGAGCTGAAAAACATCTCTCGCCCCTGTTCCGACGACAAGGAGATCGCCCAGGTAGGCACCATCTCCGCCAACTCCGACGCCAATGTGGGTGACATCATCGCCGAAGCGATGCAGAAGGTCGGTAAAGAGGGTGTCATCACCGTTGAAGAGGGTTCCGCCCTGCAGAATGAGCTCGACGTGGTCGAGGGTATGCAGTTCGATCGCGGTTACCTCTCTCCCTATTTCGTAACCAATCAGCAGAATCAGGCCGCCGAACTGGACGAGCCCTTCATCCTGCTGCACGACAAAAAGATCTCCAACATCCGTGATCTGCTGCCTGTGCTCGAAGGTGTCGCCAAGGCCGGTAAGCCCCTGTTGATCATCGCTGAAGATGTGGAAGGCGAAGCTCTGGCCACCCTGGTGGTCAACAACCTGCGCGGTATCGTCAAAGTGACCGCTGTCAAAGCACCTGGTTTCGGTGACCGTCGTAAAGCCATGCTGCAGGATATCGCCATCCTGACCGGTGGTACCGTGATCTCTGAAGAGGTTGGCCTGTCGCTTGAGAAAGCCACCCTGGACGACCTGGGCAGCGCCAAGAAAGTGACCATCACCAAAGAAGAGACCACCATCATCGATGGTGCCGGTGTGGAAGGTGATATCAAAGCCCGTGTCGAGCAGATCCGTTCACAGATCGAAGAGACCTCTTCCGACTATGATCGTGAAAAGCTGCAGGAGCGTGTGGCTAAGCTCGCCGGCGGTGTTGCGGTAATCAAGGTCGGTGCCGCCACCGAGGTGGAGATGAAAGAGAAGAAGGCGCGTGTTGAAGACGCCCTGCATGCAACCCGTGCAGCCGTTGAAGAGGGTGTTGTGCCCGGCGGTGGTGTGGCGCTGGTTCGTTCGCTCTCCGCGCTGGCCGAGCTGAAAGGTGAAAACCACGACCAGGATGTGGGCATCGGTATCGCATGCCGCTCCATGGAAGAGCCGCTACGCCAGATCGTGGCCAATGCGGGTGGCGAGCCATCCGTGGTTCTGGATAAGGTCCGCAGTGGCGAAGGCAACTTCGGTTTCAACGCCTCCAATGACACCTACGGTGACATGATGGAGATGGGCATCCTGGATCCCACCAAGGTAACCCGTTCTGCGCTGCAGAACGCCTCTTCTGTTGCCGGCCTGATGGTCACCACCGAGTGCATGGTGGCCGAAGAGCCTAAGGATGAAGCGGCTGCGCCTCCAATGGGTGATATGGGCGGCATGGGCGGTATGGGCGGCATGATGTAACGCCTCTCATCTCTCTCAGGGCCGATTGAATCGGGCCCTGATCAGCCCCTCAAAACCCGCCTCCGCCAGGAGGCGGGTTTTTTTTGTGAACTCTGTTTGTAAAACTAAATAAATTCCAAATATTGCCGTTACCTCAGATGGCTGAGTAAAAAACGCACAGGGATGCGCATTTTCCTGAGGTGTTTAGATAAATGTTCCGCAATATTGGTATTTCAGCACGGTTTGTGATTGCTACCGTCGTCGCTGTAATGGTTGTTCTGGCTATTACTTTGTTCACCACATTCAATTTCATGGGTGGGATTCTGAGCAACTCTGAAAAGAATGAGATGAGTGAAATCTACCAGAATGTGGTTTCCGGCATCGATTCAGAGGGTCGTTTGGCACGGGCGATGAGCGCCCTGGTGGCCGGAATTCCCGATGTTCAGGAGGCATTTGCCAACAAGGAACGGGAGCTTCTTCATGGCCTGTTCGTACCAGGTTTCGCCAAGCTGAAGCAAGAGTACGGTGTTCGCCAGTTTCAGTTTCATGAGCCGCCCGCCACCTCCTATTTGCGCGTCCACAAGCCGGCCAAGTTTGGCGATGATCTCTCCAGTTTTCGTCTCACCGTGGTGGAAGGCAACAACAGTAAAAAACCGATTCAGGGATTGGAGGTTGGTGTTGCCGGTCTGGGTATTCGCGGCTTGGTGCCGGTCAGTCACCAGGGCCAGCATATCGGTACGGTTGAATTCGGGATGTCCTTTGGTCAGGCCTTTTTTGATGAGTTCGCCCAGATTCACGATGTGGATTTGGAACTCTACATCGACCGTAAGGGCAGTATGGATCGATTCGCCACCACCATGGAGGGCAATGAGCTGATCGCCAAGGACCAATTGGGCCAGATCCTGGCGGGTGAAAGCCAGTATGGTCGGGGTGAGCTGAACGGTAAGCCGGTGGCTTTCTATGCCGCCAACGTCACCAACTATTCCGGTGATCCGATCGGTGTGCTGCTGGTGGCAAAAGATCGCTCCGAAGCGGCTGAGGCGGTTGCCAAGCTGACTTGGATACTGTTAGCCCTCGGGCTGGTATCGGTGGCGGTGATCGGCCTGCTGGTCTGGCTGATCAGTCGCGGTGTGGTGCAGCCGATCTGTGATGCCGCTCAGGCTATGGAGGGGATCGCCTCTGCGGAAGGGGATCTGACGGTACGTATGGATGAGACCGGTGAGGATGAGGTGGCCCGCCTCTCCAAGGGCTATAATCGCTTTGCGGATAAGACCGAGGGCATGGTCAAGAACGTCTCCAGCTCGGCCGGCAATCTGAGTGTGCAGATCGGTGAATTTGCCAATCTGGCCGAACATACCAACAGCGGTATCCGCAAGCAGCATGAGCAGACCACCCAGGTGGCCACGGCGATGACCGAGATGTCGGCGACGGTACACGAAGTGGCGCAGAATACCACCCAGACTGCCGAGGCAGCCCGTGAGGCGGATAATCAGGCAAACACCGGGCGTAAAGTGGTGCTGGATGTGACCAAGAGCATCGATCGTCTGGCGACCGATGTGGGCAAGGCAGTCGATACGGTGCAGGATGTGGCCCAGGACAGTGAGCGGATCGGTTCCGTGCTGGATGTTATCCGCGGTATCGCCGATCAGACCAACCTGCTGGCGCTCAATGCGGCCATCGAGGCGGCGCGTGCCGGTGAGCAGGGACGGGGGTTCGCCGTGGTGGCCGATGAGGTCCGCACTCTGGCAAAACGGACCCAGGATTCCACCGAAGAGATTCAGGAGATGATCGAGAGTCTGCAGTCCGGGGTGAATCAGACGGTAGCCGTCATGGAGACCAGTCAACAGCAGGCGGCTGAGAGTGTGGAGCAAGCTGGGCGGGCTCATCAGTCACTCGAGGAGATTACCCAGGTGATCGATTCAATCTCCAGCATGAGTGCACAGATCGCCACCGCGGCTGAAGAACAGAGTACGGTGGCTGAGGATATCAATCGCAACATCATCGAGATTACCCAGATTGCCGATCAGACAGCCACGGATTCCAATCGCAGCTACGAGGCCAGTTCAGAGATGTCTGCTGAAGTGGACAAGCTGAGTCGCTTGCTGGATCAGTTCAATATCGGTGATGGTCATGCCAAGTAGCTGCAACAGGCGATGGTCGCCCATCTGGGCTGGAAGACCAAGCTGAGAGGTTTTCTGGACGGCAAGGGAGTGCTGGATGAGCGGGCCACCTTTGACCATACCCTGTGCGGTTTCGGTAAGTGGTATCACACTCATGGTAAGCACGAGTCGAGTCATATCAGCGAGATCAATCAGATCGAGAGGCCTCATAAAGAGCTACACGATCTGATCAAAACAATCGCCGATCTGAAGCGAAGCGGTGACATGGCCGGTGCGGAACGGGAGTATGAACGGATTGGGCCGATGTCGGAGAATATCGTTAACCTGATGCGCGCTATCAAAAACAAACTCTAAGTAAATCCAGCCTTCAGCCAGTGGGACCTAACTGTCTCGCTGGCTGAAGTTACCACCCCCCCTTCGAGCCGATCCCGGCTCAATTGACAGAACCCTCCGCTATAGGCAGACTGAGACTGTCTCAATCACCTTCACTATGTTTCAACCTGGCGACTGAATGACTCCATTCAGGGCTTCAGGTATGCGCTGGATCAAGGCGAGGTTCGCACAGAATGGGGCTTCTTTTCATCGAGCGGGCTAATAAAATGCCCCTTGATGGGGTGGCCAGGCAGAGCTAAATGATTGCTGCTGCTCATTCTTGTGGGTGGTGAGAGACAGCTTCAAACAAACGGATTAGTATTAGGGTCAATTGGATCATGTGGAATCACACCCAACTGAGAATGGGGTTACCCGGTAACAAAAATTGTGCTGTCGCTTTGAGTTTGGCGTATTGAACCGCGCCATGAGCGTTCCTGATTGATACCAGTCCAGATATGAAAAAGATCCTCGTACTTCAATATTCGCAAACCGGCCAGTTGTCCCGCATTGTCGAGTCGATCAGTGCGCCACTGCAGGCCTCAGCCGGGATTGAGCTGAAAACCGAAACCCTTCGTCCGGTAACCCCCTATCCGTTTCCCTGGCCGTTTTTCAGGTTTTTGGATGTTTTTCCCGAATGCGTCTATCTGGATGCTCCTGAGTTGATGCCGCTGCAGATTGATGCGGATTACGATGCGGATCTGGTGATCCTTGCCTATCAGGTCTGGTTTCTGGCCCCGGCACTGCCGATAACCGGCTTTCTGCAGAGCGAGCAGGGTAAGCGGTTGCTGAACGGTAAACCGGTGATCACTGTGATCGGTTGCCGCAATATGTGGACCCGGGCGCAAGAGACCATGAAGACCATGCTGGATGACTGTGGCGCCCGTTTAATTGATAATGTGGTACTGACGGATCAGGGCTCCTTGCTGGCCTCCTTCATTACCACCCCAAGATGGCTGTGGACGGGTAAAAAGGAGCCCTTCTGGGGATTTCCGGCCGCCGGTGTATCCGATCGGGATATCGAGGCCTGCTGCCGCTTCGGTCAGGCGATTGAGCAGGGGCTTGGCGAGGACGCAGAGCAGCCATTGTTACAGGGTCTGCAGGCTGTGGAAGCGGATGTGAGTCAAATTCAATCAGAAAAAGTGGGTTATCGTAGTTTTCTGATTTGGGGTAAGTTGTTACGCAGGATCGGCAAACAGGGCGACTCCAAACGGACACCTGTGCTGGCGGTCTATGTGGTATTTCTGATTCTGATGATTGTCACCGTGGTGCCGCTGAGCATGGTTCTCAAGGCGCTGTTGGCACCGCTGATGAAGCAAAGACACCAACAGATTAAAACATATTTTGAGGCGCCTTCCGGATCGGGGAGTGAGCGCATGGAAGAATTCGGTTGCGGTAAATGAGGGCATACATAACCAATACGTCGGCGTTCCTGCCGAACCAGCCTGTTGAGAATGAGCAGATCGAGGATGTGCTGGGCATGGTGGGCGGTAAACCTTCCCGTGCCAAGCGTCTGGTTTTGCGCAGTAACGGCATCAAGCAGCGCTATTACGCGATCGACCCTGAGAGTGGCGAACTGAGCCACAGCAATGCAGAGATGACAGCGCTCTGCGTGCGGAAGCTGTTCGCCTCCGAGGCGGAACTCGATCAGATGCAGTGTCTGGTTTCAGGTACCTCCATTCCGGATCAGGTGATGCCAGGCCATGGGCTGATGGTGCATGGGGAACTGGGTAATCAGTGTTGCGAGGTCATCTCCACATCCGGGATCTGCCTGAGTGGTGCCGCAGCGCTGAAATATGCCTATCTGGCGGTAAAAAGCGGCGAGTTCAAACAAGCGGTCTCCACCGGCTCGGAGCTGGTTTCGCCGGTGTTGCGGGCCAGTCACTTCGAAGGGGAGTCGAAGTACAAAATCGAAAACCTGAAGAAAAATCCGGAGATCGCCTTCGAGAAGGATTTTCTGCGCTGGATGCTATCCGACGGCGCCGGCGCCTTTCGTGTCGAAAGCGAGCCCAACCAGCGGGCGGAACAACCGGTCGTGGAGATCGAATGGATTGAGATCTACTCCTATGCGAATGAGCTGGAGACCTGCATGTACTCAGGCGCGGAAAAGCTGGAGGACGGTGGCCTGGAGAGTTGGAAGCTCTACACTCAGCAGGGATTGATCGATCACTCGGTGATGAGCATCAAGCAGGACGTCAAGCTGCTGAACGAGAACATCGTACCCATGGCGGTCAAGGAGACCCTCAAGCGGGTGATCGCCAAAACCGGTCTGCAGGCTGATCAGGTGGACTATTTTCTGCCCCACATCTCCTCCATGTATTTCGATGAGAAGGTCTATGAGGCGCTGGTGGAGCTCGATTTCGAGATTCCCCGTGAGCGCTGGTTCACCAATCTGACCACCCGGGGCAATACCGGCTCCGCCTCGATCTACATCATGCTGGATGAGCTGCTAAAATCCGGGCGCCTGAAAAGCGGTGAGCGGTTGCTCTGCTTTGTCCCGGAAAGTGGGCGCTTTTCCAGTTCATTCATGTTATTGAGCGTGGTATGAAGATCAAAGACATTCCGCAGGACAAAGCAGGATCGCTGGCTGGAGAGACCAAGGTGATCTATGCGGAATCGGACTCCGGCCGGATCGAGTCGTCCGAGACCAGTGGCTGGGAGGTTGAAGAGATTGTACTCGGCCAAGCGCTGGATGAGATCAAGCGCCTCACCGAGGACGCCTATCAGCGGGCCAAGCAGGGAAAGACCTCGGCTTTGGAATTTCATATGTATCATCAGCGCATGGACCTGCCGATGCTCGCCCAGGCGATGGGACGCTTTCAATGGATGGTGAAACGGGACTTTTCACCGCAACGCTTTGCCAAGCTCTCAGCCGAGAAGCTGGACGGTTATGCCGAAGTACTGGGTATCGATCGAGATAGATTAAAACAACTACCTGAAACGTATGAATAAACCACTCGAGCACCGGCATGCGGCGCATTGTGAGACAGGGGTCATGTCCGCCATGCTTCGCTATCATGGATTGGATGTGTCCGAACCGATGGCCTTCGGCCTGGCAAGCGGCCTGACCTATGCCTATATCCCGATGGTGAAGATCAACGGTATGCCGCTGATTGCCTATCGAACCCCTCCTCGGATGATCATCCGTGCCCTCTCCCGGCGGATCGGTGGCCTGAAGATGGCATTTCAGAAATTTCGCAAACCGGCCCAGGGAGAGGCTGCGCTCGACCGGCTGTTGGATGATGGGCGGATTGTCGGGCTGCAGACCTCGGTCTTCTTTCTGCCCTATTTTCCCGAGGATATGCGTTTCCATTTCAATGCCCACAATCTGCTGGTCTACGGTCGCGAGGGTGAAGCCTTCCAGGTCAGTGATCCGGTGTTTTCCCATCTGGTGACGGTGGACCGGCCGAGTCTGAGCAAGGCGCGCTTTGCCAAAGGCGCTCTGGCCCCCAAAGGTCTACTCTACTACCCGGCCGAGGTGCCGGCGGAAATCGATTTCAAAACTGTGCTGCCGAAGGCGATCCGTTTCACCGCCAAGATCAATGGCAACCGAAGTCCGGTGCCGATTGCCGGCTCGAAGGGTGTTCAGCGGGTGGCAAGAAATATCCGCAAACTGGTCGATGCCGAGGAGCGTTACGCCCATCTCTATCTCGGCCATATTGTGCGCATGCAGGAAGAGATCGGTACCGGTGGTGGCGGTTTTCGCTTCATGTATGCGGCTTTCCTGCAGGAGGCGGCGGAGATTCTGGCCTCGGATCAGCTGGCTGAAGCCGCCGATGAGATGTCGTCGATCGGCGATGAGTGGCGTCTGTTTGCCCTGATGTGTGCGCGTAAGAGCAAAGCCCGCTATGACGACACCTTCGACTCAATCGCCGACCAGCTGGATAAGATCGCCCAGCGTGAAGGGGCCCTTTTTACTCAACTCAGTGCTTTAGAATCAAAGTAACGGTCAATCGGTCACTGCCGGCAGTACCGTTCAACATCCCCAGGCGCTCGCCAGGTTGAGCGCCATCGAGCCAGCGTTGCAGGTAGTCTGCATTTTGTGTCAGGTAGTGCCCCCGGCTTCGAGTGACGAGCCTCTCTCCTGGTAGTTGAAAGTCGCCTACTGCAGAATCCTGGAAGAAATCCCCGAGCAGGTGGTGGCTGATCTGACGCTCATGGAAAAAATCCGCGACTCGACGGCTATCCCGTATCGGTCCGCAGTATTCGATTGTGGCAAGCGCGGATTCCTGCTGCTGAGGGTGGCCGCAATGGAACCAGAAACTGCCTTCAGCCAGCGGGGTTGCCGGAGACATACTCAAGCGCTGCCGGTGCTGATCCGGATTGTTGGGAACCTCATCCACGGTGCCAAGCAGGATCGGCGATGGATCGCTGTGTTGTAAACTGCCGGCAACCTGGATCCCTGCCTCAAGCGAGCAGTGGTCCCTGGATACGCTGATCGCCTGCCCATGGATACCCAGGGTGACACAGATATGGTAGGCGGTCGAGTTGTTGACGGTATTGATGAAACCGATCGGGTTGGGCAGGGTACCGCTGGCAAAGATCTGCTCACTATTGAGGATGGTACTGTTGAGGTTGGCATCGCCGCTGGCCAATACCAGATGTGTCCCAGGGTGGAGCTCGTGACTGGCGGGTATATGGGAGAAACCCAGCAGACTGAGCTGGGTGAGCCGGTCTGAACGGCGCGGCAGCTTGTAGGGTAGCGCCTTGAGCCGATCATTCAGCTTGGGCAGCTGTTGTTCAACAGTATGGCGAAAGCCGCCATAGGCAAATAGGGGCAGGTTCAAATCCATTAGACCTTTTCCACAATGAGTACGGTATTGCTACCGCCAAATCCAAAATAGTTGAGTAGATAGACACCATCCCTGGCGTCAAGATCCTCATTCAATGGGGTTAGAGGCAGTTCCGGGTCGGGGGTTTCAAAATTGGGCGTTTTGGGCACATACCCCTGTTCAAGCGCCTCGGCAAACAGAATCAGTTCCAGCGTACCGCAAGCCCCAAGGGTATGGCCGACATAGGGCTTGATGGCGGTGATCGGTGGTATTTCGTCTGGAAACGCGGCGACAATCCCCTTCGATTCCGAGATATCGTTCATATAGGTCGCGGTGCCATGGGTTTTGATCGCCAGTACCTCGGATTTGCCGATACCGGTATCGCGCAGTGCATTCTCCAGCGTCTGGGCGATGGTCGAACCATCCGGATTCGAGGTGGTGATACTGTATGGGTCAAAACAGCTGCCACCACCGCAGAGCATTAGAGAAGTTGTCGATTTCTTAGCGTTGCTGATGACCACCGCGGAACAGGACTCGCCGAGGATGATGCCATCACGGTTTTTATCGAAGGGTGCAATACGTTGTTCGGCGATCAGCTGCAGGCCGGCGAATCCGTTGATGGTGGTCTCATTGTAGAGTTCGATACCCACCACCAACGCATGTTCATAGTGACCCTGTTGCAACATGTTATGGGCCAGCAGCATGGCATTGGCGCTGGAGGTGCAGGCCGAGTTGATGTTGAAAGGTTCGCTATCGATACCAAACCGCCGGCAGATCGATTCGCCAAGCCGGTTGTAGCCGGTAAAAGGCATCGGCACTGCCGATGGATCCCCGGCCACAAGTTTCTGGTTGTAGTCGATTTCACTATCGCGCAGGTCGTAGGAGGATGAGCCGATGAACAGCCCGGTCTGTCTGATCTCGGCCGGGCTCAGCTGACTTCTCTGCAAAGCCCTTTCGATGACCTCAAACAGAATCCGCTCGGTTCGATCCAGTTCGTCAAACCGGTTATCGATCGAATAGTAGGGGAGCTGCAGTGCGGTGGAATCGAGTTGCAGTGTGGGCGGTCCAAATTGCCCTGCTGCGCCTCCATCGCCCGACGAATTGCTCAGTGATTCGCCGAGGTGGGATGCGCAGGCATATCCTATGATGGGAAGCTTAGCTGACTCCATGTCCTTACTCTGGGCGTAAATGGTCCGCCAGGTTGTTGATGGTGGCAAGAATCTCTCTTGATTCGGCGTCATTCTGGATGTGTACGCCGTAACGGTTTTTGATGGTGACTATGACTTGAAGCATATCGATGGAATCGAGTCCAAAGCGGGCCTCCGGCCCGGCCAGATATTCGTCATCCTCGATATCCTGAGGATCGAAATCATCCAACCGGCATTCATCAACGATCATCTGTTTGAGTTCCTGTTTGAACTGTGTATCCGTTGAACCTTTCATTATTTGATTTCCGTCAGGCCTTTATATGAATGGAGTGAAAGTAAAAACAAACAGCCGGAGAATGCCAACAACTTGAGGATCTCGGGCCCGGCCATGGCCCATCCGCCCTCTCTCAAAAGGATGGAGAAGAAGCCTTCCAACGCCCAGTTCATGGGTGACAGGGCGGCGATCTGTTGCATCAGTTCAGGCATTACAAAAGTCGGTACCATGATACCACCAATGGCGGCCAGAATAAGGTTACTGATTCCGCCAAGCGTGGTCGCCTGCTCGGTGGTCTTGGCCTGGGTGGCGATCAGCAAGGCGAAACTGATTGCCGACAGGCTGGTGGCGATGATTAACGGCAGCAGCAACCAGCTCTGCCCGGTGAGTTGCAGTCCCTCACCGGTCAGTAGTGGTACCAGGTGGATACCGACCAGTAGCATCAGCAGCGCCTGAATCAGATTGATTCCCAGGTAGGGAATCAGCTTGCCGATCAGCAGGTAGCTGCGGGGTACCGGCAGGGTCTGTAGGCGATGCAGTGTGCCTTGCTGTCTTTCTGTCAATAGGGTTGTCGAAATCGGCAGTACCACAAAAAACATCGCAAAGATCAGCCAGGCGGGAACGCTCTGCTGAACTGAATTGGGCTGGGACTTCGTTTCGGTGCCGTGGGTCTCTGTGACTACCAGGGATCTGCCCAGCAGGTGGTCGACCCGTTGCTGGCGTTCTGTATCGCTGAGATCGTCATGTTTGAACAACTGATTGACCTGATAGGCCCCGAGGGCCTGTCGCACGGCACCCAGGATCGAACGGCGCATTGAGCTGGGGAGGGTGGCGGCATAGAGGATCCGCAGCTTTTCGCTGCGCTCGGTCACTGGCGCTTGGATGATCTTGGCGAACCGGGCGGGTAGCATGACGCCAGCGATGATCTCTCCCTGTTGCAGGGCGCGGCTCAATTGTGCGGCGCTTTCGAAGTGCTCAACCCGGGTCCCTTCAAGTTGTTGGAAGTGTTGGCTCAACTCCCCGTCGTTGTAGTTGTCGGCGGCCATCCAAAGACCCACTTTAGGGCGGTCCTTGGACTCGCCGCTCATCCGGTCTTGCAGCGCCAGTGACATGATCAGAATGAACACAATCGGTAGCAGGAACAGCACCAGCAGGGCATGAATATCCCGGGAGACCAGTAAAAGCTCTTTTTTAATCACCGCATACAACATGGATTCAATCTCTCAAGTGGGTATGGGTCAGCTCGAAAAACAGCTTTTCCAGGGTATGTTTACCGTAGGAGAGGTTGACCACAGACAGGTTGAGTGAAGCCAGGGTTTGCAGCAGTTCGCCAATCTCTGCCTGATCTTTGGGGTATCCGCTGATCGTCTGCTCGGAGAGGCTGAAGCCCTTTGTCTGCAGTGATTTACTCAGTTGTGCGTATTGGTTTTTATCGGTTACGGGTGCCAGCTCAATGGTCAGTTGAGGATCCCGCTTGAGGATCTGGCGCAGCGGACCCTGCTCCAGGATCTTGCCGTGATCCATAATCGCCACTTGGTCACAGAGTTGCTCGATCTCTTCCATGTAGTGGCTGGTGTAGACGATGGTGCTGCCTGCCCTGTTCAGTTCCCGGATCGATTGCAGGATGAAATGGCGGGACTGGGGATCTATGCCCACTGTAGGCTCGTCAAGGAAGATAAGCTGCGGTTCGTTGAGCAGGCCGATGGCCAGGTTGAGACGCCGTTTCAAACCACCGGAGAAGTGTTTCGCCAATTTTCCGCGCTGTTCTGTCAGTCCGGTCAATACTAGTGCCTGCTCGATCAGCTGGGCTCGGTTGCTGGCCGGTTGGGGATAGAGGCTGGCAAAGAACTGCAGATTCTCCAGCACGCTCAACTGGGGGTAGAAGGCATATTCCTGAGGAATGTGGGCCAGCTTTTGCAGGATCGATGTTCGCTGCGCCGGGTAGCTTTCTCCATCGATCTCGATCTCGCCAGCGACGGGTTGCAGTTGTCCGGTCATCAATGAGATCAAGGTGGTTTTACCCGCTCCGTTGGGACCCAGCAAGCCAAATAGAGAACCCTTGGCAATCGCCAGGCTTACACCCTCGAAAAGCGGGGGGTGATCCGGGTAGTGATAGTCTATTTGTTGCAGCTCGATCATGCCTGATCTGGTCTCTGGCGCCAGTTTGTGAAGTGAGCCACCCTATGTGATTTGTTACGGCTTGGCAATAATCGATATCCCCAAGCTAGACCCACCTGGTGATTTGTGCTTTTGCCACCTGTTCGGTTCCAGCCGGATAGATAACAGCTGCCAATAACAGGTTGGTAGAATCCCCCTGCCAGTGTAATCTGAGCATGGCCTATTAAGATTAGTTTAGATTGATGAGAAGAGGCGTGGAGCTAGATCAAGAGCACGAACAACAGTGGCAACAGTGGTGTGAAAAGCTGGCGGAAGCTGAACTGAGTCCACCTGAAGACCGGATATTTATCAACCAGTTGAAGCGGGTTTGGGAGGGCAGTGATTTTGTTGTCCAGGTAGCCAACCGTTTTCCGGAACTGTTGCCGGAACTGCACCAGCAGGGGCTGTTGGGAAGCCGTTTTGAAGCTGGTGAAATGGCTTCCCGTCTCGCTGATCGTCTTACCGCCGTCACCGATGAGCAGGGGTTGGGAAAACAGCTCCGCCAGTTCCGCCGTGAGCAGATGGTACGGATCATCTGGCGTGACCTGACCGGTCTGGCGGATCTCGGTGAGACGCTGGAGGATCTCTCCGCATTGGCGGATGCCTCGATTGAGCTGGCCCTGCAGCATCTCTATGAGTGGTGTTGCATCGAGATGGGGGTGCCGAGAAGCGAGCAGGGGGAGGCTCAGCCCCTGGTGGTGTTGGGTATGGGCAAACTGGGTGCCCGGGAGCTCAACCTCTCCTCCGATATCGATCTGATCTTCGCCTATCCCCAGTCAGGCCAGACCGATGGCGCACGACGCCTGACCAATGAGCAGTTTTTCATCCGTCTTTGCCAGAAACTGGTGCAGGCGCTGGATAACCATACGGCCGATGGCTTCGTATTCCGGGTGGATACCCGCCTGCGTCCCTTTGGCAGTGTCGGTCCGCTGGCGATGAGCTTCTCTGCGATGGAGAGTTACTACGGCTCCCAGGCCCGTGAGTGGGAGCGCTACGCCATGATCAAGGCCAGGGTGGTTGCCGGTGATGCGCAAGCGGGTGATGAGTTGATGGCGATGCTCAGACCCTTCGTCTACCGCCGCTACCTGGATTTCAGTGCCATCGAGTCGCTCAGGGAGATGAAGCAGCTGATCAGCAGTGAACTGCATAAGAAAGGTATGGCGGCCAACATCAAACTTGGGCCTGGCGGAATCCGTGAGATCGAGTTCATTGGACAGGCCTTTCAGTTGATCCGCGGCGGGCGGGATAAAGCGCTGCAGACCCGCCCCATACTCTCGGTACTGAAGCTGTTGCAGGAGCGCAAGCTGTTGCCGGAGTATACGGTGCGGGAGTTGACCGAGGCCTACGAATTTCTGCGCCTGGTGGAAAACCGTGTTCAGGCCTGGCAGGACAAGCAGACCCACCTGCTGCCGTCGGATGAGCTGCTGAGAGTGCGCCTGGCTCGATCCATGGGATTTGACGACTGGCTGAGTTTCTCTGAGCTGCTGGAACAGCATCGCAAACGGGTACAGGGCCATTTCGACATGGTTTTCGCCGCCCCGCAGGCCGAAGCGGATCAGCAGAATCAGCCGTTTGCCGCGGTGTGGAACGAGCTGCTGGATGAGGAGCAGGCCGAATCGATCCTCCATCAATATGGGTTCAGCAAGCCGGATCAGGCGCTGCATCTGTTGAATCATCTGCGCAACAGTCATGCCTGCCGCCAGCTGAGCAGCAAAGGCCGGGAGCGTCTCGATCAGTTGATGCCGCTGCTGCTGCAGGCGGTAGGGCAGTCGGAGAGTGCGGATGACACTCTCCCCAGAGTGCTCAATCTGCTGGAGGCGGTGGCCCGTCGAACCGCCTACATCGCCCTGTTGATCGAAAATCCGATGGTACTCTCACAGCTGGTCAAGCTGGCCGGTATCAGCCCCTGGGTGGCGAGCATGCTGACCCGTCATCCGATCCTGATGGATGAGTTACTTGACCCGCGCCGGCTCTATTCACCACTCAAGCGGGAAGCGCTCACTGAAGAACTGGGTGATCAGTTGTCCCGCATCGATGCGGATGACCTGGAGAGCCAGATGGAGCGGTTACGCCAGTTTGCCCAGAGTAATCGCCTAAGAGTGGCGGCGGCGGACATCGCCGATCAGATTCCCTTGATGGTGGTCAGTGACTATCTCACCTGGATCGCTGAAAGCATCATCGAGCAGGTGATCCAGCTGACTTACCAGGAGATGGTAAGGCGGCATGGAGAGCCACCGGGAATCGAGCCGGGAGAGACCGGCTTTGCGGTGGTCGGCTACGGCAAGCTGGGTGGTATTGAGTTGGGTTTTGGTTCTGACCTGGATATGGTGTTTCTGCATGGCTGCGCCGACCGGAATGCCTATACCAACGGCAGGAAACCGGTCTCTGTGGACGTTTTCTATGCCCGCATGGCCCAGCGGTTTATTCATATCATGACCACCCGAACCCCGTCGGGGATACTCTATGAAGTGGATATGCGTCTGCGGCCGAACGGTAATTCCGGCATGATGGTGGCCTCCCTGGAGACCTTCGAGACTTACCAGAAGAACAGCGCCTGGACCTGGGAGCATCAGGCTCTGGTGCGCGCCAGGGTGGTGGCCGGGGATGCCAGGCTGGCCGAACGCTTCAATGAGATCCGGCGTGGCATAATCGGTTCCCAGCGGGATGGGGAGAAGCTGCGTGGTGAAGTTGTCGAGATGCGGGAGAAGATGCGCTCCGCCCTGGATAAGAGCAACCAGGAGCTGTTTGACCTGAAGCAGGGCCGGGGCGGTATCGTCGATATAGAATTTATGGTTCAATACACGGTCCTTCGGTGGGCGCATCACCACCCAGAACTCTTGGTCTGGACGGATAACATTCGCCTGCTGGAGACGCTTTCCAAACTGGGTTTGCTCGATAATCATGCCGCGGATCGCATGATGGGGATCTACAAAGTGCTGCGGGCGGTCTACCATCGCAGTGCGCTACAGGATCAGCCGGCGCTGGTGGAGAGTGAGAAGCTTGCCGAAGAGCGGGCACTGGTGCAGGACCTCTGGTCCTGTCTGATGCACAACGAAGAGTTGAACGAGAGAAGTTTTCATGATGTCGACAATGGCTGACCGTGACGGTGTCATCTGGCTGGATGGCAAAATGGTTCCCTGGCGTGAGGCGAAAACCCATGTGCTGACCCACACCCTGCACTATGGGATGGGGGTGTTTGAAGGGGTGCGCGCCTACCATGCCGAACAGGGTACTGCGATTTTCCGTCTGCAGGAGCATACCGACCGACTGTTCCGTTCCGGCCATATCCTGAATATGGCGATTCCCTTTGATCGCGAGACACTCAATGAGGCTCAGCGGGCGGTGGTGCGGGAGAACAATCTCGACTCGGCCTATATCCGGCCGATGTGCTTTTATGGCTCCGAAGGCATGGGATTGCGGGCGGATAATCTGAAAGTTCACTGTATGGTTGCCGCCTGGGAGTGGGGCGCCTATCTGGGGGCTGAAAACATGGAGAAGGGCATTCGCATCCGGGTCTCCTCGTTTACCCGCCACCATGTGAATATCACCATGTGCCGGGCCAAGGCCAACGGTAACTACATGAACTCCATGATGGCCCTGCAGGAAGCGCTGCATGACGGCTATGACGAAGCGCTGCTGCTCGACGCCGAAGGCTATGTCATGGAGGGTTCGGGCGAGAATATCTTCATCGTGCGCGATGGGGTGATCTATACCCCGTATCTTACCTCGGCGCTGGACGGAATAACCCGTAAGACGGTGATCGAACTGGCCGAAGAGCTGAATTACAAAGTGGTTGAAAAGCGCATCACCCGGGATGAGGTCTATATTGCTGATGAGGCCTTTTTCACCGGCACCGCCGCGGAAGTGACGCCGATCCGCGAGGTCGACAACCGTGCCATCGGAGCGGGCGGCCGGGGGCCGATTACCGGGGAGTTGCAGAAGCGCTATTTCGACCTGGTACATGGCCGCTTGGCATCCCATCCGGAATGGCTGGACTATGTCTGATCAACAGGTCCGAGGAGAATCGTATATGACCCAGGCAGAAACACAATCCACCCAGCAGGAGATACACAAGGTCACCCGTAAGGACCTGCCCCTCTGCTGCCCTCGACCCGGTGAAACCCTGGCGGCACTCCATCCCCGGGTCTATCTGCCGATCGAAAAGACCGGCACTGCCACCTGTCCCTACTGCGGTAGCCGCTATCAGTTGACTGAATAATGGGCGCATAACGACAAGCTGAATATCTACAAAGCTTCACGAACCTGCCTCTGGGCCGGTAAGCGACACCTCGGGCAGGTTTCTGTCATCGCCTCCGATCGGTGAATGACCTGTAGAGTTTGTTGCCATTTCCTAGGGCCTGCAGAGTTGATACGCCTTCAATCTACAGGTTTTCAGGCCACCGGACGATATAGGTAGATATGATTGATCGATGTCAGACCCATAGATTGTGTAAATGTCCCAGATCAATGTTGGTAGCGACCCGAAATGGCACCATCATTGGTATAGATGACCGATACGCTCGGTCATGCGAGTTGTGAATGACCGACTGGACTACGGTTATGAACGAAAATCATATTTTACTGGTTGAAGACAATCCCGATGATGAGCTTCTGGCGCTACGTGCCTTCAAGAAGTCAAAAATCTCTCATCGGGTTGAGGTGGCTCGTGATGGTCATGAAGCGGTAGATTATCTTTTCCGGATTGATGACACGGAATCCTTGCCAAAAGTTGTATTACTTGATCTGCAGTTGCCGAAAATGAGTGGTTTGGATGTATTGAAAGCGATACGCGAATACCCACGTACCCAGTTGTTACCGGTGGTGGTACTCACCTCGTCCGATGAGCAGCGGGACATGGTAGAGAGTTACCGGCTGGGCGCGAACAGCTTTATCAGGAAGCCGGTGGATTTCACTCAATTCGTTGATCTGATTCGGCAGTTGGTAACTTATTGGATGAAGATGAATATGACACCAAAGAATTGCTGAAGGATGAACAAGCCTCCACTGCGTCTGCTGTTGGCCGAGGATTCAGAAGATGATGCCTTGTTACTCCTGCATTATCTGAGAAAAGACCAGTGGACGATTGAGCACCATGTTCGTGTAGACAGTCCGGAGTCGCTGGCTAAAGCGCTGACCGACCAATCATGGGATCTGGTCATTACCGATCACAATATGCCCTCCTTCGATTCAGAGGAGGTACTGAAGATGGTGAATGCCGCCAATGAGGATATTCCGGTGATTATCGTCTCCGGAAGCATTGGCGAAGAGCTGGCGGTTTCGATGATGAAGTTCGGCGCAGCCGACTACATCATGAAGAGCAATCTGACCCGCCTGGGTGCCGCCATCGAACGGGAGCTGCAAGAGGCCAAATCCCGTGAAGCCAGACGATTGGCGGAAGACCGTCTGCATCACATGGCCTTTCACGACTCCCTGACCAACCTTAAAAACAGGCATGAGCTGGAACAGGCGTTGCAAAATGCACTTGATGAAGCGCGGCATGCGAACCAGTCTCACGCCTTCATGTATTTGGATCTCGATCAATTCAAGGTGGTGAACGATACCTGCGGTCATATGGCGGGTGACGAGCTGCTGCGTCAGATCTCCGGGGTTCTGAAAAAGTGTGTGCGTGAGAGTGATCTGCTGGCGCGACTTGGTGGAGATGAATTTGGTGTGCTGCTGCTCAACTGCCCTTTAGACCGGGCGGAGCAGTTGGCCAATATCCTCAGAGAAGCCGTGGAAGGCTACCGGTTTATCTGGGAGGGCCGCCCTTTCAATACGAGTGTGAGCATCGGACTGGTCGATATCACGCCGGTAACCAATAGCGGCATCGAAGTATTGAGTAATGCGGATATGGCCTGTTTTGCGGCAAAAAGCCGGGGCCGTAACCGGGTGCATATCTATACCGCGGAAGATGATGAATTGGCCCTGCGGCGGGATGAGATGCAGTGGGTCAGCCGTATCAACAGTGCATTGAGTGAGAGTCGCTTCTTACTCTATCAGCAGCCGATCGTCCCGCTGGTCGAGGTGGATGGCCCGCGGCATACCGAGGTGCTGTTACGTATGCAGGGGCCTGATGGTGAGATCATTTCACCCGGCGCATTTATTCCCGCCGCAGAGCGTTATGATCTGATGCAACGGCTGGACCGTTGGGTGGTCAACTCCATCTTCACCCATCTGGGTGAGGGCAGCCTGGATTACCATCAGGGGCAGCTGTTCTTTATCAATCTGTCAGGAACATCGCTGAGCGATCCCGATTTCTTCAATTTTATCCAGGAACGGATGAACAGCCTCAAGGTGCCGCCCCAATCGATCTGTTTCGAAGTGACCGAGACCGCCGCCATCAACAATCTCGAAATCACCGAGAGCTTTATCCAGGAGATTCGGCAGATGGGTTGTTACTTTGCCCTGGATGATTTTGGCGCCGGGCTCAGCTCCTTCTCCTACCTGAAATCCCTGTCGGTGGATTTTCTCAAAGTGGACGGTTCATTCGTCAAGCAGGTGGAAGAGGATGAGATGAGTCGGGCGATTGTCGATGCGATCAACACCATCGGCCATGTGGCCGGTTTGAAGACCATTGCTGAGTTCGTCGAACGGCAACAGACCCGGGAGATGCTGCAGTCGATGGGGGTCGATTTCGCTCAGGGATATGGGATCCAGAGGCCACAACCACTAAGAACCAATGGCGGCTGAAAGCGATCGATCTCGTCGCCAGGTCAATCGTAGTTGATTTCGAGTGCCAGCCAATAGGCTCTGCTATCCATCGGGTACTCATTGATGATGGTCGAGCTGGCGGGTTCACTTATCTCATCGTCCAACAAATTTCGGATGCCGAATGCCAAATCCAGATGCTCGAACAGTTGATTCTTACGTAGAGTCAGATTGAGCAGATGGTATGCGTCGATATCCGCTCGATCGTCCCCTTCAGCCCTTTTCTGTGCGCCGATCCAGAACCACTGGCCGTCGAGTGACCAGTTCGGCAGAAAGCGCCAATTGGCCCGGGCGTAGTATTGGAAGCCATGGGAGTTGGCCAGATGCTTACCGCTGTTGCTGTCTTCACTGTGCTGCCAGGCGCCATTGCTCTGCACTCTGAGTTGTTGGTTCACCTGCCAGTCGATCTCGAATTCAACCCCATGTCCCCGCTGATCCCTGGCGTTCTGATTGGTGTTGCTGGCACCGCCTGCATCGGGTACCGCCTCGATCAGATCCTCTATCTCATAAACAAATAGGTTGCTGGCCATCCTCAGGTCTGGCGTAGGGCGCCAGTCGATGGCAAACTCCAGGGTGTCGATGGTTTCCGCTTCCAACTCGCTATTGCCCAGTTGAACCGGGTTGTTCTGTGCATAGAGTTCTGAGAATGAGGGGGGGCGGAACGCCCGGCCGTAGAGCAGCTTGGTGGTCAGGTCGTAGCGGCTCTGCCACACCAGCGCCAGTCTGGGATTGAAAGTGTCGCCGAAGTCTGAGTAGCGGTCATAGCGAGCGCCGAGGGTGAGATCCCAATCCTTCGCCAGAGCCCATTCGTCCTGTAGCGAGATGAACCAGAGATCCCGTTTCTTGTCCGGGCTGTAGTTATAGGGGGTACCGGTGACGTTGGTCAGGGTGCCGTCCACCTCCTGCGGACTTCCATCGAGTACTCCGGGGCCGAAGTTCTGTCTCGCTCCGGCTTTGTACTCCATACTGTCGTAGCCTGCAGAGAGTCGAATCAGATGGTGCGCCAGACCATCATAGACACCAATGATACTGTTACGGTAGATGCGGTTGGTCGCTGCCGGGTGACCAATGTAGCCGTCGCTGAAATGGGTGACGCCTACCGGGTTGATGAAGTCCAGGTTGCCGTCAGCGCCGATGGGTAGGGTGGCACCTGGCGGGAAGAGATTGAACTTGCTGACATAATCAGAGTAGTTGTAGTTAAAGCGAAGCTGCAGATGCCAGTCCGGATGAAGTTCCTGGTTCTGGTAGAGGAGATCGAGGCTGTAGAGGTCCTTGTCGTGTGAACCTTCGGTATCCAGCACCGGAGCGGCTCCCACGCCGACGCCGGCATCCCGTTGTCTTATTCCCCAAAAGCGGGCGGTCCACTCATCCTTGCGCAGGCCGAGGTGAAAATTGAGCAGACGCTGATCCAGATTCATGGCGCCAGGGGCCTGGGAGGCCTGGGTGCCGAAACTCTCATCCAGGGTGGTTTGCAGATCCTGTTGAATAATCCGCTGATCATCGGTCCCCTGTTTCAATGCCTCGATGCTGGCAACCAGATCCCAACCCTGATGATTACCGCCATACTGAAGCCAGCCATTGCTGGTATCGAATGACCCTTGGCGGTAGCCGGCCCGGGCGCCACCGATCTCCTGGCCATCCTTGGTGACGATATTGATCGTGCCGGCAAAGGCATCGGCGCCATGGATCGCCGAACCTGGCCCCCTGACGACCTCGATCCTGGAGATCATCTCCACCGGCATCTCAAAGCGGTGGCCGAGATTGCCGTTCCACAGATCCTTGATCGGTGCGCCGTTGATCAATACCAGCACTTGCGGGTTAAGGGCGGTCGTGATGCCGCGAATGTTGATGTTGGTTATCAGCGGGCCGAAGTTGCTTGAAGGGGTGACATGGAGTCCGGGTACGGTTTCCAATACTTCATACAGGGTTCTGGCCCCCAGCTCCCGGATCTCCTGCTTGCTGATCACACTCGTTACCGATGGTGCAAGAAACACCGGTTTGGCGCTGCCGGTGGCCGATACCAGCTCGGCATCGGTCCGGTAGTAGTCCTCTTCACCCGGTCCGCTGAACAGACTTTCAGCCTCACTCATCTGCTGATCGGTGATCACTGGAGAGTTGGCGATGGCGGAAACAGGAAACAGCAGCGGGAAGATGCAGATGAAGGGTAGCCTTTTCCATCGGTGGGTTAACGGCGTATGGGAATAGATCATAGGTTAATCTGCAGTTCTGCCCAGATCTCGCGTCCTTTCATCGGGTAGTCATTCGGGATTACTGAGGTGCTGGGTTCCCGCACATCCTCATCGAACAGGTTACGCACCGCCAGGGCTAGGTCCAGGTGTTCGAACAGGGCTTGCCGGCGCAGTGTCAGATTGGTGATTCTGTAGTCGTCAACCGCTTTACGGGTGTCGCCACTGGCCCGTTCCCGCTGGCCGACCCAGAGCCATTGGGCATTGACCGACCAGTCCGGCAGAAATTGCCAATCACCAGCCAGGTAGGCCTGCAGGCCGGGGGCATTCGGTACCGGGTCGCCACTTTCTTTGTCTTCAGAGTTCTGCCAGGCCATATTCGAACTCAGCTGCAGGCTGTCGGTAACCTGCCAGTCACCTTCAAGCTCAAATCCATGGCCTTTCTGATCCCTGGCATTTTGCGATGTTGTCGTGGCCTCGCCTTCATCCGGCAGAAACTCGATCAGACCGTCGATTGTATAGGCAAAGAGATTGGCGGCCAGCCGCAGATCAGCCGTTGGTCGGTAGTCAAAAACCAGCTCCAAGGTATCCAGAATGGCCGGGTCCAGGTCCAGATTGCCCAGGCCGATGGGGTTGTTCTGCGCATGCATATTGGTAAAGCTGGGTGCCCGGAATGCGCGTCCATAGAGCAGTTTGGTGGTCAGGTCATAGCGGGTCTGCCAGACTAAGGCGGCGCGTGGATTGAAAGTGCCACCAAAATCCGAATAGTGGTCGTAGCGGGCTCCCAGGGTCAGCTCCCAGCCTTTGCTGAAGTTCCATTCATCCTGTGCGGATAGATACCAGAGACGGCGATCCACATCGGGCATGAAGATTCTCGGATCACCGGTGAGATCAGTCAACGTACCATCGACAACAGTCTGTGTGCCATCCAGTACGCCAGGTCCCCAATTCTGATAGGCCTTGTAGGCGGTTTCCGTATACTGATAGCCAATCGAAAAGCGCATTTGATGCTGCGCGATGCCGTCATACAGTGCAACACTCTCAGCACCATATTGGTTTTGAGTACGGATCGGAAAGCCGATGTAACCGTCAGTGAATAGCGTAAGTCCGGCTGGATTCGTAAAGCTCAAGTTCCCATCGCTGCCGATTGGCAGCAGAGCACCAGGGGGGAAGAGCTGTAGATTGGTTATTGCCTTCAGGTAGAGATAGCTGAGGTTCAGATCGAAATGCCAGTTATCGAGCCACTGGTCGTTGTTGTATGTCACGCTTCCCAGTAAGGCATCACTTTCCAGGTGGTTCCCATCTGCCATGGCGTTGGCCAGTCCGGCCCTGGTGCCGCCGTCATTTTCCCTCCAGCCCCAGAGAAAGATCTGCCAGTTTTCCTTGTTGAATCCGAAATAGGCATTGAGCGTGTCCTGTTGAGTATCCATGGCGCGGGGAGCCAGTGAAGCAGAAGTGTCGAAACTCTCGTCCAACAGGGTTTGAAAATCCCGCTCAATGACCCGGCCATCGTCACCATCAGATTTCATCATATCCAGCGTCATCGCGATGTCCCAGCCCTGATATTGGCCACCAGTCAATACCCAGGCATCTTTGCGCGAAAAGGAGCCGCCTCGGTATCCTCCCTGTGTTCCGGCAATCTCCTGACCATCTTTGGTGATCACATTGATGGTACCAGCGAATGCATCAGCGCCGTGTACTGCAGAACCGGGCCCCCGTATTACCTCAACCCTTGAGATCATGCTGACAGGCAATTGAAACTGACTGGGTCGCCCGCCCTGGTGCAGATCCTGTACCGGCTTGCCGTTGATCAAAAGTAAAACATGGGGGTTGGCATTGGCATGGATGCCGCGAATCGACCACTGGGTCTGATAGTTGGGTGAGGGTGACATGTAGACATGCAGACCGGGTACGGTTTCCAGGACCTCGTCCAGGGTAGTGGCGCCCATCGCCTTGATCTCTTCTTTGGTAATAACGCTGGCGACCGATGGCGCCAGGAATACCGGTTTGGCACTACCGGTAGCACTCACCAGAACAGCATCGGTCCGATAGTAGTCCTCTTCAACCGGTCCACTGAACAGACGTTCCGCCTCTTCCATCTGTTGATTGGTGATGAGTGGGGTTTCATTTGCCTGGGCAGCAAACTGGCTGCTCAACAAGATGATCGGTATGAGGCGCTTGCAGGGAGTGCGTGGCATATTGACTAGCTGCTTGTTCGTATCATTGCTGTACTGTTTTTTACCCTCATAAAGGGGTAGCGACCGGGGATCGATATCCAGTACTAAATTATTCATGAAAGTTGTAAACCTAGGGGGGGGATTGAGAAAAATCAAGAGAAAACGCATTCTTAGCTGACATGACGCAAGGTGCTATCTAAACTTGTGCCTCTATGGGACTTAAAAGTATTCGATATCCTGCCGGCAAACTGCCTTCGATCCGGGTCTATCTGGTGTCGATGAATCTCGCATTGCTGCTGCTTTTTATGGCGATCAGCCTATTGTTCTGGCAACAGATCAGCAATTTCTACCAGAGTGAACAGGCGGAGGATATCGTCTCGATACATAATGCCATGCAGGCCCGCAGTGCCTCACTGGTCCGCAGTATGGCCCTCAGCGCCAACCAGGCAATCACCGGATACGATTTCAGTTTTCTGATTAACCTGATGAAGCAGGTTACTGATGGGGATCGGGATATTCAGTACTGTACGGTACTTAGCAATCTGGGGCAGGTGGTTGCACACAATCAGGTCGATCAGGTCGGGCGTCTACCGGACAACCCGATCGATAAGCAGGCACTCGCCTTGCTGGACGATGAGTTCATTGATGATCAGGTCAGTGATTTTTCGATTCAGTTCATTGACACTCTTGGCACCCTAGAGACTCAGAATCAGATGATGCAGGTTGTCACGCCGGTATTCAACGGTCAGGAATTGTGGGGCATATTGTATTGCGGTATCTCACTGGCCGGTGTGCAGGCGAGCATCATCGAGCGAACGGCCGAGTGGCATGAGGAGATAAACCGTATCTGGTTCTTTTATATCAGTGTGGCGGCGGTATTTATTCTGTTTGGGTTTATGATTTCACTGTTCGTCACACAGCGTCTGCTGAGGGCCGTTGACCAGCTCGATGCGGGTGTTAAGGAGGTCTCTGCTGGGGATCTCAACTACCGCCTGAGCATGCAAGGATTGATGTGCGCAGAGTTCGGGACCTTTGCAACCTCGTTCAACCGTATGGCCAGCAATCTGGAAAATTCACATCGGGCGCTGGATGGTTACAATCGCTTACTGGAGTACAAGGTTGAGGAAAGAACCGTCGAGCTGGCCCGTAGCAATAAAGAGCTTGAGGCGTTTAATTACTCGGTGTCCCACGATCTGCGCGCGCCATTACGCAGTATTGAAGGGTTCAGTCAAGTGCTCTCAGAGGAGTACCATGATCGCCTCGATGAGACCGGCCTCGATTACCTGCGTCGGGTCAGAGCCGCGGCATCCCGCATGGGGGTGTTGATTGACGATATGCTGAGACTCTCAAGGCTCGGTCGACAGGAGATGCAGGTCAGTACGGTTGATTTGAGCGAATTGGCTAACAATACCCTCAGTAAGTTGGCCGAGAATGAACCTGACCGCCAGGTGAGCTTCCAGGTCGCGCCGGATCTGATGGTCCAGGGTGACCGTCAGTTGCTGGGTATCGCCCTGGATAACCTGATTGGCAATGCCTGGAAGTACACCAGTCGTCGCGAAAAAGCTGAAATTGTATTCGGCAAAGCTGTAAAGGAGGGCAAATCCTGTTACTTTGTACAGGATAATGGGGCCGGATTCGATATGCGCTATGCCGATAAACTGTTTGGTGCCTTTCAGCGCTTGCACAAAAGCAGTGATTTTGAAGGGACCGGCATCGGTCTGGCGACTGTGGCCAGAATCATTCATCGACATGGTGGATCCGTGTGGGCGGAATCCGAGGTGGATGCCGGTGCAACCTTTTATTTCCAACTGCCTTAGGGTTAGTTACAGCTCCCAGGGAGCAGATTGATTGCATAACCTGAAACGATTAAACCTGGGCTGTTGGCTGTTATGGCTAAGCCTGCTGATCGTCCCTGGTCATGTTGCCGGGGATGATGGGTTGCGTTTCTACTACTTCAATCCCGACTCGCCACAAAACAATCTTGGTCGACTTAAGAGTGACATGGAGTCGTTGCTGGATGGTTTCGATATGACCATCGAGTTCCAACCATTTGCCCATTTGACCGATTTCGATGCCCGGGTGCGGAGTGATCGACCGGCATTCGTGTTTGCCCCTCACTGGTATCTGAAGCGCAATGCGGACGAGATTCGCTTTACTCCCCTTTTGCAGTCTGTACGCCAGCAACAAAACAGTTATCGCAAATTGTTGGTCGCCAGGCTTGGTGAAGATGACGACATCAACAGGCCCGAACGTCTGACCCTGGCCATGACCAGTCTTGGTCCGGGTTCAAAGCTGTTGTTGGCAAGTATGCTGAACCCCGAGAACTTTGTGGCACTCGACAAGCTGAGTATCGTTGAAGTGCCTAAAGATGCCGATGCGATCTTTGCCGCGGCATTGGGACAGGTTGATGTGGCCCTGGTGTCTCAGGCCAATATGAAGCTGTTCCGCAAAATTAATCCCAGATTGATCGATTCCCTAAAAGTCATCAGTGAATCGACACCGATTGATATGCCTGTATTGGGTTACATCGATGGCGTTGTGACGGAGGAACAAGCGGCTGCACTAAAACAATTCATGATTTCCTCTCAAACCAGCTCTGTCATGCGAACACTTCAGATTGAAGGGTGGAGCAGCCATGAAAGATAGATCTCTGCTGATTTTTATCTTGTTGCTGTTCACCCAGCCGGCCTGGGCGGCCCAACAGACGATCGCTGTACTGCTGTCGGATTCGGAGGCTGTTTACGAGCAACCTTTGGTCGAGTTCAGGGCAAAAGTGAAACAGCCAATCGAGGTCTTCAATCTCCAGGGGGATATCCAACAAGCACCACAAGTGTTGGGTCAGCTCATGTCGTCTAAGCCTTCACTGATCATGGCTTTTGGCGCCAAGGCGGCTTACTTTGCCAAAGCGGCGACCCAGAATAGTCAACAGGTGCCGGTGATTTTCGCCATGGTGCTGAACTGGCAGCGATATCAATTGTTGGATGGGCAAAACAATTTGGCTGGTATCAATGCCGAGGTTTCACCGGGTACCCAGCTACTCTCCATGAATCTGCTGCTTCCGGAGATCGGTCGTTTAGGTGTGATCTACAGTAAGGCACATAGTGCGATGAGCGTCAGCGAAGCGAAAAGCGCTGCGGAGCTGGTGGGTATCGACATCAGTGCCAGGCCGATTGAGCGGGCTAAAGAGCTCAAGCAGGCCTATCGAAGGCTGGCCGGGGAGGTCGATGCAATCTGGTTGCCGACAGATCCGGTACTCTACACCTTGGAAAATATCCATTGGTTGAAGCGTCAATGTGTCAAAGACCGGCTGATCTGCATCGGTCAGTCGGATAATGTCGTCAAGCTCGGTCTGTTATTGGCCGTCAATCCCGATATCCCGAGTATTGGTGGACAAGCTGCCGTCCTGGCAACACAGATTCTATCGCTCGGCGTAACGCCAGCACAGATTGGCGTGCAGGATCCGCTCGGCACCCGTCTCACCCTGAATGCCAAAACCGCCAGTAAGATCGGCGTGAAGTTGGCAGAAGAGGTGCTGATTCTGGCCGATGAAGTGATTGAGTGAGTCCGGTCGCTGAATAGGCTGCGGATCAGCGACGAAAGTCGGAGACCGGATGCACGCTGACTTCGCCGTCCTGTTCCAGAGTACCGATCTGGTCACCGGTAGGATTGGTCACAACAATGGTGATTTCCTGAAACAGGGGGCGACGGATGAATTTCACCCGCCAGCCGAAACCTTCGATTTTCTGCAGCGTGTTCTGCTGCCACTGGTTGAGTAGTTCCGCAAAGTTGTCCGGAACCGGGGGTATGCCTGTGCGTTTTTCCTTGGCCATGAGATCTATTCCCTCAGTCTGTGATATCGCAAGCTTCCTACGGACGCTCCAGCGTCAATAGCGCGGATTTTAAATCTTTTTCGATTTGATGTACAAAACTTACGGATATCCCGGTTGACAGGGAACTGGCACTGGGCGCAGTCTTGTGTCCTAGGCGCTTTATCGAGCGCCAGGACTAAGATCGACGAGACATAATTAAGATATTGATAGATATGCCAAAATTCAGTGCACTTACATGGCTGGTTATCCTGGTTGCGCAGATCACCTACGGTTTGATGGTTTATGCAATAACCCGAAGCTACTACGAACAGAGACCGGCCGTTGCCACGGCAACCGCACCTTCCAGCCCGGTCGCTCCCCATCCGATGCCCAATCCCAGCCCGGCGGGTTTGACCCCTGGGATGGGTTATACCCCGACGATGGAGGATCTCAAGGAGGAGGATCCGGCGCTGATCGCACGGCTGGCCGATAGCTATTTCGCGCAGAAAAACTACCCGCAGGCGATCGAGCTCTACGAACGTGCATTGACCATCGACCCAAAGGATGTTGAATCCTATAACGATCTGGGGCTAGCACTGTTTTATACCGGCCAGAATGAACAGGCGGTCGATATTCTACTGGCCGGCATTCAGCAGGATGGGGAGTTTCAACGTATCCGGCTCTCCCTGGGATTTATCCTGGCACAGCTCGGTGATAAAGAGGGTGCTGCCGCCGCCTTCAAAAAGGCGATCGAACTGGGCGCGGAAAACAGCGTCGGTAGAGAGGCGAAACGTATGCTGGGTGAGCTGTAAGATAGTCTCAGCAACAATACCGCTTCCTGGAGGTGGCTATGGCGCAGCAGATTGAATTCTCCGGACAATCGGTGTTGGTGGTTGGCGGGACCAGTGGCATCAACCTGGGCATCGCCGAAGCATTTGCCGCGAACGGGGCGAAGGTTGCGGTGGTCGGCCGCTCCAGGGAGCGGATGGAGAATGCCCTGTCACACCTCTCTGAGTATGGTGGAGAGGCCATCGGTCGCTGTGCCGATGTACGGGATCTGACGGCTGTGGAACAGGCCATCGGCGAGATCAGCGATCACTTTGGCGGTATCGATGTACTGGTCTCCGGGGCAGCCGGTAACTTTCCTGCCAGTGCACTGGATATGTCTCCTGCGGGCTTCTCGGCTGTGGTCGATATCGACCTGCTGGGTACCTATCATGTTCTACGCACCGCCTATGCCTACCTGACAAAGCCCGGTGCTTCGGTAATCAATATCTCAGCCCCCCAGGCCTACATACCCATGCCGTTACAGCTGCATGTCTGCGCAGCCAAGGCGGGGGTGGATATGGTGACCCGGGTGTTGGCCATGGAGTGGGGTGAGTCCGGGGTAAGAGTCAATTCGATCGTTCCCGGTCCGATCGCCGACACCGAAGGCATGAAACGGCTGGCGCCCACCGCTGAAGCCAGGCAGATGATTACCGCCTCTGTGCCTTTGAGGCGGCTGGGCAAAGCGGGGGATGTGGCCAATCTTGCACTGTTTCTGGCCTCACCGATGGCGAGCTATGTCACCGGTGCGGTGATGCCGGTTGACGGGGGCTGGTCGCTCGGTGGCCTGAGTGCCATGGCGGCCGAGCTGCAGCGACACTTCAAACCGGGCGGCAGAGACTGAAAGCGACATTGAAATCGGCAATAATAGTGCGGCAGACTGCCTGGATCCGAGCCATTATCCGCTGATGTTGGGGGCAGTGGCCTCAACGGCAATGGCACAGAAGTAGAGGAAACAAAACGAGATGTTCAACTGGCTCGATCGCATTCCCATGCATATGATCGCACTGCCTGCTCTTTTGCTGGGGCTGGCGCCGTTCGTACCTGAACCCCATTTGTGGGAGAAGCTGAAGATGCTGATGGCCGGTACTCTGCATCGCCCGATCGATATTTTTGACCTGCTAATGCACGGCATCCCGGTGATTCTGTTGGCGATCAAGGTGATCCGTGGCGAACGGGAGCCTGAATAGGCTGTCGTGGCAGCTTGGCTCAGCGGGTCAGGTGCGCTTTTTATCCAGCCGGTCGAGTCGTAGGCGTTCCCGGTCATCGAACAGCCGTTTGGCACCGATCCACACTGCTGCCGTGGCGCCGAAACCGGTGCCGGCTGCGATCAGCAGCATGATCAGAATCTGGTACTTCGAGGCTTCCATCGGCGGTGTACCGGCGAGTATCTGACCGGTCATCATCCCGGGCAGGCTGACGATCCCGGCCGCTGCCATCGCATTGATGATTGGAATCAGCCCGCTGCGTAGAGCGTTACGGCGAATCTCCCGGATGGCCTGATCCCAGGTGTGTCCCAGAATCAGGCGGGCTTCGATCTCCTGGCGTCTCTGCCAGGCGTTCTGGGTGAGGTTGTCCAGGGCGATGGCTACCCCCGACATGGTGTTGCCCAGCATCATGCCGAGCAACGGAATCAGATATTGCACCGAATACCAGGGCTCTGCCTGGATGATCACGATCAAGGCCAGGATGGTGACGCTGAAGGATGAGATGAACATCGAAAGGGTGCCCACGCCAAACCCCCAGATGCCGCTGAAGCGGCGCAGCTGTCTGGCCATCACTTCATAACCGGCCACGAACAGCATGAACATCGCCAGTGCGCTGATCAGCAGCGGGTGGGATTGAACAAACAGAAATTTCAATACCAGGCCGAGCAGGCTGAGCTGGACCACGGTACGTACGGCGGCCACCAGCAGCTTGCCCTCGATTCCCAGGGAGAGTCGCAGGGAGATCAGTGCCAGCGCTACCACCAGGGTTGCGGCGATGGCAAGATCGAGGGGGGTCAGCAGGATCAGGTTCATGAGGTCTCCCTCAGTCGCCCTGACTCGATCAGCCAGCTGCGGTCACTGACCCGTTTTCGCTGTTGCGGGTCATGGGTGACCCACAGCACAGCCACCTGGTGCTGCTTTCGCCAGTCGGCGATCAGTGCCTCCACTTTGGCGGTGTTGGCCTGATCCAGGTTGGCGGTGGCTTCATCCAGCAGCAGAACCTGGGGTTGGTTGCTCAGCAGTCTGATCAGGGAGAGTCGCTGACGTTCGCCGCTGGAGAGGCGGCCGACCTCCCAGTCGATCGCCTCCCTGGGTAACTCCAGGCGCTCAAAGAGCTCCAGTTCCGGCTGCTTGAAATGGTCACCGACCCGCTCCAGCCACCATCCGCTTTCCGCCAGCAACAGGCCCACTTTGCGGCGCCATTGGGGGGAGCTGAAGGTCGATCTCTCCTGGTCGTTGAGCGAAACCTCTCCCTGGGCGGGATCCAGATCGGCCAGCGCCCGTAACAGGCGGGTTTTGCCCGACCCTGAGGGGCCGCTGAGGGTCTGGCATTCGCCGGCCCGCAGATGCAGGTCGATTGGCTCCAGCAGCGGAGCACGGAACTGCTTCAGGGTCAGGCTGCCCATCACGCCTGCCGCTCGAACAGCAGATCCCAAACCCCATGCCCGAGCCGCTCGCCACGTTGTTCGAATTTGGTCAGGGGCCGGGTGTCGGGACGGGGCGAGAAATTTCCCTCGCCTGCCTGGTTCTCGAAGCCCTCATGTGATGACAACACTTTCATCATCTGTTGGGCGTAGTCCTCCCAGTCCGTTGCCATGTGCAGAATGCCGCCAGGGAGCAGCGCCCGGTAGATCAGTTCGGCAAACTCATCCTGCACAATGCGCCTTTTGTTGTGTTTGCGCTTGTGCCAGGGGTCCGGAAAGTAGAGCAGTACCCGATGCAGGGAGCCGGGTGGCAAGTGGTGGCGCAGCAGTTCCATGGCATCGTGCTTGAGGATGCGGACGCTGCCGAGTTGGTACTGATCCAGCTGAATCATCAGATGACCAACCCCCGGACCATGCACCTCGACCCCCAGAAAGTTATGTTGCGGTTCATTCTGTGCCAGCTGGCGCAGGCTCTCACCGTTGCCAAACCCGATCTCCAGGGTGACCGGTTGCGGTTGCTCAAACAGCCCTGAGAGATCGAGCTGGCCCTCGTCGAGTTCCACGCCATAGCGGGGCCAAAGCTCCTCATAGGCCCTTTGCTGGCCTTCGGTCATGCGGCCCTGACGCAGCACATAGCTGCGTATCGGGCGAGGCTTTTGCTCAGATTGGGGCATAACAGTGTCTGATCACAATTGTGTTGGCTATCGGCTGCGCCGCAGCCGAGTTCGCCGGATTTTGAGGTGAGAACATCGCCTCTAGAAAAACAGGCCATCCGTTGGGGATGAGGCCGAGGCAAAGCGCTTGGCCGGCATACGACCCGCCAGGTAGGCCTCCCGCCCAGCCTGGATACCCTTCTTCATGGCCGAGGCCATCAGCACCGGGTCCTGAGCCGCTGCAATAGCGGTATTCATCAGCACACCGTCGCAACCCAGCTCCATGGCGACGGCCGCATCGGATGCGGTACCTACCCCGGCATCGACCAGAATCGGTACCTTGGCGTTTTCAACGATGGTGCGGATGTTGAGGCGATTACGTACGCCAAGGCCGGAACCGATCGGCGCCGCAAGGGGCATCACCGCCGCACAGCCCAGCTCTTCGAGCCGCTTCGCCATGATCGGGTCGTCATTGGTGTAGACCATCACATCGAAACCGTCTTTGATCAGGACCTCGGCGGCCTCCAGGGTCTGTACTACGTCGGGAAACAGGGTCTGTTCATCGCCGAGCACTTCGAGTTTGACCAGATTGTGGCCATCCAGCAGTTCCCGGGCGAGACGGCAGGTGCGGATGGCTGTCTTCGCGTCGTAGCAACCGGCCGTATTGGGCAGATAGGTATATTCGCTGGGTGGCAGGGTTTCCAGAATATTCGGTTCATCCTGGTTCTGGCCGATGTTGGTACGGCGCACCGCAATGGTGACGATCTCGGCGCCACTGGCGTCGATCGCTGCGCGGGTCTCCGCCATATCCTTGTATTTGCCGGTTCCCACCAGGAGTCGGGATGTAAAGGTGCGTCCAGCGACGCTAAAGCTGTCTGTCTGGTTATCGTTTGACATCGGATTCTATCTGTTGAAGTTGAAATAAAAAGTCTGGCTGCAACTCAACCGCCGCCGACCGCATGAATGATCTCGATGCGGTCCTGGTCGTTGATGGCATGGCCGCTGAAAGTCGTGCGCGGGACCAGTTCCTCATTGACCTCGACGGCAATGCGCTGATCGGTCAAATCGAGCATTTCAATCAATCCGGCCATATCCAGTGAGTCAGGAATTTGCTTTTCCAAGCCGTTTAAGTAAATCTGCATCTCAAGTGATCTCTGTCAGGAGTAGAGTCAGGTTCAGTTTTTGAATTCTACCTCAACTCAAGGAGACAACCTATGCAAAGGACAAAATGATAACAGCCCCCGATCTGACAGAGCTGAATAAAGGGGTGGATGTAGGAGAACAAAGTGGATTGGAGTGAAGATCTCATACCCTTGGATCAGGCAGGAACCCTGGATGGGCTCTTTTTTCAGCGGGTGCGCCGTACACCGGATGCGATTGCCTATCGTAACTACGACCGTACCCGTAAACAGTGGTATGAGTTGAGCTGGGATGACATGGCCCGTCATGTGGCTCGCTGGCGCCAGGCGCTGAGCGGCGAGGATCTGGAGCCGGGCGACCGGGTGGCGGTGCTGTTACGCAACAGTCCGGAGTGGGTGATGTTCGATCAGGCTGCCCTCTCGCTGGGCCTGGTTGTCGTTCCCCTCTATACGGATGACAGGGCGGATGCGATCGCCTACATACTCAAAGATGCCGCGGTAAAGCTGCTGTTGGTACAGGACACCGGGCGCTGGAACCGGATGGTGAATGTGGTTGAGGAGCTACCCAATCTGCAGCGGGTGGTGGTGCTTGAGACGGCTAAACAGCCAGATCCGGGAGAGGATGACCTGGTGCGGGAAGCCAATAACTGGCTGCCGCCCCGTGGTGAACCGTTGCAAAAACGTAAGGCTGATCCCCACACACTTGCCTCGATTGTCTACACATCCGGCACCACCGGCCGCCCCAAGGGGGTGATGTTGAGTCATTACAATATGCTCTCGGTTGCCCACGCCTCGGTGACGGTGGTGGATTGTTATCAGCAGGACAGCTTCCTCTCGTTTCTGCCCCTGTCCCATACCCTGGAGCGGACCGGGGGATACTACCTGCCGATGCTGTCCGGTGCTTCGGTCTCATTCGCCCGCTCCATCCCGCAACTGGCGGAAGATCTGCAAACCATTCAGCCAACAGCGATTATTGCCGTACCGAGGATTTTCGAACGGGTCTATGCCCGGGTTCAGGACCAGTTGAAACACAAACCGGCGTTTGCCCGGATGCTGTTTCAGATGGCCCTGTCGGTCGGCTACAAGGAGTTCGAATATCGCATGGGGCGGCAGCGCTGGTTTCCCGGGCTGTTGATCTATCCATTGCTACGGCATCTGGTTTCGGCCAAGATTCTGGACAAGCTGGGCGGCCGGTTACGGGTGGCCGTCAGTGGCGGGGCTGCTATCTCACCTGAGATTGCCAAAGTGTTCCTCGGCCTGGGGCTGCCGATGCTGCAGGGTTACGGTCTGACTGAAACCAGTCCGGTGATCAGCGTCAATCCAATGAACAACATCAAGCCGGAGAGTGTCGGCGTGCCGTTGCGTGGGGTAACCACCAAGATCGGCGAAGATGACGAGTTGCTGGTAAAAACCCCGGGCATGATGCTCGGCTACTGGAATAACCATGCAGCCACCGCCGCGATGATCGATCCACAGGGCTGGCTGCATACCGGTGACCAGGCCCGTATCGATGAAGATGGCCATATCCATATTACCGGCCGGATCAAAGATATTCTGGTGCTCTCCAATGGAGAGAAGATTCCGCCGTCGGATATGGAGATGGCGATCGCTCTGGACCCACTGGTGGAGCAGGCGATGGTGGTGGGTGAGGGCAAACAATATCTTGGTGCGCTGGTGGTGCTCAATCCGGATCTGTGGAGTGGCCTGGCCGAAGAGTTCGATCTGGACTCCTCGAATGAGGCGAGTCTGAATGACGAACAGATTCAGGGCGTGTTGTTGAAACGCATACGGGGTGCACTGAAAGATTTTCCAGGCTACGCCAAGATCAGACGGGTTGCTGTGTTACTGGAGCCCTGGAGTATCGAGAATGGCCTGATGACGCCGACTCTGAAGATCAAACGGCAGAAAGTTACTGAGCATCATCGGGATCTGATCGAAACCCTCTATAAAGGCGGGCCGGTGTGATGGGATTGAGGAAAGGTTGTGTCTGAGTGGCAATTTGAGTCGGGGCTGGTGTAGGATTCCCTGACAGCTTTACGCTGCGGGTGTAGTTCAATGGTAGAACTGTAGCTTCCCAAGCTACTAACGTGGGTTCGATTCCCATCACCCGCTCCAGTCACGCTGGTTGTCCCGATTGATCGTTTCTGCAGCGATGGCGCTATTCCAAACAGGCCTTTTTATGCCTTTCGATTGCGGCATGGCGACGCTGGGGCTTCCCTTTCAACGCTTCGATCTGTTGCTGCAACTGTTGGCATTTCTCTGCCTCGCTCTGTTGTTTTGGTGGGAGCTCGGTAAACGGGTGTGCTTTGGGTTCGAACATCACTGACTCTCCCCGTTCAGCCGCGGCGCTGGAGAGCGGCAGCAGGAGCAGTGTTAGCAGTGGGATCAATCGTTTTGGATGGTTTTGCATTTTATTTCTGACGTGCCGTTTCATTCAGCTCCAGGTCGGTTTTACGGGATCAGGGTCTGTTCTACAGCCGTAACGATGTCACTAGTCCAATCCTGATCCGGTTGTAAGGTTCACGCAATAGGGCCAATGTATCACTAAATTTACAGAATGTTACACAGTCAAAGTGGGGATATTCTCTTGTATGTGTTGGTAGCATGTATGATTTAAGCTATTCGGGATGGCTCGATAACAACAGAATACGATCGTTCGTCTCAGAAGCCGGTTGTCAGCAGATCAATAAAAGAGATCGCTTGGGCCAGTTGGATGAGTGGTAACCGGGCTTAAGACGAAGAGGAACTGCAGGGGGTGCTTGTGAAAAAAATCAAAAACCTGGTCGCTATCATCGGCTTGATGGCCGTAACAGCAACGGCTTCTGCCCTGGGTTTACGCCTGGAAGAATCTACACCGATCAAATACTTTACCAAAGAGGATTGGCAGCAAGCCAAACAGGTGGCGAAAACAGCGCTCGAGCAGGGAAAACTGGGTGAAACCTTTGACTGGCATAATGAGTCTACCGGTCATAGTGGTTCCTACAAGGTACTGCGCCGTCTGGAAATCGATGGGCGGAGCTGCCGGGATCTGCTGATTATACATCAGGCAGGACAGGCCAATGCGAGTGGCGATTATCGCTTCTGTCAGATGGAGAGCGGAGCATGGAAGACGATGGGCAAAGCACCCTCCAACTGACCGTTTGAGCGATTGGGGCTTGTTCTTAACACGATGTTTTTAAAAAATAACTTTCCTTTCGTTAGGGATCGTTCCAGGTCTGGGTTTAGGTGGGTTGAATCGATGGCATGTGGCAGAAATGATTGAACTTTTTCAGGCACAAGACCGTATTGAGGCCCAGATGTTGAAGGATTATCTGCAGGATCAGGGAATCGAGACAGTGATACTCAATGATCACCTCAGTGGCGCACTGGGTGAACTACCGGCTAATATATTCCCAACGCTTTGGTTATTGGAAGACCGGGACCTGAGCAGGGCCAGCGAGCTGAAAGAGCGGTTTTTAAATCTGCACACCTCGAAGGTCGCCGCTTGGCGCTGTCCGGCCTGCGGTGAGCAGATCGACGGTGGATATGAGATTTGCTGGAACTGCGGCACCCCTGGCCCAAAAGATAACAATAAGGAGTAGAGGATGGGAAAAACCCTGAAAGTGCTAGGCTGGTTGGTCGGGATGATCGTCGTGCTGGTGATTGCAGCAATCATCCTGATACCGATGTTTGTCGATCCCAACGATCACAAAGATCGCATTGTGAGCGAAGTGAAGCGAGCCACGGGCAGGGATCTGACGATCAGTGGCGATATCGGCTTGTCTGTATTCCCCCGATTGGCACTGGAGCTGAACGGTCTGACCTTGAGTAATGCGCCGGGCTTCAATGGTTCCGAGTTTGCTTCGGTCAAACATGCCCAGGTGAGGGTTAATCTTCTACCCCTGTTATTCAAGCAGCTGCTCGAGGTGGATACGGTACAGGTGGATGGTGCCAGGCTGAATCTGGCGAAAGCAAAAGACGGCACCACCAACTGGGAAGATATGGCTGGCGGCAAGGCGAAAGGGAAAAAGCCGGAGTCAGCTCCTGAGGCTGGAAAATCCGGAGACATGGGCCTGCTCGCCTTCACCATTGGTGGTCTGAATATCAATCAGGCGAGCGTTGTATGGGATGATCAGTCCACCGGAGAGCGTTACAGTGTGGAGAATATCCAGCTGGAGACAGGGGAAGTGGTGCCGGGAAAACCGGTCGACCTGAAGTTCAGCTTCTCAGCCGGCAGCCAAAAACCGGCGATGGATGGAAAGCTCTCCATGACCACACAACTGGTGGTAAACCCAGACAGCCAGTCGATCGGTATGGATGATCTGGACCTTGACGTTGAGGTGAGTGGTGAGGGCTTGCCCGAGAAGGGGGTGGCTGTTTCACTGCAGTCGGATGTGGCGCTCAACATGAGTAGCGGCACTCTGGATATCCAGGATCTCACCCTGGCCTCGGGAAACCTCAAACTGACCGGTCGCCTGGAAGGCCTGGATATACAGAGCAATCCCAGTATGAAGGGAGAGCTTCGCTTGGCTGAATTCAATTTGAAGGAGTGGATGGAGCATTTCGGCATGCCTACACCGGAGACAGCCGATGAAAATGTGTTGGAAAAGCTCCAGTTCTCCGCCAGCTTCGTCGCCAATCCTGAACAGCTGCAACTGAACGACCTGGTGGCGACCCTGGATCAAACCAACCTGAAGGGGAAGTTTGAAATTATCGATTTTGCCGATCCCACCTATCTGTTCAATCTGGATGTGAACAGCATCAATCTGGATCGCTATCTTCCTCCACCCAGTGAACAGAAAGCGCCACCGGCCGGTCCGCCGGGTAAACAGAAAGGTGCCAAAGAGGAGCCCCTGTTTCCGACTGAGTTGTTAAGAAAGTTGAAACTCAATGGCACCATCCGAATCGCCAATCTGACGGTGAACAATCTTCACTCCGAGGCGATCCTGGTCAAACTCAGAAGCCGGGACGGCAAGTTCAGTGTGGATCATGAGATCGGCCGGTTTTACGATGGCCTGCTGAAGGGGGATATGGAGCTGGATGTAAAAGGCGCCAAGCCCCGCTTGAAGCTGAATCAGTCCATATCGAGAATATTGTCTGGTCCGCTGCTGAAAGACCTGACCGGAGAGGACACCCTGCTGGGCAGCGGTGATCTGGAGATGGCTCTGACCAGCCAGGGAGAGACCATCAGCCAATTGAAGAGAGGTTTGAACGGCGATGTTTCATTCGACTTCCGCGACGGGGCTGTGAAGGGGTTCAACCTGGCCAAGATGATCCGTGACACCAAAGCCCGCCTGAGTGGTGAACCCATCTCGGTATTGAACGAGCCGGAGCAGACCGATTTTTCCGAACTGACCGGGGTGGCCAAGATCGTCAACGGGGTGGTCAACAATCAGCGGCTGCAGGCCAAGTCGCCCTATATCCGACTGGAGGGCAGTGGCAAAGCCTATCTGCTTGAAGAGCGACTCAAATATACAATCCGTCCGGTGATCGTGAATACCTCAACCGGCCAGGGGGGCAAGGCGCTGGAAGATCTGAAAGGCATTCCAATTCCAGTCAAGATCAAAGGTAACTGGAACGATCCCGAGTTCTCAATTCAGCTCTCCAAGATTCTGGAAGAGCAACAGAAGGCGAAGTTGAAAAAGAAACTCGACGATAAGATCGACGAGAAGGTCAGCGAGGAG
Source organism: Chromatiales bacterium (assembly GCA_022360905.1). Taxonomy (GTDB): domain Bacteria; phylum Pseudomonadota; class Gammaproteobacteria; order Chromatiales; family Chromatiaceae; genus Thiodiazotropha. Next base: position 54,375 of record JAKSBX010000120.1, read on the forward strand.
CTGGAAGAGAAGCTGCCGGAAGAGTTGCAGGATCAGTTGAAGGATAAGCTGAAAAACCTGCTTTGAACAAAAAGCACTTAGCGTCGGTTGCCGCGCCCGGTACTGTAGACAGCGGCAGATTCGCCGAGCAGGTTCTCGGCTGGTTTGACCGACATGGTCGCAAGCACCTACCCTGGCAGAATCCCCGGGACCCCTATCGGGTATGGGTCTCCGAGATCATGCTGCAGCAGACCCAGGTTACTACGGTGATCGGTTACTTCAATCGCTTCATGGAAACCTTCCCTGAACTCAAGTCTCTGGCCGAGGCGGATTCGGATCTGGTCATGCATCACTGGTCCGGGCTGGGTTACTACGCCCGGGCGCGCAATCTGCACCGATGTGCACAACAGGTGATGGCCGAGCACCAGGGCAAGCTGCCGGAGGATCTTGAAAGCTTGCAATCCCTGCCCGGTATCGGCCGCTCCACGGCCGGTGCTATCCGCTCGCTGGCTTTTGGACACTACGCGGCGATCCTGGACGGCAATGTAAAACGGGTACTGGCCCGCCACTTTGCCGTCGAAGGCTGGCCTGGGGAGGCAGCGGTGTTGAAGCAGTTGTGGCAACTGAGTGAGCAGCTGACCCCGCACAGTCGGTGTGCCGATTACAACCAGGCCATGATGGATCTGGGAGCGATGGTCTGTGTGCGTACTAAACCCCAGTGCGGTGCCTGTCCGTTGGCGCAGAGCTGTGTGGCCAGAGAGCGGGGAGAGATCGGTCGGTTTCCCGGTAAAAAAGCCAAAACCAGCAAACCGGTACGCTCTGCCCAGCTGCTGGTGGTGCTGGATGAGGCTGACAATATCCTGCTGCAGAAAAGGCCACCCAGCGGCATCTGGGGCGGTTTGTGGAGCCTGCCGGAGTGTCCGCTGGAGCAGCAGAGCGAGCACTGGTGTGAAGTCAACCTGGGCTTACAGGTGAAACAGCTCTCGCTACTGAGCCCGCGTCGCCATACTTTCAGCCACTTCCACCTGGATATCACTCCGGTCCTGCTGAGAATCGAAAAATCACTCAAAGTGGTCATGGATGAGAGTTCCCTGGTTTGGTATAACCTGTCGGAACCAGAGGATCTCGGTCTGGCGGCGCCGGTGTCGACGATCCTGCAACAGATCGATCCGAAGATCCCGATCGTCGAAAACAGTGAAGGAGAGGCCAGATGAGCCGTACAGTTGAATGTGTCAGATTGAAGCGAGAGGCCGAAGGGCTGGATCGCCAACCCTATCCGGGAGAGCTGGGTCAGCGGATTTTCGATCATGTCTCCAAGGAAGCCTGGCAGGAGTGGTTGAGGCATCAGACCATGCTGATCAATGAAAACCGGCTAAGTCCTATGGATCCCAAGGCAAGGAAGTTTCTCGAAGAGCAGATGGAGCAGTTCTTTTTCGGCGAAGGATCGGAACTGCCTCCGGATTATAAACCTCAGGCTTGAACCACCCTTTTAGAGAAACTGGGGCGCGAGAATGGCAATCCAACTTGACTCGGCCCTGTAACCTCGGTTTAATACGGCCCTCTCACCGAGGCCAGGTAGCTCAGTCGGTAGAGCAGGGGACTGAAAATCCCCGTGTCGGCAGTTCGATTCTGTCCCTGGCCACCATCCATCCTGTCTCTTGATCTGTCCTGGACAACTTGGCCAGTAAGAAACCTGCGTGACAGTTTCATTGTCTTGGTTACCAATAATGTATTCATGCCTTTTTATTACCTGACAAAGGCGTCTTCGCTTATCATTTAGAACATTCTCAATGTAGGACAAGTGTGGGACGCATCATTGCCTCCACGCGCAACGCGATAAAGGTTTCTGGTACGCTGGCAGCCGAATGTAAAAAAAGATAATGCTAAGGAGGCCCGTCCCCCGCTTTGGGTAGGATTAGGATTCAATCAGTTTCGCACGTTTCATCATTCCATCGAGAATGGTATCAGCTGTGTTTCGAGGTATTTCAGCCTCCTCAGCAAGAGTCGCTGCTTTTTCGTATGCAGGATCAAGGCAAGCCTGAATATCTGTGAACAGTAAATCCATCTCTTGTTTTGAGATACCGGCTTTTTTTGCAGTTTGATAGAAGTGTCTTGGCAGAATCCCTTTGATACTGTATTGATGGCGATCGCCGATGGCCATCGCAAGTTTTACCTTATGCGGTGAAAATTCAGGGTAGGGAGAGGACGACATGACATCGTATAGCGGTGTTAAGCTGTAACCGCCCGGTGTCAGGAAGATCGAAAAGTTCTTGGCGTGGCCGTCGATCGCAGCAAGCAGCCAGAAGACAATTTGAGCTTTCATGAATTGAAGGCGATCTTCGCGTGGCGATTCGGCGCCGTTAAGGCAGTTCAGGATCTCAAGTGTACCGGGACCGCCGTCAGCTTCGTATTTGCGGATAGAAGGGACGCCCAGTGCCTGGCACAGATCTTCCTGTGGTAGACGGTACAGCACCTTGTCCTTCCAGAGGCGGTCAAATCGTTCGACTACGATTACAGGCTTACCGCCAAAATGTAGCACCTCGGCTTGGGCGGTCTTCAGGCCGAAGTAACGGCAGATATTCAGACAAAACCATTCGTTCCATGGCATGTCGGAAAAGTCAGCTCCCCTTGGGGCTTCCTTCATGGCCGGTTTGAAAATATGGGAGGTCGGTGTTGCACCTAGCGGCAAGTGCCATTGATCTTTGATTTGCAGTAAAGCGGTTTTCTCCTGCATGCCTGCAATCGATATTCTGAAGTCATCGGCGCTGGCATCGATGCCGAGCGGATGATGGGCGAGCACGGCGAGTCGCTCTGTGATTTCTGCGTCAGTGACTGGGCGGTGGGACATCCTAGACGGATTGCCTGGGTCGCTGCCCTCAGGGATGAAACGCAGTGCCCCGACACAATCACGCCCGATTACGGCCAATAGGTCGAAGGTACCCGCGCTATCCGCACTTTCTCGCGAGGCGATCTTCTCCCTGACTGCCTGGTCGTCTGGCAGCAAACCGTCAAAATAGGCGTTGGCCTCATCGCCAGACCAGACCCGGTCAGACAGTGGCAGCGATAGTGAAATCGGAAAAGCGCGCTCGGCTTCCAGCCACTGTGGAGCGTAGCGGAAACTGGTTGCAGCGCTGGGCGCTCGCGTGTAGCGGCCGACCAGACTGGTGCCGACATAAATATCCAAAGCCCGCGATTTGCGCTTACGGCCCACTCTAATACTCCGTCGGATCGAAACTGGCCTTGCGGCGCGATACAACGGTTAAATCCAGCTTCAGGGCGGCCAGTACCTTGAGGACGGTATCCAGTGTGGCATTCGTGGTGCCATTCTCCAGTTCAGAGATCAGTGGCTGACGCAGGGAAGCTTTTGTCGCTAGATCGACTTGTTTCAGTTTTTGCGCTTTCCGGGCTCGTCGGATCGTGGCTCCCAAGTCCTTACTGCTTCGTATTGTCATGGCTTTGGTTGTTCAAGTATCCGATAAAAAGGATAATATATAAATATATGATATAAACGATAATGTCAATTTATATTATATAACAGATATAGATATTTTATACGTTAAAGCGTATTTTATGGAATTATGAGAAGAGTTTCCCGTTGATGTTAGCGTTGGTGTCACTAATCTGTTTCTAGTCTTGGCAATAAGGCCGGGTGAAAAAGAGACCTATGGCTATCGCTTTCTCGATTTGGCAAGTGAGTACGGAGTTGATGAAGACCGTCATACATAAAGGTGGATGATGGGACAAGGATTATGTGCTAAGCACACGGTCAGATATATTCAGATAACAATACTATTCTTTGTGGGATCGGTAATGGCCTCAGAACAACAAATATCGAATCTAACCAGCCGGGATCATGATCGTCTTAATGAACAACGTGCTGTCATCACAGAATATTTGAGCAAAGAAGATTTAGAATCAAAATACCAAACCCCCGCAGGTAAACTTTGCACGCTGAGAGCATTACTCGATGCTAATGTTTTTCAGAAATCACAAACATACGAGCTGCAGCCCAGGGGTATAGTTGTCGGTGACGCTTTCGTGCAGGAGATGGGGATTCATTGGGTGATGGTCGAAGATGAGTATGGGAGAGACCCCGTAATAGAATATAAAGAGACCTCGATAATCCTCTATCCTCTGACAATGATCTCAAAGCGCGTGGAAAAAGATGAAGAGGTCGATGTATTTGAATTGTTCAACGGTACAGCGGCCAGGGTTGAAGAGTTGATCGAGAATGGATACTGAAAAAAACATACCACGACGCTCGATGCTCTACGACGACGAGTTATATGGGAAGGTCGAGATTATGGAGCCAGTGCTGCTTGATCTGATCACAAGCGATGCGATGAAAAGAACAGAAGGGATTTCACAGCACGGCATCACTACTCTTTTGGGAATTACCCCTTCGTTCAGTCGCTTCGATCATGCCGTAGGAGCAATGCTGCTTGTCCGCCGTCTCGGAGCAAACCTCAAAGAGCAGGTTGCGGCGCTTCTCCATGATGTCAGCCATACAGCCTTTAGCCATGTTATCGACTTCGTATTTGACGACCATCGTGGTCAAAGCTACCACGAAGAAAAAAAGGAGGAGTTTGTCGCCAACACAGATATCCCCTCAATTTTGAATCAACATGGCATGGATTGGCGCGAATTGATTCGTGAAGAGCGGTTTCCACTTCTTGAACAGCCCTCACCGGACCTCTGTGCCGACAGATTGGATTACTTCCTCAGGGATGTGGAGTTCCTCAAGTTGGCAAACCGGGATGAAATAGGGGAGGTTATCGACTCTTTGGAAGTGGTTGAGGGGCGGATTGCCGTGAATGATTATAGCGTTGCGTGCTGGTTGGCATACACTTTTATTGAAGCGGATCGAGTGAGTTGGTCGAGTTTTCGCGAAGTCGGTCTTTATCAATTAACTGCGGAGGCAATCAAAGCCGCCAGTCGGTACGGAGTTATTGTGGAGGCTGACTTATGGGGTTCTGACGAATCCCTTTGGGGTAAACTGAAATCGGCGGACCATCCTGAAGTTAAACGCTGGGTAAAGCTAATAACACCGGGAACACGTTTCATTTGGAACGAAGATGTGCCGGTATTCACTATCTCAACCAAGGTCAGGAGCATAGATCCGCCGGTAACCAATGGAAATTCGGTAACCCCTTTGTCGGAGCTGGACCCTGCCTTTGCCCGGTATCGAAACGACTACCTATCCGGTAAGCAGGGGCAGTGGTCAATGGGAATCGTGAATGCACCCGAGGTCATGAGCTGAAAGCAAGCTATTCAGTCTAAAATTAATTGCGAGAGGGTATGCGGTGATTAAAATATCAGTGAGTATCGATGTCTCAAACTTGAACCAGGCGGAGACTTTTTATGTAGAAGCCTTGGGCTGTAAGAAACTGAGAGACCAAGGTTCAGATATGACTGTTCTTTCAACAGAAAATTGCGATATATACCTTCAACAGAAACATGAGGGGAGCAAACCTCTGTTATCAAGCGAGGTTGTACGTGATTACAGCCGTCATTGGACGCCAGTACATTTAGATTTTCTAGCCAAAAATGTCGATGAGTTAGTAGAAAAAATAGTTCGGTTAGGTGGGAGACATGAAGGCGGTGAAAGTGGTGAATGGGGCTCTATCGCTTATTGCGCCGATCCATTCGGTAATGGTTTTTGTATCATTAATGAGTAATGGATCGAATCACAATAACACCAACATGATACTAGCTGGAAACCTTATGTCTTAATAAAAGCTATTCTAGCCCTGGTGCAGTAAGATGAAGAAATAAGGGAGGCCTTCACCTCCCTCGAAATTAAAGCGGAAAAATTTTAGGTCAGTTTCTATCAGTATTTGCCCAGCGTCAGCTCAGCTTCAGCCAATACACTCCTGATACCTCC
>JAKSBX010000096.1 GCA_022360905.1 Chromatiales bacterium
AGAATGTATGCCAATTTCTAAGTATTCAAGGTTTATTGGGTAAGAAGGTTTGTAATTCTATGAATAATAAAGAAAAATATTTTTATTATTTGATTGTGGCAAAATTGGTTTCTGGATTTGATTCCGCAATATTCAGACCATAGATGTTAGAAAGTGACAGAAAATGTCACTTCACTCTGGTCGGTTGGGTGATGTGTTTAGTAATTTGCAGGGAAGGTAGGAATTCTGCCTTTCAGAAAATGTGAACTGGTTCTCGTTTTCTATTCGATCCCTAGTTTTTCAAGTCGGTACCTCAGCGATCTTAAGCTCATCCCGAGCTTTTTTGCCGCAGCTGTGCGGTTCCATCGAGTTTCTTCAAGAGCTTCGATGATTGCTTGCCGTTCCACCTGTTCCATTTTTTCACCCAGATTCTGGTGTGTGGCGTGGTTTTCTGCGTCAGATACACTATTGGGCAAAAGCAGATCTTCAGCTTCAAGTTTTTCGCTATCAAGAAGGGTAATGGAACGTTCCAGTATGTTTTCCAGCTCACGGATATTTCCTGGGAATGGATAAGTATTCAGCTTCTTTATTGCCTCAGCCGTGAGTTTCGGTTTTTTAATATCACTATGCCGGGTAAGTCGTGTAAGAAAATGTTGCGCAAGCAAGGGGATGTCTTCAGCCCGTTCGCGCAAGGGGGGAAGCGGTAACTCAATGACGTTAATTCGATAAAAGAGATCCTGCCGGAATTCACCCTGTTCTACCAGGTTCGCCAACTCTTTATGGGTAGCACTGATAATGCGTACATCTATGGAAATCTCCTGCTGACCACCCACAGGTCTGATCGTTTTTTCTTGTATTGACCTAAGGAGTTTTACCTGCATATGCAAAGGCAGGTCTGCGATCTCGTCTAGGAATAATGTGCCTCCATTCGCTGCTAAAAAGAGGCCTTCATGATCATGGGTCGCTCCTGTGAAGCTTCCTTTTTTATGACCGAACAGTTCACTCTCCATGAGTTCCTGTGGCATTGCACCACAGTTGACCGCTATAAACGGTTGATCGGCCCGAGATCCTTGGTTGTGGATCATTCTGGCTGCCAGCTCTTTACCAGTACCGGATTCCCCGCTGATGTAGACTGGGGCTTGGCTTCTTGCCAGCTTTTCGATCAGTTTGATAATTCGGGCCATAGCCGGGGAGTTACCCAGCATGGGGGACTGTGTGCTGACGGAGCTCTTTTGGATTTTGGCTTTGCCGGTAGTCGGTTTACTGAGTTTGATGGCCTGTTGTACCAACTTGCGCAGGACCTCCAGATCAACCGGTTTGGATACGAAATCGAAGGCCCCTGCCTTCAAGGCTTCAATGGCTGATTCCATGTTGCCATGAGCCGTGATCATGGCAACGGGTAGCTGAGGGTAGGTTTGATTGATATGACGAACGAGGTCGATACCGTTTCCATCAGGCAGGCGCATATCGGACAGACAGAGATCGAAACTCTGTTCTGCTAGCAGTTTATGAGCACTGGCCAGATTGAATACAGAGTGGGCATCAATACCCATGCGCAGCAGAGTTATCTCTAACAGTTCACAGATATCCGGTTCGTCGTCGACAATCAGTGCGGTAGGTTGAGTCATGCTTGTTGATTCTCTGGCTGCCAGTTTTCAAAGTGTAGGCGAAAGCAGCTTCCGCCGGTTGGGCCTGGGATGTACTCCAGTCGTATGCGATTGGTTTCACTCAACTCCTTAGCGATATAGAGGCCAAGCCCGGTGCCGGTATTACGTGTTGTGAAAAAAGGCTCGAAAATCTGCTTGGCCACTTCCGGGGCGATACCCGGTCCGTTGTCTACCACGTCCAGTATAGGATGTTGGTACTCTTTGGTCACACCACCGACAATCCTCAATTGTAGGTTCTTCTTGTCACAATGCTCCCTGGCATTATTGCAGAGATTGCTCAGCAGTTGGCGTAGTTGCTCAGGGTCGGCAAAGACCTCGGTTGTTAGCGGTTCGATTTGCAGGCGTATGCTCTCCTCCTTGAAGCCCTGATGCCTGATCAGATCGGCTGTGAGTTTTTTCAGCCAAGGCTCGAGTTGGATTGTGACCTGTTTACCGGGTTCGCGTCTTGAGAGTTGCAGGACATTCTCAATCACCTGATTCACCCGGGCTGCATTGGTGGTGATGATTTCAGTCAGCCTTTTATCGGCAACGTTGAGACTGGGGGATTCGCGAAACAGTTGGCTGGCATGACTGATCGCACCGAGTGGATTGCGAATCTCATGGGCGATACTGGCGGTGAGTCGCCCCAATGAGGCCAACTTCATCTGTTGTGCCTCCCGAGTCACCTGTGAAGTGTCTTCCAGAAAAATCAGCATGTCTCCCGCCTCTTCACCACTCAATGCGTTGAATTGAGCTTTGAGTTCAGGTCCATGGCTTTGGCTGCGAAAGGTGAGTTTTTGTTTGCGTTTCGGGTTTCGGCGTTTGCGTGCGATGTGAGCCAGCTCCGGGGAGGCCTTGGCGAGATGGTTGCCGGTGGTGGCTGAGGGCATACCCAGCAGGTGCCAGGCAGGATCGTTCATCATAAGGATTTTACCTGAGGCATCTATAACCAGAACACCGGTCTGCATATGTTTTATGACATAGGCATTGATCTTTGCCAGGTGATCCAGCTCATTGGCCCGTTTCTCAGCCAGGCGTTCACTGGCCCTGGCCCGGCTGCTCAATACCCAGGTCAGCAGAGCGGTGGCGAAATAGACGGCTCCCAGGAAGCCGGCCTGGATAAACTGTGGCGATGAGCTGTTGCTCAAGCTTGTGTGGATCTGATCAGTGATCACGGCCAATGCCGCCAAGGCGGCGAACAGTAACGACGCCCGTCCTCCCATGATCAGAGCTCCGGCCGAGATGGAGACAGCGATCAGCATACCTATGCCTGTCTGGATGCCGCCGCTGGCATGCATCAGCAGGGTGATGGCGAGGATGTCGATAAACAGGGCCAGGTAGGCTTGCTGTTCCGGGCTGGGTGATCGCCAGACGAATAGTAGCGAGGAGAGAACGGTTAGAGAGGTATAGGTCAGGACGGTAATGGAAAACAGCCGGGGATCGGTCGAGCCGATGAATGTCGGTCCGCTCTCTGCGTAGAAGAAAAACAGCAGGGTCAGTGAAAGGGTGATTCTGTAGAGCAGGAAAAGACGCAGTGAGCGCCAATGAGATACCACGCCCAGCTCCTTGCTGGGAGGTTCTGTAATAATCGTTTGCTCAAGCTTCTCCAGCCAACTATTCATGGTCTGTTGGTTCGTCCGACTCGGCAGCAATCAGATGTTCTTTGCTGCAGAAATAGACCCCTTTTTTTACCACCGCTTCATCTTTAGGCAGATGAAGCCCGCAATGGGCGCATTTTACGCTTTCCACCGATTTGATCTCTCTAGAAGCGGTCTGATCTTTGGAACGCTGTCTGACAAGATGGCGTACGATGAGGTAGATCCCGAAGATTGCTAAGCCGAAAAGTATCGTTTTTAGTCCCATACAATCAATTGTTTATGATGTCTAAGGTCGAGTCAATCAGGATTGTTGTCGGATAGGCGCTCAGATGCGGGTTTGGCGATGAGGCTGCAACGCCAAATCTTAGGAACCTCTGAACAAGTCATGAGCCGAGCAGATTGTCGATCAAAATGTACCGATTCAAGGGGCTGATCGCCCGTAATAGCCCGCTATTGCGAAGATCTGCAACGCAGAAGCGGGTATTTTGGCGACAAGATGTCGGTTCATGGCTTGTTCAGAGGTTCCTTTAATACTTGCAACTGCATGCTCAATGGTCTGGAATGCAGCCTTCTATCATGAGTCAGAAAAATTCACACATCCGCTTAATCACAATG
>JAKSBX010000095.1 GCA_022360905.1 Chromatiales bacterium
GCGACAAGCACGACAACTGCGTGATCGTCTGCGGTATCGAGAACCTCGACCCGATGGGCGTGCACACCGGTGACTCGATCACCGTCGCGCCGATCCTTACGCTGACGGACAAGGAGTACCAGCGACTCCGCGACGCCGCCATCGAGATTCTCCGTGCGGTTGGGGTCGAGACCGGCGGCTCGAACGTGCAGTTCGCGGTGAATCCCGAGGACGGCGACCTCGTCGTCATCGAGATGAACCCGCGCGTGTCGCGGTCGTCGGCACTCGCCAGCAAGGCCACGGGCTTCCCGATCGCGAAGTTCGCCGCGAAGCTGGCGGTCGGCTACACGCTCGACGAGATCCGCAACGACATCACGAAGGAGACGCCGGCGTCGTTCGAGCCCGCACTCGACTACGTGGTCGTCAAGATGCCGCGCTTCGCGTTCGAGAAGTTCCCGAACTCCGATCCGACGCTCGGCACGCAGATGAAGAGCGTCGGCGAGACCATGGCCATCGGACGCACCTTCAAGGAAGCGTTCCAGAAGGCGCTGCGCGGCCTCGAAGTCGACCGCGCCGGTTTCTCGGGCAAGACCACGCAGTACACGCCCGAAGAGCTGCCCAAGCTGCTGGCCACACCCACGCCGGGCCGTTTGTTCGCCGTGTACGACGCACTCAAGGCCGGCCACGACGTCGACGAGATCTACCGGCTGTCGGGCATCGACCCGTGGTTCCTCGCGCACATGCAGCAGCTCGTGGCGCACGACGTCGCGCTCGAGGAACGCAACGGCAGCCCGTTCGAAGACCATGAACTGCGGGCGCTGAAAGCGCAGGGATTCAGCGACGCACAGATCGCTTCGAGTCTCGGCAAAGAGACGATCGAGATCGATGCGGCACGCAGCCTCATGGGCGTGCACCCCGGCTACCGCCTCGTCGACACCTGCGCCGGCGAGTTCGCCGCGCTGACGCCGTACTTCTACTCGACCTACGACTGCACCGGCGACGAGGTGCAGCCCAGCGGCGGCCGCAAGGTCATGATCCTCGGCGGCGGGCCCAACCGCATCGGCCAAGGCATCGAGTTCGACTACTGCTGCGTCCACGCCGCCTATGCGCTGAGCGAGGCCGGCTACGAGACCATCATGGTCAACTGCAATCCGGAAACCGTCTCCACCGACTACGATACCTCTGACAGACTCTATTTTGAGCCGCTGACACTGGAGGATGTGCTGGAGGTCATTCATAAAGAGCAGCCTGCCGGCGTGATCGTCCAGTATGGTGGTCAAACCCCGCTGAAACTGGCCAACGACCTGGAGGCGGCGGGTGCGCCGATCATTGGCACCAGTCCCGATTCCATCGACCTGGCGGAAGACCGGGAGCGCTTCCAGCAATTGATTGAGAAACTCAATCTCAAACAGCCGCCCAACCGGACCGCCCGCGATTCTGAGAGTGCGGTCAAGCTGGCCGAAGAGATCGGTTACCCCCTGGTGGTGCGACCCTCTTATGTATTGGGTGGCCGGGCCATGGAGATTGTCTATCATGAGAACGAACTGCGCCGTTACATGCGCGAGGCGGTGAGTGTCTCGAATGACTCTCCGGTATTGCTCGATCGCTTCCTGGATGATGCCATTGAGGTGGATATTGACGCCATCTGTGACGGTGAGGAGGTACTCATCGGCGGTATCATGGAGCATATCGAACAGGCTGGTGTACACTCCGGTGATTCCGCCTGCTCACTGCCACCCTATACCCTGTCTGCCGCAGTTCAGGACCGGATGCGCGAACAGATGCGCAAGCTGGCGCTGGAGTTGAAAGTAGTGGGTCTGATGAATGCTCAGTTTGCCATCAAGGATGATCAGATCTATCTGTTGGAAGTGAATCCCAGGGCTTCCAGGACAGTCCCGTTTGTCTCTAAGGCCACCGGTCTGCAGCTGGCGAAAATCGCCGCCCGCTGTATGGCGGGCACCAGCCTGAAGGAGCAGGGCATCAGCAAAGAGGTGGTACCGGAGAACTATTTCGTGAAAGAGGCGGTGTTCCCCTTCGTCAAATTCCCTGGGGTGGATACCGTGCTGGGTCCGGAGATGAAATCCACCGGTGAGGTGATGGGTGTCGGTGCAACCTTTGGTGAGGCCTACAACAAGTCGATCATGGGTGCGGGCTACCAGCTGCCCCAAGGTGGCAAGGCACTGCTGAGTGTACGTAACGCGGATAAAGTCCGTGCCGTACAGGTCGCTCAGGACCTGGTTGAGCTGGGTTTTACCCTGAGTGCCACAGGCGGTACCTGCCAGGCACTGCTCGATGCGGGGCTCGAATGTACCCGGGTGAACAAGGTGATGGAGGGACGTCCCCATATCGTGGACTCGATCAAGAACCAGGAAGTCAGTTTCATCATCAATACCACTGAAGGTGTCCAGGCAATTGCCGATTCAGCGGAGATCAGACGTACGGCGCTGCAGCACAAGGTCAACTACACCACCACCATTTCCGGTGCCGAGGCGACCTGTCTGGCCCTCAAGCAGTTGGATGAACTGAATGTCAACCGACTGCAAGACCTACATCAGCAGTAACCGGCTTAACAGAGGAAGAGTGCAATGAACAAGGTACCGTTGACCGCTCGTGGAGCTGCTAACCTGCAGGATGAGCTGAAGCAGCTGAAAACTGTCGAGCGACCCAAAGTGATCAAGGCGATCGCTGAAGCCAGAGAGCATGGGGATCTGAAAGAGAATGCGGAATATCATGCGGCCCGTGAGCAACAGAGCTTCATAGAGGGTCGTATCAAAGATATCGAAGGTAAACTCTCCCATGCCCAGATCATCGACGTCACCAAGCTGGATGCGGGGGGCAAGGTGGTGTTCGGCGCCACAGTGGTTGTGCTGGAACTGGATAACGATGAAGAGTTTACCTACCAGATCGTGGGCGATGACGAGGCCGATATCAAGCATGGCCTGATTTCAGTCAGTTCACCGATTGCCCGGGCCTTGATCGGCAAACAGGAAGGGGATGACGTGTTCCTCAACACACCTGGCGGGGACAGGGAGTTCGAGATTCTGGAAGTGCGTTACGTATAGGTGCCGCTGATTTCGGCCAGGAGGGCCGGTCTCTGATCAGCTAAACTGACGGTCTGGCATGAACCATCAAATGACGATTCTGTTTTTCTTCTTCTTGGGGTTAGCCCGGTAGAAGATTGCCACCCGTCCGATTATCTGCACCAGTTCTGCCGAGAGACGCTCTACGATGGCGGCACTCAGCGCTTCCCGGTCGCTTTTATCGGCGCCGGCCAGTTTGACTTTGATCAGTTCGTGCACATCGAGACTGGTGTCGATTTCACCGATGACACCTTCACTCAGACCGTGCTGGCCGATCATCACCACCGGCTTCAGATGGTGGGCGAGTTTTTTCAGGGATCTGGTCTGCTCGGAGGTCAGGGGCATTGTATTGGCCGTGTCGATTAAGGGAGGCGGATTCTATCCTGATTCCCTGTGTTGAGAAAGTGTTTAAGAATTTAAGTCCGCAAATGAACGCTAATAAACGCAAATTGTTGCAGGGTAATGATGTTTTGAGCGTTTCTGCTCATCACCCCCAACCAATCTGAAACAGGAGCGTAGATCCACAATTCAGCCTGTATACGCCAGAAAATTTGCGTTTATTAGCGTTCATTTGCGGACTAATAAATAGTCATAATAAATTTGTGGTTTATTGTATTGCAGGGTTTAAACCCCAGGATCAGTAAAGAACTTGCAGCCATGGGTTAAGATTATAGTGGCGGTTACAGAGCGGGTAAGTGGATCTCATGAAGCGCAGCAAGAGCAGTCGCAAATGGCTGGACAGACATTTTAACGATGCCTATGTAAAGCAGGCACAAAAGGCGGGTTATCGTTCCCGTGCAGCGTTTAAACTCCTGGAAATCCAGGAAAAAGACAAATTAATCAAACCCGGCATGAAAGTGGTTGACCTGGGGGCGGCTCCTGGGGGTTGGAGTCAGATTGCCCGGGACCTGGTTGGGGATAAGGGGCAGGTGTTCGCCCTCGATATTTTGCCGATGGATCCGATTGCCGGGGTGGAGTTCATTCAGGGAGACTTTCGAGAGACAGAGCCCCTCGAATCGTTGCGAAATCTACTGGACGGTGCCGCGATAGACCTTGTAATTTCTGATATGGCGCCCAATGTTACAGGTATGGCCAGTGTGGATCAGCCAAGGTCGATCTATCTTTGCGAACTGGCGCTGGATTTTGCCCGTGAATGCCTAAAGCCAGGTGGCGGATTTGTCGTTAAAGTATTCCAGGGCGAGGGTTTTGATGACTATTTACGGGAAGTGCGTAGCAGCTTCACCCGGGTAGTCAGCCGTAAGCCCGATTCATCGCGGGCCAAGAGCAGGGAGATCTATTTAGTAGCAGGGAACTTTAAGATGTAGTACCGTACCAACCAGTAAGCCCTAAAAAATCAGATGTTTGCACATTTTTATTCAGGTTTTTAGCCGTTAATATCGGCTATTCCTTACTAATAGAAGAATAGAGATGTCACAGAGTAACCACCACACGGATGCCAGTGTGGCCAGATAAACCGGCAACTGCCGGAGTGAGATCAAGAGGTTCTTACGTTTTGAATGACATGGCAAAAAACTTAATTCTCTGGGTAGTGATCGCCATCGTATTGATGACGGTGTTCAACAATTTTTCAACTACCCAGCCCAAGGCTCAGCCCATGAGCTATTCGGAGTTCATCTCCAACGTCAAGGCAGGACAGGTGAAGGAGGTGGAGTTCGGTGGTAACGGTCATGATATCAGCGGTTCCCTGACCTCCGGGCAGAGATTCTCAACCTACAGCCCTGGCGACGATATGCTGGTCAGCGATCTATTGAACAGCAATGTGGAGATCGTCGCCAAGCCACCTGAGAAACCCTCCCTGCTGATGAACATTCTCATCAACTGGTTTCCCCTGTTTGTGCTGATCGGCCTGTGGATCTTTTTTATGCGGCAGATGCAGGGTGGCGGTGCCGGACGGGGCGCCATGTCATTCGGCAAGAGCAAGGCGCGTATGTTGAGTGAGGACCAGGTGAAGGTCACATTCAGTGATGTAGCCGGTGTGGAAGAGGCCAAGGAGGAGGTCACCGAGATGGTCGACTTTCTGCGCGATCCCTCCAAATTCCAGAAGCTTGGCGGCAAGATCCCCAAGGGTGTGCTGATGGTCGGTTCACCGGGTACCGGTAAGACCCTGCTGGCCAAGGCCATTGCCGGTGAAGCCAAAGTACCTTTCTTCACCATCTCCGGTTCCGATTTTGTCGAAATGTTCGTCGGTGTGGGTGCCTCACGGGTACGGGACATGTTCGAACAGGCCAAGAAACATGCCCCCTGCATCATCTTCATCGATGAGATCGATGCGGTAGGGCGTCATCGTGGCGCCGGACTTGGGGGTGGGCACGACGAGCGTGAACAGACCCTCAACCAATTGCTGGTGGAGATGGACGGTTTCGAAGGCAATGAAGGTGTGATCGTGATTGCGGCTACCAACCGGCCAGATGTACTCGATCCGGCGCTACTGCGTCCGGGGCGCTTTGACCGTCAGGTTGTGGTGCCGCTGCCGGATGTACGCGGTCGCGAGCAGATTCTCAAGGTTCACCTGCGCAAGGTGGCAGCCGGTGAGGATGTGAAACCGGCGATCATCGCCCGAGGCACACCGGGATTCTCTGGCGCCGATCTGGCCAATCTGGTGAATGAAGCCGCACTGTTTGCCGCCCGGGCCAACAAAGCCCTGGTGGGTATGGAAGAGCTGGAAAAGGCCAAAGACAAGATCATGATGGGTACCGAGCGCCGTACCATGGTGATGAGTGAGGATGAGAAGAAACTCACCGCCTATCATGAATCGGGCCATGCCATTGTCGGTCGACTGGTGCCTTCCCACGATCCGGTCTACAAGGTGAGCATCATCCCCCGGGGCCGGGCGCTGGGTGTGACCATGTTTCTACCGGAAGCGGATCGCTACAGCTACAGCAAAGAGCATCTTGAGAGTCAGATCTCCAGTCTATTCGGTGGCCGAATCGCGGAAGAGCTGATTTTCGGTATCGACAAAGTGACCACCGGCGCCTCCAACGATATCAAACGGGCCACGGAATTGGCGCGCAACATGGTGACCAAATGGGGGCTGTCTGAACGCCTCGGTCCGTTGATGTACAGCGAGGAGGAGGAAGAGGTATTCCTGGGACGCTCGGTGACCCAGCACAAGAATGTCTCTGACGACACCGCGCATACCATTGATGAAGAGATCAGAAGTTTCATTGACCGCAACTACGACCGGGCAGAGAGTATTCTCAATGAACACCTGGAGAAGTTGCATGTGATGGCCGACGCGCTGATGAAGTACGAGACCATCGATACGGAACAGATTAATGACATCATGGAGGGCAAGACCCCGCGTCCGCCTAAGGATTGGGTGGATAACGATATGGATTCCGACGACGGCGCCAGACCTTCAGGGGAATCCCCGTCATCCGATGATGTATCGGGAACCATCGGCGGTCCTGCGGGCCAACATTAATTCCAGTACAGCGGCCAGCTTTGATGCTGGCCGCTCATCCTCCCCAAAAATTCCTCTATATCAGCGCTGTCTGCTTCAGTCTCCCAAATCATTAATTCGCTAAGTCATCTGTCGTTGATCAGTTGTCCGACTCTGCTTTTTTGATTTGCTCCCAGACGGCATCAAGTTGCTCCAGGCTTTGTGTCTCTAAGTCAGTAATTCCTTGTTGCTGTAGCTTCTCTTCCAAAGCGCGAAAGCGTCTCTCAAACTTCATATTGGCTTGAGTCAAAGTCTGTTCCGCATCCAGACCCAACAGTCGTACCACGTTGACCATGGCAAACATCAAGTCACCCAGTTCATCCTGAAGATGTTGCCGGTTGAAGTTTTTCAGCTCATGGCGTACCTCATCGAACTCCTCGCTGACTTTATCGAATGCCCCCTGGGCATCCGGCCAGTCGAAACCGACCCGAGCAGCCCGTTTCTGCAGTTTTTCGGCCCTAATCAGGGCCGGCAGGGCGTGCGCCACCCCATCCATATGACTCGATGGTGCTGACTGTTTATGTTCAGCACGTTCTTCCGCCTTTTGCTGTTCCCAGGCCCGGCGCAACTGCTCGTCACTCTGATACTCTGCATCGGCGAACACATGGGGGTGACGCCGGATCATCTTTTCACAAATCCTGCTTGCTACATCATTGAAATCGAAATGACCCTCTTCCCGGGCGATCTGACTGTAAAAGACGATTTGGAATAGCAGGTCACCAAGTTCATCACGCAGCTCATCCATCTCACCCCGCTGAATGGTATCGGCCACTTCATAGGCCTCCTCGAGGGTATAGGGCACAATCGTGTGGTAGGTCTGTCGCAGATCCCAGGGACAACCGTTATCCGGATCTCGTAACTTACCCATGATTTCGAGTAGTCGCTGGATTGCTTCCATAGATCTTATTTCCGGCTCAACCTTGCTGGCTTCGAGAGATCTCTATTAACGCAAGTTTTCCTATGGATATCTATCTTTTTCTGCCTTGATGCAATGCTCTGACCGGGCTTGAAAGCGATCGATGGAATTGAATGGGAGTGCGATATCAGGAAGGTCTGATTTGTGGTTGGCGAGTATTTGCGGTGGTTGGCGTCCTTTTGCGGCCATGAAGATTCTCACGGTCTGCAATTGATAGAACCGGTAACTTACACCATTTGGATTGGTGTTATCAGGCCCTAACAGACAGATAAAAAAATCCCCGCTGTTCCGGGGATCAATTGAGCCAACCATGCCTTATTATCTGCGCAGAGAATTAACCCATGGGTATGCGGATCTTCTGCCCCGGGTAGATCAGATTGGGATCCTTGATCACTTCGCGGTTTGCTTCAAAAATCTTCGGGTAATCGGATCCATTACCGAGGAAACGCTTGGCGATTGCCGACAGGGTATCGCCACTGACTATCGTATAGTATTCCACTTTGGCCTGTTGTTCCGGTGCCGTCACACCATCGGCACTCACTTCGTTGACACCGACAACATTCCCGGCAATCAGTACGCTTTTTTCCAGAGCTTCAGCGCTTTCTGCATTGCCTGACAATATCACTTTGCCGTTTTCGTAGCTGACATCGAGATCCTCAATGCCCGGATTGTCCGATTCAATCTGCTGTTTTATTTTCTCTGCCGGGTCGTCGTCTTTACCAAACAGTTTTTTACCTAAATCGGTTGCGAAATCGAACAGTCCCATTGCTGTATGCTCCTAACGTTAGTTATGTTGTTCTGTGATATCAGGCAAGATTGCAATTGCCGTATCATCATCCCGTCAATTTATAAAATATGCATCGACCCAAATGAGGATTGGGTTGATGGTTGCTTAATACACCGGACAATCTGCTGTTCAGTCTTTTAATACAAAGGTGACTTTCAGAGTTACCCGGTAATCGGTGATCTTGCCATTACTTACCGAGAGCTGTTGATCCTTAACCCAGGCGCCCTTGATATTCTTCAGTGTCTTGTTGGCACGTTTGATACCTTTGGTGACAGCATCATCAAAACTCTTATTGGATGAAGTGATGATTTCAGTAACTTTTGCAACTGACATGTGGTTTCTCCTCGTGGGGTAGGCGATCGTAATTTTGTTTTTAGCAAAATCGGTCAGTCGGTATTTTCAACAACCTTAGACACAGTCTGTAGCATAGGTGAGCGGGTAAATTACGCCTAGCTGGAGAGCGGGAAAGACACAAAAGTTTTAAATTCAGTGCACCTGAAAGTGAACGATAAAGTTATTGGGTCAATTGAGTGTTCTGCAGGGCGTATTGGATTAGCGTTACCAGGCCCTAAGTGATTAAGATTACGCGGCGGCGTGGTTTTCTCTCAACACACATTGTGCGCTCAGAGAAAACCACGCCTTGCGTAGGTTTTGTTTCTCTTTTCGGCGTTTAGCCTTGTTCGACTTATCATGCACACCCCCTTTGCGTAGCAGCGGGTGGTTGTGCAACAGATTGCGTGATCTGTTGGTGTTTTTCTTCATCAGCTATTCCTCGATTTTTAATGAAAAAGTGGGCCTTAAGCCCGGCCCACTTAACCTTTTACACACATCACCTGTTTCAGAGTGTGTACAACTTCAACCAGGTCGTTCTGGTTTGCCATCACCTGATCGATGTCTTTGTAGGCGCCAGGGATCTCATCGATCACCCCTTTGTCCTTGCGACATTCCACGCCCTGAGTCTGGGTTTCCAGATCACTCCGGTTGAATTGCCGCTTCGCCTTTGAGCGGGACATGCGGCGTCCAGCACCGTGGGAGCAGGAGCAGAAAGACTCCTCACTACCCTTACCGCGGACAATGTAGGACTTGGCGCCCATCGAACCGGGAATGATGCCCAGCTCCCCCTCGCCGGCACGGATCGCACCTTTGCGGGTGACATAGACCTCAGCACCAAAGTGATGTTCCCGTACCACATAGTTGTGGTGACAGTTGATCGCCTCCTTGGTGATGGTGAAGTGGGGCAGGTGCCTGCCCAGCACATTCAGCATATGCTGCATCATCTCCCGGCGATTGATCATGGCATAGTCCTGCGCCCAATCGACGGCCTCGATATAGTCATCAAAATGTTGTGCGCCTTCGCTGAAGTAGGCCAGATCCCGATCCGGTAATTTACCCAGTTGATCACCCATGTCCTTGCGCGCCAGATCGATGAAGTAGCGCCCAATGACATTGCCGATACCCCGGGAACCGGAGTGCAACATCACCCAAACCGCATCGTTTTCATCCAGACAGAGTTCGATGAAGTGGTTGCCACCACCCAGGGTCGCCAGTTGACGCACCCAGATATCGTAGGGTCGCTTACGCTGCATCTTGGCGATTGCCGGATGTCTGTCGAGAATCTGGTCCAGCCGTTTTGCCAGGGGCACGATGGTCGAGCGTTTGACCGGATCCCGGTCATGCATATCGAATCCCACCGGGATAGCCTGTTCGATACGATTACGTAGCATGCGCAGGCTGTCCGGCAGTTCGGCGGCTGTCAGGGATAAGCGGATGGCATTCATGCCGCAACCGATGTCCACACCGACCGCCGCCGGCACAATCGCTCCCTTGGTGGGGATCACTGAACCGACCGTTGCACCGATTCCTGCATGGACATCGGGCATCGCCGCCACGTGGTGATGGATGAACGGCATACGGGAGACATTCTCCAGCTGGTTCAGTGCCGTCGATTCCGTATCGCCGGTCCAGATGTGGACCGGCACCTTACCTTTATTGAGTGTCTGTAGAATAGGCATAATCATATTCCCTTATAGTTCAAGTATATAGAAACGGGGCGAAATTTTTCCCCGGCGTAATCGTTTGATTGTCCGTCTGTCACTCAGTAGACCAGGTAGCTGGTCTGTCAGTTCGAAACAGAACTGCTTCGGTAAGCTGGTGTAAAGTGATCTGGGCGGTGCGTAGCTGCCATCGATGCGCTTCAGGTAGTTACCCACTTCCCAGCTGTGGAACCAGATCCGTTTCAGACCCAGCTCCCGGTGGATAAAGTCGATGGTTACCGCAAGCATCGCCTGGCTCCACTGTTTGAGCAGCGGTTGTACGAATTTCAAATAACGATCTGCCAGTGCGGCGGTGGTTTTGAAACTGTAGCAATGCATCGGGTGCTCATCCGAAACACAACGTTCGCGCCATTTGTTCAACCAGCTGACATCTCTGACCCAGTCACTCTGGATCTCTTCGATCAACACTTCACCTTGGTAAAGGTCGATATCCAGTCGGGACCAGGCCAGCGTCTCCCGGTAGTAGCTGCGATCGCCTCGTTGCAGTACCGGATGTCCCCAGTTGTTGAACACGCCATCCTCAACCGGGTGGATCGATCGGCGAAACATTTGGTCGTGTTGATGGTTGAAGTTGAGGCGCAGCACCAGATTGATTCCGGGTCTTGATGTCTGCGCATATCGGTCGGATTTGCTGCCCCAGATACCCGCGGTAACCAGGTAGGTGGTGCCAGGCTCCTGCCAATAGCTGTTCAACAGTTCATTGCTTATGCTGCCATTGCCACAGCTGCTCAAGAGTGAGGTTATCGACGGTTTGTCGAGCAGTCGGCCAAACTTGGATCCCTTCAAGGCCTGAATCGTCAGGTGTCTTTTCGCTGCAATCTGCAGCAGTTGCACTGCATAGTAATCCCGGCAGTAGGGGTAGAGGGTTCTCTCTTTAGGCAGACATGCCAACAGCTCCTGTAAATCGTTCTGCTCCATGTTCGCTCTCCTTGATTGTTGAGGCGCAGATTGGTTGGCTGATTAATTTTGGAATTTCATACATAGCTGACTCCAGTAAATTTATTTTTTGAGTGTCCGGCCGAATGGCCGGACATTTTAGGTTAAACATTAATCTTCACAGTATCCTTGAGGACACCGTCAAGACCGCCGAACACGGTCAGACGATCCACCTTGTCGGTCACCTTTTCCAGAGTCTCCAACTCCTTCAAACGTAACAGGGTAGGGTTCTC
Organism: Chromatiales bacterium; assembly: GCA_022360905.1. GTDB lineage: Bacteria > Pseudomonadota > Gammaproteobacteria > Chromatiales > Chromatiaceae > Thiodiazotropha. Next base: position 11,449 of record JAKSBX010000095.1, read on the forward strand.
ATCCATCAGCTTTGCAGTGTTCAGCAACGAACGGGTCGCTGCCGTCTCCTCACGCCGCTTGATTACGTTGGCCTGAGCCGCCTTCTCGGCCTGAACCACTTGGTTGAGAATCTCCTTCATCTCACCGGGCAGAATCACATCCTTCAGGCCGACGCTGCGCAGTTCAAAACCGTTCTCTGCGGCGTTGACAGCAACCTTGTCGAACACCTCCCGGTCGACGCGCTCCTTGTCTTCCAGCAGCTTATCAAGGTCACGGGAACCTACCGCCTGGCGCAGGGCGAACTGCAACTCACGATAGATCCAGTCAAGGGGATGCTGCAGCTTTGCCCGGGCCTTTACCGGGTCCACAATCTGAAACTGGGCACCTAGGTTGAGGCGCAGCGAAACCTTGTCGCGGGAGAGAATCTCCTGACCCTGCACCTCCATCGACTGCACACGGGTATCCAACTGCTCTACGCTAACGTGTCGCTTGACCGCCCAAAAGGCGTGAAAACCTGGCTTCAGGGTCTCACGTAACTCACCGTCAACCAGCAGCAAGCCGACGTAGTGATCCGATACTTCGGCGGTATGGATATAGGGCTGCAGCTCTCGCGCTACAACACCACCCCTGGAACGGAACACCGTCTCCACCAGATGCCTGGAGACCGGTAGATCGTTGTGCAGATCGACCCGGTCCACACGCAAGCTGTAGGGCCGCTTCCAAAAGATCCTGCGCTCACCTGGCGCCAGCAGATCGATGAACTTGTTGTCCCGATAGACAACACCGATCTGATGCTCGGCCATGTCCACCAGCTCCAGGTAAGGGTCCAGCAGATCCTTGGCACCCTTCAGCAGGATCTCTGCATTTTTGTTGTTGCATACCGCTTGGCCCAGGTCGTGCAGTTCGATCTGTACACGGCCGAATGGGTCGAAGTGGCGATAGACACCAGGCTCCAGCACCTCGGTCAGCTGACTGTCACGAAACAGAAAACCGCGCTCGTGCTGGGCCACAACGATGCGCTTGTAACCAAACATTGTTTTTCTCCTTGTTAATAACGATTGTTTTTGCTTTTTCGAAACACACCGGATGATGTGCTTCGGAAAAGCTTGGCCCCACACCTGTAGCGCGGGATCGGATGGGGCGAGAGGGTGGGCGGGGACGCGGTCAACGAAACAGAAGCGACACTCCATTGCCGGGTTGTTTGTTGATGGCGTTCCTGCTGACCCAACGCGCCATGTCGAACACAGGCACTGCAAGTGCTGCAGCTCTCCATTCAAAACCTGCCTGTATGAATGCTGCCGGGGCTTTGCTTGGTTGTGGAACAAACGCGGAGTTGAACCGCGGGGCGTGAAGGCCCTTACCAGTGTCGGATAGGAGGAGTTGAACCTCCGACCAATCGATTAAATTTCGATCGCTCTACCCACTGAGCTATATCCACGTGGCGTCTTCAAGATGCTCTCGTGCGGTACACAGGATTGCATGGCAAGCTGTGCCGGCGGGCCATGCCGAGACCCGGCCGCTGTCACGTTGAGTATTCTCTGAGGACTTGTGCCATCCGCGAGGAGTTGAACCTCGGCGGATGAGAGATCTATTCATGATCTGAAATAGTTGTCTCTGCTAGTACTTTCGTAGCACTTGCTTTGCAGACAACAGTTTTTGAAATCTATGGCCGGATCCACATGGGCAGGGATCGTTTCGGCCGAGTTTTTCGATCAGCTCCTTGTCACCATGAACGATACGAATACCGCGCTTAACCTGTGTTTCAGAGGGAAAGCCTTTGCATCGTTTACTCATGCTCTCAAAAGGAGTGGTCTGTTCTGTCGTATTGGTTGTGTATCATGTCGTACCTCCAATCATGTGATTGTTTGGTTGGTAGGGATGGTGAGATTCGAACTCACAACAAACAGGTTCTGAGCCAGCTGCGTCTGCCAATTGCGCCACATCCCCATTGAAAAAATTTAAGGGTTGATTTCCCGATTGGTACTTACTTAAGCACTATTTGGTGGGGCCATGCCCCACCAAAACCCTTTGATAAAACTAGCTGCAATGAGTTTTACTGCTTAAGTAAGTGCCATTCGGTGCTTACCCCACTTAAATTGGTCCGCTTACTCATGCTCAGCGGACCGGTGCTTCAGGAATCCGTCGAGACTTCTCCCCTGACACTGCACGGCTGTGCTTGTCGACTATTGATTCGATTCGAACAGCCGCACTACCTCTTGTCCCTGGTCGGCAAGGTGACCATTCCCGGCCCGTAACCGAGAACGAGGGGGGACGAGGCTTGCTTGGTATCGGCCCCAAGCGGCCACAAACCCTGTCCATTCACAGGACAGGGGTTAATCGGTTTTCCTAATTGTTAAAGAGCGCCCGGGATTTAGCCCCGGGTTTCCCCGGGCAATAAAAAACCCCCGGGGTTTTCACCAACCGGGGGTTGTTCCGGAAGGTGTCAGTAGTTCATGACACCTTCCCGTATGTTTGGGTCGTAGGTGTCAGGTCATACCTGTTATGTCCCTGCTGTTAAGCAGCAAGCTGACAGCTTGTTGTCCGGCTGGATACGCAGCCACGCAAGCAGACCCTGTTTCCAGGGATGCCGGTGTGTGGATGTTGCGTAAGCCCGATAGATACATAGTCAGTTTCCGATTCATTTAATGTGGGGGAAGCGACAGTCGATTTGGCGCTTCCCATAACTTGGTGCGCAAGTATAATGCTGATCTTTTATTTTGCAAGAGAATTTTTTGCATATGACAAAAAATAATTCAATCGGTCAGTCGCGCAGTAAAGATCCGGTAGCGGTGAAGATCGGTAAGCGCATTGCACAGGCCCGTAAGATGGCCGGTTTCACGACAGCCAAGGCGTTCAGGGAGAAGTTGCCGAAGTGGCCGGAAAACAGGCTCTCCTGGTATGAGGCCGGTTACTCCATGCCCCATCCCGGCCATGTTGAGATCATTGCCCGGGCTACCGGGACATCAACCTGTTGGATCATGTTCGGACTTGGCCCGATCCGCTCAGGCGAGCGGGATCTGCAAGCGGTAAGGCACCAGAACCTGGTATTCCTTTTTCGCCAGGCTGAGACTGAGGGGAGGGAAGCGATTGCTGAATTTCTCTTGGCCGGCCGGCTAAAAGCCGCTCAGTTGGCCGAGCATATCGACAATCCCTTCAAACATATCGGCGAACGTCTTGCGCGCAACATCGAAAAGGCCAGTAACAGGCCTGTCAAATGGTTGGATGAACAGCATATCGAGTCGGACGGTTTGTGCGGATCATTTCCTGACGATTTGCGGGAGCTCATGACAATCTATTCAGATATGGACAGCAAAGCGAGAAAGTTACTGATTGCCATGGCACGAACTATGTCTGAACATGTTTGAAGCTCATAAACCGGGACGGTAATTATAGGGAAACTGAGCGCCAGTGGATGGTAACCTATCGATTCCCAACTCGGCTTTTTGGTCTTGCTCAAAAAAGGAACCCTATGTCTGCGTCAAAGATACTCGACTGCGCCGGTAAAAACCTCGATCTGAGTCAGCCTCAGGTGATGGGTATACTCAATCTGACTCCGGATTCGTTTTCCGATGGAGGGCTTTTTATCGCCCGGGATGCGGCCATCGAACACGCCTTGCAGATGATCGAGGAAGGGGCGGCGATCATCGATATTGGCGGTGAATCTACCCGGCCTGGCGCCCAGCCGGTAACCGCACAACAGGAGATGGATCGGGTGATTCCCCTGATTGAGGCGCTGGCCGGTGAAATCGAGGTGCCCATATCCGTCGATACCAGTAAGGCCGAGGTGATGCGCGAGGCTGTCTCCGCCGGCGCGGGGATGATCAATGATGTGATGGCATTACGCGATTCCGGTGCACTTCAGGCCGCTGCCGAGGCGGCTGTGCCGGTCTGTCTAATGCACATGCAGGGTGAGCCCCGTACCATGCAGTGCAATCCTCACTATGATGATGTGGTTGAAGATGTTAAAACCTTTCTTCAGCAGCGACTCGATGCGTGTGTGGCGTCGGGTATCCCACAGGATCGGCTGATTGTTGATCCCGGGTTTGGCTTCGGTAAAACCCTGGCACATAATCTCGCGCTACTCGACGATCTGCAAAATCTCGACCAGCTTGGTGTGCCGGTATTGGTGGGAATATCCAGAAAGTCTATGATAGGGACACTACTTGGAGACCGTCCTGTCGAAGATCGTCTGTATGGTAGCCTGGCTGCCGCGGTGATGGCTGCAATGAAAGGGAGTGCCATTTTACGGGTGCATGATGTACAAGCCACGGTCGACGCCCTGGCAATCGTGTCGGCTGTTCAGACTATTGACCCAATGACCGCATAGTGCACCGGGTTAATAAGCTATAAAAACTGAGGAATTATCTGTGAGTCGAAAGTATTTTGGAACCGATGGTGTGCGCGGCCGTTTTGGTGAAGGGGCGATTACACCTGAGTTTGTGTTGAAGCTTGGCTGGGCCGTCGGACGGATTCTGGGTACGGAATCAAAGAGCCGGGTGTTGATCGGCAAGGATACCCGTATCTCGGGGTATCTGCTTGAATCGGCCCTGGAAGCCGGACTCACTGCGGCGGGTGTGAATATCACCCTGCTCGGCCCCATGCCCACGCCCAGTGTGGCCTATCTGACCCGAACCCTCCATGCCCAGGCGGGGATCGTCATCAGTGCCTCCCACAACCCCTACACCGACAATGGCATCAAGTTCTTCTCGGCAGACGGACTCAAGCTGCCGGACCAGGTGGAGAGTGCCATCGAGGCAGAGATGGAGAAGCCGCTCACCACCGTGGATTCCGCCAATCTGGGACGGGCGGAAAAGATGGATGCGGAAGGCCGCTATATCGAATTCTGTAAAAGCACCATTCCACTCAAGACCCGCTTCAACGGCATGAAAATTGTCGTGGATTGCTCGAACGGGGCCGCCTACAACATCGCACCTTACGTCTTCGATGAGATGGGTGCCGATGTGATTGCAATCGGCAATCAGCCGAATGGATTCAATATCAATGACGGGGTGGGCTCCACCCATCCCGAACATTTGAAAGCCGCGGTTTTGGAGCATGGTGCCGATCTGGGTATCGCCCTGGATGGGGACGGTGATCGTCTGATCATGATCGATGATCAGGGAAACGAGGTGGATGGGGATGAGATTCTCTATATCATCGCCTGCTCCCGGATGCGGCTTGGCGAGCTCAAGGGGGCGGTCGTGGGCACCCTGATGAGTAACCTTGGCCTGGAGCATGCGCTGCGGGAACACGGTGTGGTATTCGAGCGGACCAACGTAGGCGATCGCTATATCATGGAGCGCCTCTCCAAAAAGGGTTGGGTGCTCGGCGGTGAACAGTCGGGCCACATCATCTGCCTGGATCGTACCACCACCGGGGACGGCATCGTCTCCGCGCTGCAGGTTCTGGCGGAAGTCCATGCCACAGGGCGCTCGCTAAGGGAGCTCAGCGCCGGGATGAGCAAGTATCCACAAAAGCTGACCAACATTCACCTTGGTGGGACCAGTGCCCAGGAGATCATGGAATCGGATGCGGTCAAACGATCGGTGCGTGAGGCTGAAGTGGAGATGGGCAGCTCAGGCCGGGTACTGCTCAGACCCTCCGGTACAGAGCCGCTGATGCGTGTGATGGTGGAGGGCAGTGACGGCGAGCAGGTCGAGGTGCTGTCGGCACAGATCGCCAGTACTGTCGAGGCGTTGGTAGCCGGTTGATGCCATGGCTGGTGCCGGATGGAGGGCAGCAGGCCCTGATTTTGCTGGAGGAGTTCTAAGAGATTAACCGCCAATCAACGCCAATCTACGCAAATGGATGCTGCCAGGTGAAAGTTATTCGCGGCATTTTGCGCTGATTGGCGGTTTATTCTGTTAAGTTAAGCGCCATCTATTCCAGGGGGAATTGGATCCAATCTGCAGAAATTGGTCAGGAAAGAGCCACTGAAGATTGATTTCAGACGCATTGGCCGTTAAGCTACCGCGCTTTCTTTTTATAGCAGGAGTGTAAGCATGCGTAGACCACTGGTTGCCGGAAATTGGAAAATGAACGGTTCACTTGAGAGTGTTCGTAGCTTATTGGATGGTATCAAGGAGGGTGTCGGAGCGGTCACCAACGCTGAAGTTGCGGTCTGCCCCACGGCCATTTTCATTCCTGAGGCTCAGCAGAGCCTGAGCGGCACCAACATCGCCTGGGGCGGTCAGGACCTCTCCACTGAGGCATCCGGTGCCTACACCGGTGAAGTGGCGGCTTCCATGCTGAATGACTTTGCCTGCAAATATGTCATTGTTGGACACTCTGAGCGCCGCACCTATCACGATGAGAGTGATGAGCTGGTCGCTAAGAAGTTTGCCACTGCGCGGGCTGCTGGTCTGGCGCCGATCCTGTGTGTTGGCGAGACGCTCGAAGAGCGTGAGTCCGGTGTCACCAATGAGGTTGTGGCACGTCAGCTGAATGCGGTGATCGAGCTTGAGGGCGTGGCTGCACTGGCTGATGGCGTCATCGCCTATGAGCCGGTCTGGGCGATCGGTACCGGTAAAACCGCTACTCCTGAGCAGGCTCAGGAGGTGCACGCTTTCATTCGCTCCCTGGTGGCGGAGAAGAGTGCCGAGGTGGCCGAGGGTGTACGCATCCTCTATGGTGGCTCGATGAAGCCCGGAAATGCCAAAGAGCTGATCGACAAAGCGGATATTGATGGTGGCCTGATTGGCGGCGCATCACTGGCTGCGGAAGATTTTCTGGGAATCTGTACGGCAGCGAATTAATTTTTTGAGTTGTTTCTTTAAGTCACCGATGACTTAACTGAACAGCTTTCTTATAGGTAACGCAGACATGCAAACGATATTGACCGTGTTTCACATCTTTCTGGCCGTTGGGGTGGTTGGGTTGATTCTGATTCAACACGGTAAAGGCGCGGATATGGGAGCTGCTTTCGGCAGTGGCGCCTCAGGCACCGTATTCGGTTCCAAGGGTTCAGCCTCTTTTCTGACCCGCGCCACAGCGATCCTGGCAACCCTGTTTTTCGTTACCAGCATGGTCATGGCCTACTTCGCTGCCCAGACCAATGAGCCTGAAGGGCTGATGGAAAACATGGGCACCGCCCCGGTGATTGAAGCGCCGGCGCCGGAGAGCGATCTTCCAGCGGTACCTGGCGGTAGTAGTGATCTGCCATCCGTGCCTGCGGCTGATAGTGTGCCGCAAGTTCAGTCCGAAGAGATGCCGCCGGTTCAGACCAGCGAATCCGCTACTGCCTCGGAGGTCATGGCAGAACCGTCCCAGGAGGCCGCGGCCGATGAGCAGCAACCGGCAGCACCGACTGCTGTTGATGGGAAGTAAGGAGCAGGGAAAACAGTTTTAGCCGATGTGGTGGAATTGGTAGACACGCTATCTTGAGGGGGTAGTGGCGCAAGCCGTGCCGGTTCAAATCCGGCCATCGGCACCATCCAATAAGAACGGTACACGCCTTTTTGGTGTGATACCGTTTTTTTATGCCTGTAAAAGTATTATAACTAATTGAATTTTATATAATTATTACTTTTTGTCCCACTTGACATTGTTGCGGGCCAGAGGATAGACTGCCTGCCTTCCCTGAAGTTTCACCTAAAAACATAACGATTGAATCAACGAGGGGGTCAGCTTTCTGATGCTTGAAAATTATTTGCCCATCATGATTTTCCTATCTGTGTCTTTCGTGTTGGGTGGCATTGTCATCGGATTGGGTTTTCTGCTTGGCACTCACAAGCCGGACGACGAAAAAAACTCACCTTACGAATGCGGTTTCGAGGCCTTCGAGGACTCCCGTATGAAATTCGACGTTCGTTACTATCTGGTAGCCATCCTTTTCATAATCTTCGATCTAGAAATCGCTTTTCTCTTTCCCTGGGCCGTGGTGCTCGACCAGATCGGCATGGTGGGTTTTATCGCCATGATGGTGTTCCTGGGTATCCTGGTGATCGGCTTTATTTACGAATGGAAGAAAGGGGCTCTGGAGTGGGAGTAATCAAGATGTTAAGCGCTGTAATCCTTCGGGAGGCTAAGAGTGGGCATTGAGGGCATTCTTGAAAAAGGTGTAATCACCACCTCTGCAGACAAGCTGATCAACTGGGCTCGCACCGGTTCGATGTGGCCGATGAGTTTTGGTCTGGCCTGTTGTGCGGTGGAGATGATGCAGGCCGCGGCAGCGCGCTATGACATGGATCGCTTCGGTATCGTGTTTCGGCCCAGCCCGCGCCAATCGGACGTGATGATCGTGGCCGGTACCCTGGTCAATAAGATGGCTCCGGCGCTGCGTAAAGTGTATGACCAGATGGCCGAGCCCCGCTGGGTGATCTCCATGGGTTCCTGTGCCAATGGCGGCGGTTATTATCACTATGCGTATTCAGTAGTCAGAGGTTGTGATCGGGTTGTGCCGGTGGATATCTATGTTCCCGGTTGTCCTCCGACGGCAGAAGCGTTGCTGTATGGTGTGCTTCAGCTGCAGGACAAGATACGCCGGACCAGTACCATAGCGCGTTGAGGTGGTGGATAGATCATGAGTAGCGGTTCCCAAAACGGTATGCAAGGTCGACTGGACCAACTGGCCTCGACACTTGAAGAGCGTTTTTCAGAATTGAATTGTGAGGTGGAGAGAAGCTGCGGTGAGGTCACTCTGGTGGTGCCCGCTGACAAGTTGCTCGAAGTAGCCAATACCTTGCACGATGATGCTGAGTTCGATTTCAAAGAGTTGACCGACGTCTGTGGTGTCGACTATTCGGATTATGGCAGCTCCGAGTGGCAGACTGACGATGCACCAAATACCGGTTTTGGCCGAGGTGTGGTTGAGCAAGCGGCGGAGCAGCCCGATGAAAACCGTCGTTTTGCCGCGGTCTACCATCTGCTCTCCCTGAGTAACAATGTACGACTCAGGTTACGTGTGTTTGTTGATACCAATCAGCCGATTGTCGCCTCAGTGGTTCCGGTGTGGGCGAGTGCGAACTGGTTCGAGCGTGAGGCCTTCGATCTGTTCGGCATTCTGTTTGACGGACATCCGGATCTGCGCCGTATTCTCACCGATTACGGCTTCATCGGTCACCCCTTCAGAAAGGATTTTCCGCTGATCGGTCAGGTGGAGATGCGCTATGACGAACAGCTGGCGCGGGTGATCTACGAACCGGTGAGCATCGATCCGCGCACCCTGGTACCCAAGGTTACCCGTAAAGACAACCGTTATCTGAATGATGATGACGCAACGCAGGATGCCGCCGATGCCTGAAATTCGTAACTACACCCTCAATTTCGGCCCCCAGCATCCGGCAGCCCACGGTGTACTGCGACTGGTTCTGGAGATGGATGGTGAGGTCATCGAGCGCGCCGATCCGCATATTGGACTGCTCCATCGGGCCACCGAAAAGTTGGCCGAGAGCAAGCCCTATAACCAAAGCATCCCATACATGGATCGTCTCGACTATGTCTCGATGATGTGTAACGAGCACGGTTATGTTCGGGCGATCGAGAAACTGCTTGGGGTCGAGGTACCGGTTCGGGCCCAGTACATCCGCACCATGTTCGATGAGATCACCCGCATCCTCAACCACCTGATGTGGCTGGGTACCCACGCCCTCGATGTGGGCGCGATGACCGTGTTCCTCTATGCCTTCCGAGAACGGGAGGATCTGATGGATTGCTATGAAGCCGTCTCCGGTGCCCGTATGCATGCCGCCTACTACCGTCCCGGCGGTGTCTACCGGGATCTGCCGGAGAAGATGCCCCAGTATCAGGCGAGTCAATGGGTAACCGGTCGGGATGTGGCCGCGCGTAATGAAAACCGGCAGGGATCCCTGCTCGATTTCATCGAGGATTTCGCCAACCGCTTTCCCGGGCTGGTGGATGAGTATGAGACCCTGCTCACCGACAACAGAATCTGGAAACAGCGTACCGTAGGAATCGGTGTAGTCTCACCAGAAAGAGCACTGCAGCTCGGCTTTACCGGTCCCATGCTGAGAGGCTCAGGTATTGCCTGGGATCTGCGTAAGAAACAGTCCTATGCGGCCTACGACAAAGTGGATTTCGACATCCCAGTGGGTCAGAACGGCGACTGTTACGACCGCTATCTGGTGCGGGTTGCTGAACTGCGGGAATCGGCCCGTATCATCAAACAGTGTGTCGAATGGTTGAGGGCCAATCCCGGTCCGGTGATGCTCGACGATTATAAGATTGCTGCCCCCAGTCGCGACGATATGAAGGACGATATGGAAGGCTTGATACACCACTTCAAGCTCTTCACTGAAGGCTATTGCCCACCTGAAGGTGAGGTCTATGCGGCGGTTGAGGCACCGAAAGGGGAGTTCGGCTGTTACATCATCTCCGATGGCGCCAACAAGCCTTACCGATTGAAGATCAGAGCGCCGGGTTTCTCTCACCTGGCCGCCATGGACGAAATGGTAAACGGCCATATGCTTGCCGATGTGGTGGCGGTGATTGGCACCATGGATGTGGTATTTGGTGAGATCGACCGTTAGAGCAATTTGAAATGACAGTAACAGTTAAAGACAAAACGGAACTTTTCGCCCCGCAAATCTGTGCGGAGATTGATCGCTGGATCGCCAAGTATCCGCCTGAGTGGAAGCAGTCCGCCGTGATGGGCGCCTTGATGATCGTGCAGGATGACAATGGTGGCTGGTTGACCACGGAACTGATGGACCGGGTCGCCGACTATCTGGAAATGCCACCGATTGCGGTCTATGAAGTGGCAACCTTCTACTCCATGTATGAGCTGAAACCGGTGGGCAAACACAAGATCTGTGTCTGTACCAACGTCTCCTGCATGACCAACAAATCGGATCTGATTGTCGAGCATCTTGAGAAAAAACTCGGTATCAGCTTTGGCGAGGTTACCGAGGATGGCCGTTTCTCCATGAAAGAGGTGGAGTGCCTGGGGGCCTGCGGCGGTGCACCCATGATGCAGATCGGCAAACAGTATTATGAAAATCTCACACCGGAAATCGTCGATGCGATTCTGGAAGGTCTGGAGTAACAGCCATGGTCAATGAAGTCTGTCTGCGAACCCTGGATCTTGAGCGCCCCTGGCTGATGGAGCAATACCAGAGTCGTGGTGGCTACGAAGTCTTGAAGCAGGTACTCACAGAGAAACGGGCGCCTGAAGATATCATTGAAGAGGTGAAAAAGTCCGGACTGCGTGGGCGTGGCGGGGCAGGTTTCCCCACCGGCCTGAAGTGGAGTTTCATCTCGCGCAATGCACCGGGGCAGAAATATGTGGTCTGCAACTCGGATGAAGGTGAGCCGGGGACATTCAAAGATCGGGATATCCTGCGCTACAACCCCCATCAACTGATCGAGGGGATGATTCTGGCCGGCTATGCCATCGGCGCAACCCGCGGTTACAACTATATCCGGGGTGAGTTTTGGGAACCCTATGAGCGCTTCGAACAGGCACTGCAGGAGGCCCGTGAAGCTGGTTTTCTTGGTGAGAACCTGTTGGGTTCAGGGTTTGATTTCGATCTGTATACCCATCTGGGTGGCGGCGCCTATATCTGTGGCGAAGAGACCGCTCTGCTGGAGTCCATCGAAGGCAAGAAGGGTCAGCCCCGTTACAAGCCACCGTTTCCGGCCCACTTCGGTCTGTATGGCCGGCCGACCATCATCAACAACACCGAGAGTCTGGCCTCGATTCCGATGATCCTGGAGAAGGGTGGGGAGTGGTTTGCCGATATCGGTGTGAAGAACAGCGGTGGTTCAAAACTGTTTTCAATCTCCGGCAATATCAATAATCCGGGGGTATTCGAGATTCCGATGGGTACACCCTTTTCCGAACTGCTCGAGATGGCCGGGGGAATGAGGGATGGCCGTAAGATCAAAGCGGTGATTCCCGGCGGATCCTCTGCACCGGTGATTCCCGGTGAACAGATGATGGATCTCAATATGGACTACGACTCCATCGCCGGCGCCGGTTCCATGTTGGGCTCAGGTGCGGTGATTGTGCTGGACGACACCAACTGTATGGTCAAGATCCTTGAGCGTATGTCCTATTTCTACCACGAAGAGTCCTGCGGTCAGTGTACTCCCTGCCGTGAGGGTACCGGCTGGCTCTATCGGGTGGTGCACCGCATTGAAACCGGACAGGGGCGCCAGGAGGACCTGGACCTGCTGGATGATGTGGCAGACAAGATCAGCGGCAAAACCATCTGTGCCCTGGGAGACGCTGCGGCGATGCCGGTACAGGGCATGCTGCGCCACTATCGGGAAGAGTTTCAATATCACATCGACCATAAGCGTTGCATGGTCGGGGCTGGCTGAGGTCTTACAGTAACCACGATGACAGATAAGTTAGTCACCATTGAAGTAAACGGGCAGGAGCTGCAGGCGGAAGCCGGCAGTATGCTCATTGAAGTCACGGATGCAGCCGGTATCAACATACCGCGCTTCTGTTATCACAAGAAACTATCCATTGCAGCCAACTGCCGTATGTGCCTGGTTGAAGTGGAGAAGGTGCCGAAACCCCTCCCGGCCTGCGCCACGCCGGTGACTGACGGCATGAAGGTCTACACCCGTTCTCCAAAAGCACTGGCTGCACAGCAAGGCACCATGGAGTTCCTGCTGATCAATCACCCTCTCGACTGTCCGATCTGCGATCAGGGTGGCGAGTGTGAACTGCAGGATGTGGCGATCGGTTATGGGCGGGATGTCTCCCGCTACAGTGAGGGTAAACGGGTCGTTGCCGACAAGAATATCGGGCCATTGATTGCCACCGACATGACCCGCTGTATCCACTGTACCCGTTGCGTGCGGTTTGGTGAAGAGATCGCCGGTATCCGGGAGATGGGTGCCACCGGACGTGGTGAACATATGGTGATCGGCACCTATATCGAAAAGAGTGTGGACTCCGAACTCTCCGGCAACATCATCGACCTCTGCCCGGTGGGTGCGCTGACCTCCAAACCCTTCCGTTTCAACGCCCGCGCCTGGGAGCTGACTCAGGTGGAAGCGATCGCACCACACGACAGTCTCGGCTCCAATCTGAACCTGCATCTGCGTGGCAACAAGGTGATGCGGGTACATCCCAAGGACAACGAATCGATCAACGAGACCTGGATCTCCGATCGGGACCGTTTCAGTTACGAAGGGCTCTATAGCAGTGACCGGCTTACTTCACCGATGGTGAAAAAGGGTGGTGAATGGAAAGAGGTCAGCTGGGAGCTGGCTTTGGAGATGGCGGCGGCCAGTCTCAAAGAGATCGGCGATGGGGATCAGATCGGTACCCTGCTGTCCCCGACCTCAACCCTCGAAGAGCTGTTTCTCGCTCAGAAACTGATGCGCGGACTGGGATGCAGCAATATCGACAGCCGTCTACGCCAGGGTGACTTCCGCCTGGATGCAACTCAAAAGAGCGTGCACTGGCTGGGTGGCAGTCTCAGTGAGATGGATCAGATGCAGGCGGTTTTGGTGGTCGGCGGAAACATCCGTAAAGAGCAGCCGATACTAGCCCATCGCCTGCGCAAAGCCGCCCTCAACGGGGCCAAACTGCACTATCTGAATCCCATCCAACTCGATCTGAACCACACTGGCGAACAGGATATCTGTACGCCGGGTGAACTGGCTGGCCGCTTGGCAGCGGTCGCCAAGGCTGCCGGGGTCAAGGCCTCGGGTGGTACC